>DASSQZ010000204.1:0-10111 GCA_035702105.1 Myxococcales bacterium | reverse complement strand
GGTCTCGCAGCTCGCCGGGCGCATCTGGCGCGCGCACTACCCGTCCATCCTCAGCCACGAGCAGATCGAGTACATGCTGGCGTGGATGTACGACGTGGGGCAGCTCCGCCGCGACGTGGAGCGCGGCGTGGTCTACGAGCTGCTCTTCGACGGCGACCGCGCCGTGGGCTTCTGCGGGTACGAGCCGGTGGATGGCGAGCTCAAGCTGCACAAGCTGTACCTGGAGGTGACCGAGCACGGCCGTGGCCTCGGCTCGCTTCTCCTCGAGCACGTCGAGGACGAGGCGCGCCGGCGCGGGTTGCCCACCGTGGTGCTCGGGGTGAACCGCTTCAACGCCAAGGCCATCCGCGCCTATCAGCGGAATGGCTATACGGTCCGCCGGGAATTGAAGACGGACATCGGGGGCGGGTACGTGATGGACGACTACATCATGGAGAAGCGCGTCTGATTCATTTAGGGAACAGCCAGGGCCAGTACAGGCCGACGAAGATGGCGACGAGCGCCACGACGATGGCCAGCATTCCCGCCAATACCGTCCAGACGAACGAGGGCTTCCCCAACCGCAGCGTGGTGAACGTCAGCGCGGCCGCCGCGAGCCCGGTGAGGACGACCACCAGCAAGGAGACGGTCTGATACGACTGGTGGACCGGCAGGCCCGTGGTCTCGAACAGCTTGCGCCGCAACCACACGTTCAGCGTGGCGCCGGCCGCGACGGCGACGGCGGCGACGAGTGGCCCTCGGGCTGCGCTGCGCTGTTCCACAGCGATCACAGGTCCCTCGACTGATGATTGTGAGCGGATCGCCGCAAGACTCGCAAGAGCCGGCCTGTCCGCGGCGGTGCGGCACGTTGCCTCGTTCTCAGCGCTGGCAGACGACCCGGGCGCGATCACAGTTGCCGGCGCATCGCGTCACGCGCGTCGGATTGCGCGAGGTGGCGCGCTGGCCTCAGGGCAAGAAGAGCCGGAGGTAACGGGCGAAGAAGAACCGCCCGAAGAAGTAGAGGATGACACCGAAGTAGACGTAGGTGGCCGCGAACGCGACCACGAACCCGGCGATGTCGCGCGGGCGCCTGTCCGCGTGCTGTCCCCATGCCGCGATACAGGCCGCGATGAGCAGGAGATGGGCGAACCACCCGATGGTCGCCTCCCAGGGCACGAACCGTTCGATGTGCCCGGTGTGCAGGAACCCTCGCCAGACGCGGAAGCCCAGGTCGAAGATGAAGCCGGTGTGGAGGTTGCCGTAGTCCCAGATGAAGGCGATGGAAGCGGCGATGCCGAGTCCCCACTTGCTCTTCCGCGCGATCAGCGCGAGAGCGGCTGCATAGATGGCCGATTGCAGGACGTGCAGGACCAGGACTTCGCGCTCGATCAGCCCCGACGAAAGCAGGATGAAGATCCACAGCGCGCAGATGGCGATGGCAATGGAGTCCCAGGCACTTGCCCGCTCGCGTACGGGCACCAGGGGTTCGGCTCGAACCAGCACGTTCCCGGATACGGCGCGGGTCGGGCGTGTATTTCCCCTTTCAGCCCTTTCAGGTCGAAGCTGGCGTACAACCAGCCCGGCGCGCGGCGTGCCCCGAGAACAATGAACCCCGTTCCCATCCTCATCGGCGCGCACGTCTTCTCCATGCTCGGCTTTGCCACCTTCGCGGCGCTGCTCCCGCAGCTTCGCGATGCGTGGGGACTGAGCAACGCGCAGGCGGGCGTCATCGGCGGGATGTTCTTCGTCGGGTACGTGGCCTCGGTGTCGTACTGGACGGCGCTCACCGACCGGGGCGACGGGCGCAAGGTCTATGCCGCCGGCAGCCTCCTCGCCGCGGCGGGCAGCGCGGGGTTCGGCTGGTTCGCGCACGGATTCGCGAGCGCGCTCTTCTTCCAGGTGCTGCTCGGCGTGGGCATCGCCGGCACCTACATGCCGGGGCTGCGCCTGCTCTCGGACCGCATCTCCGGGCCCAGGCAGAGCCGGCCCATCTCGTTCTACACGGCGTCGTTCAGCATCGGCACGGCGCTCTCGCTCGCCATGGCGGGCGCGATCGCGGCGCGCCAGGGGTGGAAGGCGGCGTTCCTCGCCGCGGCAGTGGGCCCGCTGATCGGCGCGGCGCTGGTGGTGGGGCTGGTCGCGCCGGTGCGGCGCGCCGTCACCTCGGAGCGGGTGAAGGCGCTGATCCCCTTCGCCTCGTGGGGCCCCATCCTCCGCCACCGCGAGGCGGCAGGTTACATCGTGGGATACGCCGTCCACTGCCTGGAGCTGTTCGGCTCGCGCAGCTGGATGGTGGCGTTCCTCACCTTCTCCGCGGCCGTGCAGGGACCCGGGCACACCTTTCCCTGGAGCGCGCAGTCCATCGCCGCGGCGGTCAACCTGCTCGCGGTTCCTGCCTCGATCGCGGGAAACGAGGCGGCGCTCCGCGCCGGCCGGCGCCGTTGGATCCTCATGGCCATGGCCGCGTCGGGCACCGGCGGCATCGTGCTCGGGTTCGCGGCGCACTGGCACTGGGCGGTGGTGGTGGCGCTGCTCGCCGCATACTCGATGTCGGTGATGGCCGATTCCGCCACGCTGACCGCTGGCCTCGTGGCGGCGGCGCCGGAAGACCTGCGCGGCTCGGCCATGGGCCTCTATTCGCTGGCGGGGTTCGGCGGCGGCATGCTCGGCCCGGTGGTCTTCGGCGCCACCCTCGATGCCGCGGGCGGCGCGGCAAGCTCGCTGGCGTGGGTCCTGGCGTATGCGGCGATCGGCAGCGGCTGTCTTCTGGCTCCGCTGGCGGCGCGCTGGCTCGCGCGCGAGCGCGAGGCGATCTAGCCGGGCGCTCACACCGCTCCGGCCACTTCCGCGGCGTCCAGCTCCGCGTCGCTGGCCTCGCGGAACTCGCCTTCCCAGCGCGCGATCACCACCGTGGCGAGGCAGTTGCCCACCAGGTTCACGCCGGTGCGGCCCATGTCCATCAGCTCGTCCACGCCCAGCACCAGCGTGACGCCCTCGAGCGGAAGGCCGTGATAGATCAGCGCGCCGGAGAGGATGACCAGCGACGCCCGCGGCACCCCCGCGACTCCCTTGGTGGCGAGCATGAGCATGAAGAGCATTCCGAACTGCTGCCCCGCGGTCATGTTCACGCCCGCGGCCTGCGCCACGAAGATGGCCGCGAGAGAGATGTAGAGCGAGGATCCGTCGAGGTTGAAGCTGTAGCCCAGGGGCAGGACCAGCGCGACGATGCGGCGGGGAACGCCGAGGCGCTCCAGCGACTCCATCGCGCGCGGGAGCGCCGCCTCCGAAGAGGTGGTGCTGAAGGCGATGGCCGCGGGCTCCTTCACCACGCGGATGAACTTGCGCAGCGGCACCTTGAATGCCAGCGCGATGGGCAGGAAGACGCCGACGATCAGCACGGCCAGCGCCAGGTACAGCGTGGCCACCAGCTTGCCGAGGTTGACCAGCACTCCCATGCCGCCGTGCCCCACCGTGTAGGCGATGGCGCAGCCCACCCCGATGGGGGCATAGCGCATCACGATGTTGGTGAAGCGGAACATGGTCTCCGCGATGGCGTCGCAGAGCTGCACCACGATGCGTCCTCTCTCGCCGAGCAGGTTCAACGCGAAGGCAAACAGCATGCTGAAGACCACGATCTGCAGCACGTCGCCCTCCGCCATCGCCTTGATCACCGAGTCGGGAAAGACGTGGATGAGGAAGTCCTGCCAGGTCTGGGGCGGCGCGATCCTCGTCTCCGGCGGCTGCGGCGGCAGGTGGACGCCCGCGCCGGGCCGGGTCAGGTTCACCATGGCGAGGCCGATGCCGATGGCGATGGTGGTCACCACCTCGAAGTAGATGAAGGCGCGAACGGCCATGCGCCCCACCACCTTGAGGTGGCCGGCGCCGGCGATGCCCGCGACCAGGGTGGAGAAGATGAGCGGCGCGATCAGCACCTTCACCAGCCGCAGGAAGATCGCGCTGAAGGGACGGAACACGGCGGCGTGCTGCGGGCCGGCGAAGTAGCCGGCCACGACTCCCAGCACGAGCCCGATCATGATCTGGCGGGTGAGCGTCAGCTTCTTCATCCGCCCTGCCCGAGCAGGCGCGCGAGCTGCGCGGGCCGGGAACGCGGGTCGCCGTAGGCGTCGCGGTAGTCGTCGAGGCTGCGGCGGATGACCTCCACCGCTTCCACCCGGTCGTAGACCTCGGCGATGCGGACGGTGCGGGCCGGCTCGCCGGGCATCTGCTTGTAGGTGAGGAAGTAATGGCGCAGCCGCTCCACCACTCCCGCCGGCGCGTCGGCGATGTCGCGCAGATCGCCGTAGGCGATGTCGCGTTCCAGCACCGCGACGATCTTGTCGTCCGCCTCGTTGCCGTCGATCATCCGCAGCCCGCCGATGGGCCGCGCGCGCAGGAAGAAGCCGGCGTGCGCCATGGTCTTCTCGGTCAGCACGCAGATGTCCATCGGGTCGCCGTCGCCGCGGATCCCGGTGGTGCCACAGCGCTCCGAACAGCGGGCGCCGACCCTGGCGCCGCAATGGGTCTGGGGAATGAACCCATAAAGGGTGGGCGGCTGGCTGGAATAGAGCTGGGGGCGGTCCACGTGCAGGTGCCCGCTGGTCTTGTCCAGCTCGTACTTCACGGTATCGGTGGGCACGATCTCCACGAAGGCCTGCACCACGCCGGCGGGATCGCCCGGCGCGACGCCGTGCCAGGGATGCGCCTGGAACATGATGTTGATCAGCTGGTCCAGCTCGTCGCCCACGCGCGCCTCGTCAGAATGTGCGGACCAGGGCCTGCAGCGCCTCGCGGCCGGAGCGCAGCACCGGCGCGCCGTCGCCCACCAGCACCATCTCCGCCGGCAGCTCCGCCAGCCGGCGCAGCGAGTCCTTCAGCCGCGGCAGGTCGTCGATGACCTTGGGCGGGAGCAGCGCAAGCTGCCCCGGCGGCTTGCCCACGCAGGCGTCTCCGACGACGAGGATGCGCCGCTCCGCGTTCCACAGCGCCACCTCGCCAGGAGACTTGCCGCTCGCGTCCAGCACCTCGAACCCGGCCAGGCGCGCTCCCACGGCGAGGTCGTCGTCCACCTCCACGCCCTGGCCGCGCACGAATGCCGCGTCGGCGGGATGCACGGCGACGCGCGCCGAGGTCTTCGCCTTCAGCTTCGCCGCGGCGCGGAAGTGATTGCGGTTGGTGAGCACGATCCGCGAAACGCCTGCGCCGGCGAGCTGGTCGAGCACGTCTTCCGGCATGTCCACCGGATCCACCGCGACGTTCCCGCCGCCGTGGAGCAGCAGCATGCCGTTGAAGTCGTATCCGTTCCTCTCCGAGAACCACTGCCAGGTCAGGATGCCGGGCACAATCTCGCGGGCGGGCATGGGGTGCGCCTACCATCTTCGCGCGGCGAGTGGAAGCCGCGGCCGCCCGCCACGTCGCGCGGGCCGTGAAATTGCAGTAAACCGCTCGTCCATGGCCAGCAACTTCGAGACCCAGGGGCGCCCCTCGCGACAGGACGCGCTCGATTATCATTCCGGCGGCCGCAGGGGAAAGATCGAGGTCGTGCCCACCAAGCCGGTGGCCACCTCGCGCGACCTCTCGCTCGCCTACACCCCCGGCGTGGCCGAGCCCTGCATGGAGATCGCCGGCAACGCCGATCTCTCCTTCAAGTACACCATCCGCGGCAACCTGGTGGGCGTCATCTCCAACGGCACCGCGGTGCTGGGCCTCGGCGACATCGGCGCCTATGCCTCGAAGCCGGTGATGGAGGGCAAGGGCGTGCTCTTCAAGAAGTTCGCCGACATCGACGTCTTCGACATCGAGGTGGACGCCAAGGACATCGACACCTTCTGCAAGGTGGTGAAGTCGCTCGAGCCCACCTTCGGCGGCGTGAACCTCGAGGACGTGAAGAGCCCGGAGTGCTTCATCATCGAGCGGCGGCTGCGCTCGGAGATGCAGATCCCGGTATTCCACGACGACCAGCACGGAACCGCCATCATCACCGGCGCCGCGCTGATCAACGCGCTCGAGCTCGCGGGCAAGAAGATCTCCGGCGTCAAGGTGGTGTTCGTGGGAGCGGGCGCCGCGGCGGTGGCCTGCGCGGAGCAGTACGTGAAGCTGGGCGTGCCGCGAAACCACATCTTCATGTGCGACAAGTTCGGCCTCGTCTACCGCGGCCGGCCCGAGGACATGGACGAGTGGAAGGGCGTCTTCGCGCAGGGCGAGAAGCCGTCGTCTTTGGCCGAGACCATCAAGGGCGCCGACGTGGTGGTGGGCCTCTCCGCCAAGGGCGTGATCTCCAAGCAGATGGTGGCGACGCTGGCGCCCGATCCCATCCTCTTCGCGCTGGCGAACCCGTCGCCCGAGATCACCCCCGAGGAGGCGAACGAGGTCCGCAGCGACATCATCATGGCCACCGGGCGCAGCGACTATCCCAACCAGGTCAACAACGTGCTCGGGTTCCCCGGCATCTTCCGCGGCGCCCTCGACGTGCGCGCCAAGGCGATCAACGACGAGATGAAGCTGGCCGCCTCCCACGCGCTGGCGGATCTGGCGCGGCAGGACGTCCCCGAGAGCGTCAGCGCCGCCTACGGCGGGCAGACCTTCCATTTCGGGCGCGACTACATCATCCCCAAGCCGTTCGATCCGCGCGTGCTCATCGCGGTGGCGCCTGCGGTGGCCAGGGCGGCGATCGAATCGGGGGTGGCGCGGGTGACGCTCGATCACGACGCCTACGTCGATGCCCTGCGGCGCCGGCAGGGCCGCACCTACGAGGTGATGAGCGTGGTGGTTTCGCGCGCGCGCCGGCGCATGACCCGCATCGCCTTCCCCGAGGGCAACCACCCGCGCATCCTGCGGGCGGCCCAGCAGCTCATGGAAGAGCGCATCTGCATTCCGGTGCTGCTCGGCGACCGCGAGGAGATCCGCGTCCAGGCGGAAGAGGCGCGCCTCGGCTTCCTCGACGACGTGGAGATCGTCAACCCGCTCGCCAGCGACCGCTACCAGGCGTATGCGAAGCACTTCTACGAGCTGCGCCAGCGCGCCGGCGTCTCCTGGGCCGAGGCGCTCTACCGCATGCGCCAGCGCAACACCTTCGCGGCCATGATGCTGCTCGAGGGCGTGGTGGACGGCCTCGTCACCGGGCTCACCCGCACCTATCCGGAGGCCATCCGTCCCTCGCTGGAGATCGTCCGCACCCAGGAAGGGCGGCGCGCGTCGGGCACGTACATCGTGGCCTTCAAGGAGTCGCTGCGGCTCTTCGCCGACTGCACCGTGAACGCGGACCCCACCGCCGAGGAGCTGGCGGACATCGCCATCTCCACCGCGGAGCTGGCCCGCGCCTTCGAGCTCAAGCCGCGCATCGCCATGCTCTCGTACTCCAACTTCGGCACCGACCGCGGCGGCTCGCCGGCCAAGGTGCGCAAGGCGGTGGAGCTGGTGCGCGCGCGCAGGCCCGACCTCGAGGTCGAGGGCGAGATGCAGGTGGACCCGGCGGTGGTGGCCGGCGTGCGCGAGCACGAGTTCCCCTTCATGCGCCTGACCGGCGACGCCAACGTGCTCATCTTCCCCGACCTGAACAGCGGAAACATCGGCTACAAGCTGCTCTGGCGGCTGGGAGGGGCCGAGGTGATCGGCCCGGTGTTGATGGGGATGGCGAAGCCGGTGAACGTGCTCCAGCAGGGCGCGTCGGTGCAGGACGTGGTGAACCTGGCGGCAATGACGGCGGTGAGGGCGCAGGGCGAGCTGAAGTACTGAGCGGGGCCACCCGCGCTCGTCCTCGGCCGTGCCAGGTTCTTCGACATGACGCCGGGGACGTCTCGCCTCCGGGGCGGTCGCCGGCGTCCTCAGCCTTGGCGCGAGCGCGAAGGGTCGCGTGGCGCGGAGGTGATCGGCTCGCCGGTCCGTGCTCTTACGCACGCGCGCAGTTCGCGCGACGGCGGCGCCCCAGCGCGCACGAAGTGCGGTTGCCGCCTTGCGGCACCGAGGGAAAGGCGCGGCAAAGGTGTTGCACGACCTTGCGCATCATGACTCTCGCGCGCGAACGGATGTCCGCGGCCGATGCCGCCTGGCTGCAGATGGATTCACCGGAAAACCGGATGATCATCACGTCCCTGATGGAATATGCGGGGCATATCGAGCCCGAGAAGCTGGAGGCCCACTTCCAGAAGCTCGCCGCGTATCCCCGCTTCCGCCGCCGCGTGGTGCTGCCGCCCACGCCGGTCATGCTCCCTTCGTGGGAGGACGACCCGCGCTTCGACCTGCGCGCGCACGTCCACCATGTCGGCCTGCCGCCGCCCGGCAGCGACGAGGACCTGCAGCAATTCGTCAGCGAGCGCATGAGCGCGGGCCTGAGCCTGGAAAAGCCGCTCTGGGAAGTCGACGTCATCGAGAGGCCGGGGAGCGGCACCGCGATCCTGCTGCGCGTCCACCACTGCGTCGGCGACGGAGTGGCGCTGATCAAGCTCCTGCTCAGCCTCGCCGACGAGTCCGCGCCTGCGCCGAAGGCGGTGGGCAGGCCGCCGGAGGCGCCGCGTGGGCCGATCGACTGGGTCGGCGAACAGCTTTCGCGCGCGAAGACGTTCGCCGAGCTGCTCGCTCTCTGGCCCGACCCGCAAACGCTCCGCACCGGCCTCGGGCTGGTGAAGCGCGCGGCCTGGTCCGCGCCGATTCGCATGGCCGCGATCGAGGAGCTCGCCCACCGCGAAGGCGCGACGGTCAACGACCTGTTGATGGCCGCCCTGGCCGGGTCGATGCGCGCCGCACTGGAGCGGAAGGGAGCGCTTCCGCCCCGCGAAGTGCGCGCCCTGGTCCCGCTGTACCTGCGCGGCCGTGGCGACACCGGCAACAACTTCGGGCTCGTCTACGTGGCGCTTCCCCTCGGGGAGTCCACGCGCGAGGGACGGATCCGCGCGCTGAAGCAGCGGATGACGGCCGTGAAGGCGACTCCCACCGCGCCGGTGGCCTTCGACATCCTGCGCGCGTTCGGCGTGGCGGGCGCCGCGGTCGAGCGCCTCGGCGTCGGCATCTTCACCTCGAAGGCGTCGATCATGATCACCAACGTGCCGGGGCCGAAGGCGCGCGTCCGCGTCGCGGGCCAGCCTCTGCAGAGCATGATGACCTGGGCGCCGACCTCGGGCCGTCTCGCCCTCAGCGCCACGCTGATCAGCTACGCCGGCGAGCTGCGCATCGGGATCGCGGGCGATGCGCACCTGCCTGTCGATCCCGCAGAGCTGGTGCAGGGATTCGAGCAGGAGCTTGCCGCGGGGGCACCCGAGGCCGTCGCCGCGCTGCACTGACGCGAGCTGATCAACCTCGCCGCGACGGAGGCTTTCGGTCGCGCGGAGCGGCGCTCGTATCTGCCGTAGCTCCGCTCGTGCGCTGCGCGGCAAAGCGCAGGCGATCCGTCTACAATCGGGGTGGTGCAAGCGATGGGCAAGATGCTCCTGTTGGCCGGGCTCGCGCTCTGCGCGGTGGGGACGGCGCTCTGGCTCTTCCCCGGGAGATTGCGGTGGCTGGGCCGCCTGCCAGGCGACGTGCGCATCGGGGATTCCTTCTCCTTTCCGATCGTCACCTGCCTCGTGCTGTCGCTGGTCCTCACCGTGCTGGTGAACGTGCTGCTGCGCCTGTTGCGCTGAGCGGCGTTCGCGCCCTGCGCGTTTGCCCCGGTGGAAGCGCGAGGCCGGATTGACGGATCCTGGGCGGCAGCCGATTGTCGGGCATGGCCTCGAAGAACCCCAACGCGCGGCTGGGGCGGCTCGCCTTGAAGCGTGCCTCCTCCGAGGAGGAGGCGATCGGCGATCCGCGGGACGTGTGCACCGATTCGGTCCTTCGCTCGACACTCCGGATCTGAACATGCGGACCCTTGGCATCCTGCTGGCCCGACTCGTGGGCTGGGCATGGTTCCTCGTCGCGGGCGTTGGTGGGTTGATGCTTCTCATCCACCAGGGTCCCTGGCCCATCACCAACGGCTGGTTCGCGATGTTCTCTGGAATCTCGGCGTGCCCGTTGACGGGCTCGCTCCTGAGGAAGCGTGGTGCCGCAATCCCCGGTTACGTGCAGTTCGTGGCCGCGTTGCTCATCATGGTCGCGGGGCGGATTGCGGTGGTGGTCGTACTGCACCGGCCGTTCCTGCCTCAGCGGTCGGGCTAGTGTAGCC
>DASSQZ010000203.1:0-9827 GCA_035702105.1 Myxococcales bacterium | reverse complement strand
CCTTCTTGGTGAGCTTCACGAGAGGCGCGGTCATCAGGCGATCTCCTTCCCGGCTGCGTGCGGGCTCTTGTTCTTGCGGGCCAAGGACTCGACGGCCGAGCGGACCTCGGCCACGTGGAACGGCTTGCCCTGGATCTTGTTCAGGCCCACCGCCTCGATTCCCACCTGCCCGCGCAGGTGCAGGCGCAGTTGCCCGAGGTTCAGCTCCGGCACCAGCACCGTCCGGTAGCGGGCCACCACGTCGGAGAGGTCGTGCGGCAAGGGGAAGATGTGGCGCAGGTGGACGTGCCCGACCTTCGCTCCCGTCTGCCGCGCCTCGATCACCGCCTGGGTGATGCTGCCGTAGGTGCCCCCCCAGCCGATCACCAGCACGTCTCCTTCCGGATCGAAGTACGGCTCGGTCTTCTCGAAGCGGTCGGCGATGCGCTGCACTTTCTCGGCGCGGGTGCGCACCATCTTCTCGTGATTGTTGGCGTCGTAGCTGACGTTGCCGGTCAGCGCGTCCTTCTCCAGGCCGCCGATGCGGTGCTCGAGCCCCGGTGTGCCGGGGATGGCCCAGGGGCGGGCCAGCTTCTCGTCGCGCTTGTAGGGCATGAACCCGGCCGGGTCGGTGGCGATGTTCGGGTCGATGGCCGGCAGGCTGTTCACGTCGGGCAGGAGCCACGGCTCGCTGCCGTTGGCGATGGACCCGTCGGACAACAGGATCACCGGCGTGCGGTAGTCGATGGCGATGCGGCAGGCCTCGAAGGCGGTGTCGAAGCAGTCGGCGGGCGAGCGCGAGGCGAGCACCGGCAGCGGGCACTCGCCGTTGCGGCCGTAGACGGCCTGGAAGAGGTCCGACTGCTCGGTCTTGGTGGGCAGCCCGGTGGAGGGACCGCCGCGCTGCACGTTCACGATCACCAGGGGCAGCTCGGTCATGACCGCGAGCCCGATGGCCTCGGTCTTGAGCGCGATGCCCGGGCCGCTCGAGCCGGTGACGCCGAGCGCGCCCGCGAACGAGGCGCCGATGGAGGCGGCCACCGCCGCGATCTCGTCCTCTGCCTGGAAGGTGGTGAGGTGGAACCGGCGGTACTTGGAGAGCTCGTGGAGGATGTCGGAGGCCGGCGTGATCGGGTACGAGCCGTAGAAGAGCCGCAGGCCGGCCTTCTGCGCCGCGGCGATGAGGCCGAGCGCGATGGCGCTGTTGCCGGTGACGTTGCGGTACTTGCCGGGCTTCAGGCGCGCCGGCTGGATGACGTAGGGGGCGTCGAGCGCCTCGATGGTCTCGCCGTAGTTGTAGCCCGCCTTGAAGGCGCGCACGTTCGCCTCGGCCACCGCGGGGTTCTTCTTGAACCGGTCGCGGATGGCGTGCTCCTCGCGCTCGACGTCGCGCGAGTAGATCCAGAAGACCAGCCCCAGCGCGTAGAAGTTCTTGCAGCGGCTCGCGTCCTTGGCCGAGACCCCGGTGCCCTCCACCGCCTTGCCCACCAGCCGCTCGAAGTCCACCTTGATGACGCGGAAGCCGTCGAGGGTGCCGTCGGCCATCGGATTCGTCTTCCAGCCCGCCCGGTCGAGGTCGGTCTGCTTGAAGGCGGCGTCGTTGACGATGAGCAGGCCGCCGCGCTTCAGGTCGGGCAGGTGCACCTTCAACGCCGCCGGGTTCATCGCCACCAGCGTGTCCGGCTGGTCTCCGGGCGAGTAGACCTCGTGCGCGGCGAACTGGATCTGGTAGCCGGAGATGCCCGCGGGCGTGCCGGCAGGCGCACGGATCTCCGCGGGGTAATCGGGGAAGGTGGCGAGGTCGTTGCCGTGAAGGGCCGCTTCCCGGGTGAACTCGGTCCCGGTGAGCTGCATGCCGTCGCCGGAGTCGCCCGCGAAACGCACGACGGCATGCTCGATGTCGACGTGGTGCCGGGGGGACACGGATTCCGTCATCTGAGGCCTCCTGCAGGGGAACTTGCGCGCCCAAGTGTAACCGGTTTTGCCCTCCGGTTCTTCCGCAAGCGCTTTCAACCGATCCGGAGGGCCTGGATGAGGGCGAACGAGAGCGCCGCCATGCACGCGAACGCCGCCACCCCCGCGTAGACGACGCGCGCTCCCGCCCGCCGGATCATCGCCAGCCGCGTGTGCAGGCCCATCGCGGCCATGGCGCAGGTCATGAGGAAGATGCTGGTCGCCTCGAGCCCGGGCCGCAGGGGGCCCGGCAGCGCGCCGAGCGAGCGCAAGACGCCGAGCGCGAGAAAGCCGATCACGAACCAGGGGATGGGCGGGTCGCGCAGCGAGTAGCGCACGCCGCGGCCGCGGGTGGCGGCTCCCAGCGCGAGCAGCGCGGGGGCCAGGAGCACCACGCGGGTGAGCTTCACCAGCGTCCCCAGATCGCCGCTCTGCGGGCCCCAGGTGAAGGCGGCGGCGATGACCTGCGCGACCTCGTGCAGCGTGGAGCCGCAGAGGATGGCGAGCTGCGGCAGCGAGAGCGGAAGGGACGGCCCGACCAGGACGTAGAAGAGCACGCCCAGGGTGCCCACCACTCCGCAGAGCGCCACCGCGAGGGTGACGTCCTCCTCGTCGGCCCCGGTGACCGAACCCGCCGCCACGACCGCGCTCGCGCCGCAGATGGAGGTCCCCACCGCGAGCAGCGTGGCCAGCTTGGCCGGCACGCCCATGGCGCGCGAAAGGGCGGCGATGCCGAGAAGGCCGGCGCAGATGAGCAGCACGTCGAGCAGCGCCACGCGCGGTCCCACCCGGGCGACGAGCGCGAAGTCGAGCCGTGCGCCCATCAGGAAGACCCCCGCGCGCAGCACCGGGCGTGCGCAGAAGCGCGATCCTGCATCGCTCCAGGGAAGGGACCCGGCGGAAGCGTGCAGCGCGATGCCCAGCACCAGCGCCAGCGTGAGCGGCCCCAGCACGCGGAGTCCGGGAAGCGACGAGAGCGCCTGTGCGGCGAGCGCGAGGGCGACGCAGAGGCCGATTCCAGGCAGGAGCGAGCGCACGGGCGCGCGCCTCATATCACGACTCCCGGCCTTGCAGGCGCGGCCGCCCGCCGCGTCCCACCTTCGTCACCACGGGAGAACCCTGGCACCCCGGCAACGCGCCACCCTGGTGCTCCTCTGGGCGACCCTCGGCCTCGCCAACGGCACCATCGAGCCGGCAGGGCTCCTGACCAGGCAGGCGCCGCTGATCGGCGCGCTGGAGGCGTACCGGGAGTTCGACAGGCGCAGTCCGGGATGGGTCAAAGTGGAGCTGCAGCCGCAGACGCACTGAGGCGCTCCGCGGTACTCTTGCCGGCATGGACGCGCCCCGGGTGCCGGTGCAGATCGTCGCCCGCTCGCAGCGAGTGGAGGCGGCGCTGCGCTTTGCCGCGGGGGTCTCCCCGGGCGGGGGCCTGCCCGCGGGGCTCTCCTTCCTCTGCGACGCGATCGCCGAGCTCTCGCAATCGCCGATCGCGTCGGTCTACGTCCTGGAGAGCGGCGACGAGCTGGTGCTGCGCGGCACCCACGGCTACGACCGCGCCGCCATCGGCGAGGTGCGGATGAAGGTGGGGCAGGGCATCACCGGCACCTGCGTGGAGAGCATGCGCCCGGTGACGGTGAACGACGCGCGCCTGAGCGACCAGTACGAGTACTTTCCCCAGCTCGCCGAGGAGCGGTATCCCGCCTTCCTGGCCGTCCCGCTGCTCTCGCTGGCCCGGCCGCGGGGCGCCCTGGTGCTGCAGCGCGAGGCGGGTCCGTTCAGCGAGGGCGACCTGCTCGTCGCCATCACCGCGTCCCGGGCCCTGACCGCGGTGATCGAGGCGCAGAATCCCTCCGGCGCGCACCTGCTCTTGCGCGGCGAGGGCAACGGGCGCGGACGCACGGTGGGCATCGCCACGCTGCTCTCGCGCGCCCTGCCGCGCCGCGACTCGCGCAAGGCCACTCCGGAGCAGCTCACCGCCGCCTTCGCGGCGGTCCGCGACGACGTGCTCCAGCTCGCCGAGAGGGCGCGGGCGGTCCTGAGCGCGCCCTGCCGCGAGCTGGAAGAGCTGTGCACCACGCTGGGGGACGCGCGGCTGGAGGAGCGCGCCCAGGAGCACGCCGCCCGCTACGTGCCGCCCTCCATCGCCCTCGAGCGCATCGCCGCCGAGGTGGCGCGGTCGCTGGCGCAGCACGGGCCGGCGGCGCGGCGGGGCGTGGACATCGAGTCGTTCCTCGGCGACGTGGCCCGGCGCTTCGCCGGCGCGGAGCCGCAGCGCATCCGCCGCGGGGAGATGATCGTCTCCGTGCACCTGCCCGGGATGATCGCGCTGCGCGCCTGGGCGGCCGGCGCCACCGCCGCAATCTGCGCCACCGCGCGCGACGACTCCACCGGCGCCGCCATCCTCACCGCCCTGGGCCTGCCGCTGGTGGCCGGCGTGCGGCAGATCTTCGAGTCGGTCTCGCAGGGAGATCGGGTCGCCCTGGACTCCGACGTGGGCGAGGTCTTCGTCAATCCCGGCGCAGCCCAGGCCGCGGCGTGGAAGCGCTAGTGCTGGGAGGGCTCTACGCGCAGCCGCTGGCGCTCCTCACCGATCTGTACCAGCTCAGCATGGCCGCGGCGGCGTGGAAGACCGGGATGGATCGGCGCGAGGCCGTCTTCCACCTCCTCTTCCGTCGCGCGCCCTTCGGGGGAGGCTTCACCATCGCCGCGGGGCTGGGCACCGCCATCGAGTACCTGCGGGAGCTGCGCTTCACCGAGGCCGATCTCGCCTACCTGGGGAGCCTTGCGACGGGCTCGGGCGAGCCGATGTTCGAGCCGGCCTTCCTCGAGCACCTGCGCTCGCTCGATCTGCGGGTCGACCTGGACGCGGTGCCGGAAGGCACCGCCGTCTTCCCCCAGGAGCCGCTCCTGCGCGTCAGCGGTCCGGTGGTCCCCTGCATGCTGCTGGAGACGCCGCTGCTCGACCTGATCAACTTCCAGACCCTGATCGCGACCAAGGCGGCGCGCGTCTGCCTCGCCGCCGAGGGCGACCCGGTGCTGGAGTTCGGGCTCCGCCGCGCGCAGGGCGTGGACGGCGCCATCTCGGCGGCGCGGGCCGCGTACATCGGCGGGTGCGCCGCCACCTCCGACGTGCTCGCCGGCAAGCTCCTCGACATCCCGGTGCGGGGCACGCACGCGCACTCCTGGGTGATGCTCTTCGACTCCGAGTGCGAGGCCTTCGCCGCCTACGCGAGGGCCATGCCCCACAACGTCGTGCTGCTGGTGGACACCTACGATTCGCTGCAGGGCGTCCGGAACGCCATCGAGACCGGACGCTGGCTGCGCGCGCAGGGGCGCGAGCTCGCGGGAATCCGCCTCGACTCCGGAGACCTGGCCTGGCTCTCCATCCAGGCGCGGCGCATGCTCGACGCGGCGGGGTTCGATCGGACCGTGATCCTCGCCTCCAACGAGCTGGACGAGAACGTGATCGCGAGCCTCAAGCAGCAGGGCGCGCGCATCGGCGCGTGGGGCGTGGGCACGCGCCTGGTCACCGGCGCCGAGGACGCCGCGCTGGGCGGCGTGTACAAGCTCTCCGCCGTCCGCGAGCCGGGCCAGCCGTGGACGGGCCGCATCAAGCTCTCCGAGCAGAGCGCCAAGATCTCGGTCCCCGGCGTCCTCCAGGTCCGCCGCTTCACCGCCGCCGGAGAGTTCGCCGGCGATCTCATCTACGACGTGGAGGCGGGCGCCCCTTCCCGTACGCTGGTCGACATGCTGGACGTGACCCGGCGCAAGACCCTCGCCGACGGCGTGCCTCACGAGGAGCTGCTCCTGCCGGTGCTGCGCAACGGCAACCTGGTCTACACGCCGCCGCCGCTGGCGGAGTCGCGGGCCCGGACGCAAGCGCAGCTCGCGCACCTGCACGCGGGCATCAAGCGGTTCGTGAATCCGCACCAGTACCCGGTGGGGCTCGACCCGGCGCTGCACGAGCGGCGCCTGCGGATGATCCTCGAGGCGCGCGGCGAATGATCTTCTCGACCCCTGCCTACGCGGAGCTGGCCGCGAGCGTCTCGCTGTTCGCCTCGCTGCCGGAAGGAGAGGTGGAGACCCGGCTCTTCGCGGACGGCGAGCGCTACCTGCGGCTCCAGACCGATCCCTCCGGCCGCGACGCGGTGGTGCTGGGCGGCACCACCGGCGAGGCGGAGACGCTCGCCCTCTACGATCTGGCCTGCGGCGTGGTGGAGGCGGGCGCCCGCAGCCTCACCCTGCTCATTCCCTACTTCGGCTACGGCACCATGGAGCGCGCCACGCGTCCGCGGGAGGTGGTGACCGCCAAGACGCGGGCGCGCCTGCTCTCCAGCATTCCCGTGCCGGGTTCGGGCAGCCGCGTGCTCCTGCTCGACCTGCACACCGAAGGCATCCCCTTCTACTTCGAGGGAGCGCTGCGGCCGGTGCACCTTTCCGCAGCGCCGGTGGTGCTCGCCTCGCTGCGCCGGCTGGGAGCGGAGGTGGTGGCCTGCACCGACGCGGGCCGCGCCAAGTGGGTGGAGCGCTTCGCCAACGACCTCGGGGTGGTGCCGGCGTTCGTCTTCAAGCGGCGCCACCCGCAGGGCACCGAGGTGACCGCCGTCTCGGCGCAGGTGAGCGGCAAGCGCGTGGTCATCTACGACGACCTGATCCGCAGCGGCGGGTCGCTGATCGCGGCGGCGCGCGCCTACCGCGACGCGGGCGCCGCTTCCATCGCCGCGGTGGCGACGCACGGCGTCCTGCCGGGGGACGCGGCCGAGCGGGTGCAGAAGAGCGGCCTCTTCGACCGGCTGGTCCTGACCGATTCCCACCCCCGCGCCGCCGCCCTGAAGAGCGAGTTCGTCGAGGTGGTCTCGGTGGCGCAGGTGCTCGCCGGCGCGCTCAGCGCATGACGGCGCGGACGGCTGCGTCCACGTCGGCCGGCTCGGCCCGTCCGAGGAACGCCTTGTGCAGCTTCCCGCTCGCGTCGAAGACGAAGGTCGCCGGCAGCGTTCCGTCCCAGTCCGGCCGCCCCATCGCCTTCGCCACCGGATCCGGCTCGGGCGCGTCGAGGAGCAGGGCCGGCAGGCTCCCCAGCTTGTACTGCGCCAGCATCTTCTCCGCCTTCTCGCGGTCGTCGGGCCGATCGATGGTCACCAGCCTGACGGCCACGCCCCGCGCCGGAAGCCCGAGGAGCTCCGGGCCCAGGGCGGGGAACTCCTCGCGGCAGGCCGAGCCCCAGCTGGCGAAGAAGTGCAGCACCACCGGCCGCGCCGGCTTGCCCGCGGCCTCCGACACGAGGTGGGTCGCGTCGGCGATCGGCCGCACCGGCATGGGCGCGGCGACGAGAAGGGCAAGGAGGAGGGCGCGCATCCAGGAAAGCATAACCCGTTCTCCAGCCCGGCGCCCTTGACCCTCCGCGCAGCGCGGGCGATCACTTGCGCGGCTTGCACCTGACCATCCTCTCCCGCAGGGCCAGCATCTACACCACCCGGCGCCTCCTCCAGGCGGCGCGCGCGCGGGGATCGCGGGTGCGCGTGCTCGACGCGGTGCGCGTGGAGATGCACCTCGGGGCCTCGCCGTCGTTGTTCTACGCCCACCAGCGCTTGCGGCGCACCGACGTGGTCATCCCCCGCATCGCCCCTTCGGTGCAGGCCTACGGGCTCGCGGTGCTCAATCACTTCGACCTGCTCGGCGTGCCCACCCTCAACTCCGCTTCCGCCATCGCCTCCAGCCGCAACAAGATGCGCGCGCTGCAGCTCCTGGCGGCGAGCGGCGTGCCGGTGCCCCCGACGGTGATGGCCGCGAACGCCACCCCGCTCAAGGACCTGGTCGAGCTGGTCGGGGGACTGCCGGTCCTGATCAAGCTGCTCACGCCGAGCGAGCGTCCGCTGGTGATGGTCTGCGAGTCGCTGCAGTCGATGGAGGCAGCACTGGAGACGGTGCTCTCGATGGGCCACAACCTGGTGGTGCAGCGCTACCTGCGCCGGCGGCGCGAGCGCGACCTGCGCGCGCTGGTGGTCGGCGACGCGGTCACCGCCTGGGTCGAGCGACGGGCGCGGCCCGGCCGCCTCCTGCACACCCTCGCGCGCGGCGCCAGGCTCAAGCCGGTGACGGTGCCGGCGGAGCTCGACGCCCTGGCGGTGAAGGCGGCACGGGTGGTGGGGCTGGAGGTGGCCGCGGTGGACCTGATCGAGACGCGCGCCGGCCCCATGGTGTTCGACGTGAACTCGAGCCCCGGCCTCCAGGGACTGGAGAAGGCCACCGGCAAGGATCTCGCCCTTGCCATCATCGAGCGCGCCGAGGCCCTGGCGAAGCGTTAGAATGGGTTCATGATCCTCGCCGCCCTCGCCGGTCTCCTGCTCGCTGCCCCCGACGTTTCAGGCACTTACCGCATCGAAACCACCCAGGTGGTGAAGGTGAAGAAAGGTGAGACCGGCCACGCGAAGGTGGCGGTGGTCCCGCAGCCCAATGCGCACGTCTCGCCGGACGCCCCCATCTCGCTCGCGGTCACCTCCGGGCCTTCGGTGAAGCTGGCCAAGGAGAAGCTGGGCCGGCCCGACGCGAAGGAGACGCCTGCCAAGGGCGTGGAGTTCGACATCCCCTTCACCGCCGCCGCCAGCGACCAGGTCAAGGGAACGCTCAACTTCTTCATCTGCACCGAGAAGCTCTGCGAGCGGCAGAAGCGCGAAGTCGCCATGGCCGTCGAGGTGCAGTGAGCCGGTTCGTCTACGGCGTGAACCCGGTGCTCGAGGCGCTCAAGGCCCACCCGCGCGACGTGGTGCGGGTGCTGGCGGAGCGCGGCAGGGAAGGGCGCAGATCGGAAGGGGCAGAGCGGGCGGCGCAGATGGCTGCGCAGGCGGGGGTGCGGGTCGAGGACGTTCCCCGCGGCGATCTCTCCCGGCGCTCGCGGGGAGGGGTCCACCAGGGCGTGGGCGCAGAGCTGGCCGAGTTCCGCTACGTGGAGCTGGACGACGTCTTCGCGGCGGCATCCGGTCCAGCCTTCGTGCTGGTGCTGGACGGCGTGACCGATCCCCAGAACCTGGGCGCCCTGGTGCGCAGCGCCCACGCGCTCGGGGCGCATGGCGTGGTGGTTCCCAGGGACCGGGCAGCCGGCATCACCCCGGCCGCCTTCAAGGCGGCTGCGGGCGCACTGGAGCACTGCCCCATCGCGCGGGTGACCAACCTCTCGCGGGCGCTGGAACAGATGAAGGAGCAGGGGATCTGGACGGTGGCGCTCGCCGCGGAAGGCGAGCAGAGGCTCCAGGAAATCGACCTGCGCGGCCCCACCGCGCTGGTCCTCGGCAGCGAAGGAGCGGGCGTCCGTCCGCTCGTCCGCAAGACCTGCGATCACCTCGCCCGCATCCCCATGGCGGGTACGGTCGGCTCGCTCAACGTGGCCGCCGCCGGCGCTGTGGCGCTCTACGAGGTGGCCCGGCAGCGCGCCCTGGGCCCGCCCCCTCCCGCACGAACCAGCCGCCCGGCAGCCGATCCGCCAGGGTCGCATGCTTGACAAGGCAGGACAGATCCCCTACAAGCCGGGGTCCCCTGTGCAGGAGAGGTGTCTCTTTTGCCTGAACTACACAGGAAATCGAGGGGTTAGCTGGCGTAGCTCAGCCGGCAGAGCATCCGCCTTGTAAGCGGAAGGTCGTGGGTTCGATTCCCGCCGCCAGCTCCAGCCGGCAGAGATCTGTTGGGGGTCGAGGAATTTCGAAGAGCGGAAACGGGAGCAGCGCGGTCGGCGGTTTGAACTCACTCGAGGTAAACGTCACGGAGGGATGCCCGAGCGGCCAAAGGGAGCAGACTGTAAATCTGCCGGCTCACGCCTTCGAAGGTTCGAATCCTTCTCCCTCCACCAACCACCGGGAAACGAGACCCGCGGGAATAGCTCAGCTGGTAGAGCGTCAGCCTTC
>DASSQZ010000202.1:0-41224 GCA_035702105.1 Myxococcales bacterium | reverse complement strand
GGATCGCCATCCCCAGCGTGACGACCGCCAGCGGCACCGAGTACCAGGGCAGGCTCATCTCGACCCTGCCGACGCCGTTCCCGTCGCAGGGATCGCGCGCCCGCTCGCATTTCCCGGTCCGGGCGTCGTTCTTCACGCAATCGAGCGGCGACCAGAGGCTGCTCTTCATTCCCCAGAAGAACGACCACTGGGTGGATTCCCGCGGCGTCATCGCGTCGATGGGCAACTGACTGAAGTCGGGGGCGGGACCGCGGGAAGCCTGGGCATACGCCGCGCAGGCCCCGTTTCCAAAAGCCAGCGCGAGCGCCACCGCAGCCTGCGAAGCGGCGGGCATCCGGCGGGACCTTGCCATCCTGGTTCGCATGCTTCCCCCCGAAGCCGCGATGCGCGAGCGCGCAGGAACGGCTTATCGCACGCCCCGGCCATGCTTGTCATCGGGTCGCTGGAATAGGCGGCGCCTTCGCGCGTAGACTCCGACCATGGACCCTACCGTCATGAAGGCCCTGCCCGAGATCATCGGTCCGACCATCGCGGTGCTGGTCTTCGGCGCGGTGCCGGTCATGCTGGTCTACATGAGCAAGCACTTCAAGCTCAGGACGAAGGAGCTGGAGCTGGAGGCCGAGCTCCACGGCCGCGACTCGCAGGCGCGGCTGCAGGCAATGGAGACGCGGCTCTCGGCCCTGGAAGGCGCCCTGGGTTCGCTGGTGCAGACGATCTCGTGTCGCCCGGAGCTGATGCAGCCTCCCGACGCGCCGCAGGCATCGCAGACCGCCGAGGCGCCCCGGCCGCTCTCGCTCACGCAGATGAAGTGAGCCGGTCAGGAGCTCAGGCGAGGCCCTTTGCCAGGATGGCGGGGTCGAGGTCGCCGAAGTATTCGCGCAGGCCGGTGATCCGCCCCTCCGCCACGTCGAACGACAGCGCGAGGCGGTTGCGGTACGGCAACCCGTAGAGCTCCCCGCTCACTTCCAGCTCGAACGTGACGCCGGTCTCGGAGGCCGCGACCCTGAAGGGCTCGCCGAGCCGCAGCCGCGCGCCGAGCAAGGTGAGCGAGCGGAAGTGCCTGCGCGCCTCCTCGAGCCCCACCTCCCTGCCGCGCAGCGGTCCGATGGGAACGCGCTGCACGAACGACGGCGCGAGCAGCTCGAGAAACGGCCGCCACTGGCCGGTGGCCCAGCCCTCGCGGAACCGTTGCAGGCCCGTCCGGCAGATCCGCAGTGCCTCGTCGCGCGGGTCCATGGTCAGGATTCCGGGAAGGTGGCGCAGAGATGCGAGACCACCAGCTCGAGGAGCATGGGCTGCGACCACACCTGGGTGAAGGTGTGGTCCGGACCGTCTACCATGCGCAGCGAGAATCCCGGGCGCCGCAACAGCTTCCGCGCCCCGCGGCCGAGGTGCTCCGCCATCACGTCCAGCCCGCCGTCGCCGGTGCAATAGACCATCAGCGTGGAGCCCCGGCGGTCGGCGAAGTCGTGAAAGCGCCGGGCCACGTCGCTGTGCTCGTACCGGCCGCCCCGCAGGAGCGACTTCAAGGCCGACGCGTGCTGTCGCGCGCGCCGGCCCGCGCGCCGGGCCAGGGCGGCGCCCACGTAGGCGACGTCGATGCGGCCGGAGAGGAAGCGCTTCCAGGTCTTCGCGTCGAGCAGCGCGCGCCGGTAGAACGCGGTGGAGCGGGCGCTCTGGCGCAGGGCGTATTCGAGGGTGTCGCCGTCCTTCCAGTGGAAGGCCTGCAGGTTCACCAGCACCTGCGCCGCGACCCGCGGATCGTCGAGCACCTGGAAGGCCGCGTAGGCCGCGGAGCAGATGCCGAACAGCGCCACGGCCGGCGCGCCGGTCCGCTCCAGCGCCGCCGAGATCGCGGTGCGCACGTCCGCGATCGACTGCTGCGAGTACATGCGGTTCTCGACGCCGTCGCCGTCGGGCCGGCTGTCGCCGATGCCGGAGACGTCGAACCGGAGCGAGGGGAAGCCCTCCCCGGCCAGCATGCGCGCGAGGCGCACGCCGAGGCGATTGGGGCCGACGTGGTGGTTCGATCCGGTGTTGGGGATCAGCACCGCGGGCCTCCTTGACGGACGCGCGGCAGGAGTGAGGATGCCGAACAGCCGCGAAGAGGGTCCGAACTGGACCAGCTCCTCGCCGTGGGGCGCGCGCCCCGATGCGCCCGCAGCGGGAATCGCATGCGCGGGCAGCAGCGGATCCACCTCCGACAGCCAGGCGACGGTCTCTTCCAGGGCCTCCCAGGGCACCGTCGACTCGAAGGCGTCTCGCATCATCGCGGCATAGCCGCCGAGCGATCCCGCCTTCACCGCCGCGCCCCGCCGCCGCAGCGCCATGGCGACGCCGCCGTCCTGCCGGATGTCGTCGCGCGAGAGCAGGAGCACGCGCTTCGGCACGGCGGTGGCGCGCGTCACGTCCAGGGCGGCGAGGGTGCGAGCGTCGCCGGAGTCGAGCAGGTACCCCGCCGCCTCTTCCGCGCCCTCTCCGCCGACCGACGGCGGCGGCTGTCCCTTGAGCAGGCGGAACGCGCGCACCTCGCGCCACAGCTCCTTCCCGGTGCGGTGCGGCGCCCAGGCCACCGCCGCTTCCACCGCCTCGACCGCGCCGCCGTCGACCAGGGCAATGGTGCCGCCGAGCCGCAGGCCGAAGAGCGCGAGCGCGGACGCGCGCGCCCGCGAGCGGAGCGCCGAGGCCGCCTCGCGCAGCGCCGCTTGCCAGCTCTCGAGGTTGCCTCCGCACCCGTCGCCGGCCGAGTCGCCGGTGCCGGGCCAGTCGAAGCGCAGCGAGGCGAAGCCCGCCTGCGAGAGCCGCGCCGCGAGCTTGCGGTAGGTGCGGTGCGTGCACATGGCCTCGTAGCCGAACGGGTTGCAGAGCAGCACTGCGCTCCGCCGCAGCGCGGACCCGGGCGCCGCCGCCGTGAACCAGCCGAAGAGCCCGTCGCCAAGGAACGCCGGAGCAGGAGGCGGCGCCTGCGGCAGCTCCTGCGCGCCGAGATCGTCGGCCGTGCTCACGGCGTGGCCTCCTTCGAGGCGACGAACGGCACCGCCTCGCCGTTCAGGGGCGTCGCCGCCCCGCGCAGCGTCTTCAATGAGGGCGCGTCGATGAAGACTTCGCGCTCGATGCCGGGAACGAGGTGCAGGTAGTTGTCGGAAGGCGCGCATCCCGCGGGCAGCGTGAGGGCCACGCAATAGGCGAGGGTTCGCGCGCGAAGACGCAGCACGAACCCTCCGCCGCGGGCCTCGGCGGAGGCCTGCAGCCCCAGGTCCGCGGGGCGATGGGGCGGGACGCCAGGGAACCGGATCGCGCTCGAGATCTCCGCGCCGTCCACGCACAGCCTGGCGACGGCGACGTCGAACGAGGGCGGTCCGAAGCGGTACGAGTAGCCGGTGTCGGCAAACCGCCCGAGGAGGTCTTCCGAGAGCAGCCGCACCCCGCCGTGAGCCGGCACGGTGATCGCGCGCGTCCCCGACGCCACCGCTGCGGCGCCCCGGTACAGGGTGAAGGCGACCTCCGCCTGGAGCGGCTCGGGGCGGTCGTTGATCGCGTGCAGCGCCAGGCCGTTGAGGCCCTCGTCGGTGAGGAGCACGGCGCGGGGCGCCAGCGCGCGCCGGAGCATCCAGAAGGCCGGCTTCGGGTGGCCGTCCACGTCGAGCAGTCCCCACCCCGCTCCCTGCCAGAGATCGCAGTGCGTCCAGACCAGCCCGCCTCCGCAGCGGGAACCCACCCGGCGGAACTCGGAGAACACGCCGGCCATCAGCTCGCCCGTGACCACGCGGCTGAGCGCGACGTACCGCTCCGGATCGTGCGCGCGCAACTCCAGCGGATCGATGCCGAACATGCGCCGCGCGTAGACGTCGCGCACGTCGTCGAAGTCGTAGCTCTGGTGGGCGTCGCGCGGAATCCCCGCCTTCCACGCGGGGCTGGCCACCGGAGCGTCGCCGGCGGGCAGCCAGCGATCGACCAGGTGCTGGTCGGGCACGTTGGCGAAGCCGAGACACTCGGCGGCGAACCGGACGTCGCTGCGGCGAACGTCCTCCACCGGCCGCAGGAACGCGCCCACGCCGTAGTAGTGCGTGACGCCTTGTTCGGGGTGGAACGGGGCCGCGCCGCCGCCGGGAGAATTGGCCAGGAACGGAACCGCGGGAACCCGCTCGCGGCACACCGCATGGAGCACTTCGCGGACGCCGGCCTGCGCATCCTGCCAGGGAAGTCCGAACAGCGCGGGCTGCAGCGCGCCGTCGCTGCCGCCGCAGAGCATCGCCAGGGACGGCGACGCCTGCACCCGGTCGCAGATCTGCCGCGCTTCCTCTTCCACGGCGGCGCAGAATCCGGGGTCGTCGGGGTAGTCCATCCCCGCGAACATGAAGTCCTGCCAGAGGAGCACGCCAAGCTCGTCGCAGAGGCCGTGGAAGAACTCCGGCGGATAGGAGAAGGTGCCCGAGACGCGCACCATGTTGGCGCCGCCGTCGCGCACCGCGCGCAGCGAGCGCTCGTACCCGTCCCTGGGCAGCCACATCCGCAGCGGATCCGGCGGCGACCAGCAGGTGCCGCGGGCGAAGACCGGCACGCCGTTGATCACGAAGCGGAACCCGCCGTCGGCGCGATCGATCTCGACGGTGCGAAAGCCGATCTTCTCCAGATCGATCCGCACCGGCGCCTGGCCGAGCCGCAGGTCGATGCTCGCGTCGTGAAGGAACGGCTCGCCGTGGGTGGCCGGCCACCAGCGCCGGGCCTGCGGCACGCGCAGCAGGGCCCGTGCGCCTTCCGGCGTCACCTCCACCGCCGTCTTCGCCTCGCCCACCGAGAGCGTCCCGCCCGTCGCCCGCAGCCCGCCCGGCGAGACGACGCGAAGCGAAAGCGAGACCAGGCCGTCGCTGCCCTCCATCGCCGGCCGCAGGTCCACCTCGAACGAGGCGGGAATCTCGCGCAGCTCGAGGGCGACCTCCCGGTAGGGACCCACCGGCGGCGGCACCCGCCAGGTGGTGGCGTGCCCGACGATGGAGGTGCGGACGAAGCGAAGCTGCTGCCTCGCCACCAGCGGCGTCTTCCAGCGCGGGCGCGGCCGCTTCCGCCTCAGCTCCGCGTCGAGCGGCGAGAAGCGCAGCAGGAGCTCGTTCTCGCCGGCGAGCAGGTTCGAGACGTCGACGGCGTGCGTGAGGAACATGCTTTCGGAGCGGAGCACGTGCCGGCCGTTGACGAAGACGTCGCAGAGCGTGGCAAGCCCGCCCAGGCGCAGCACCCGCGTGCCGGGAGCGCCGCCGTCGGCTGCGAAGGCGCAGCGGTACCAGACCTCCTTCTCGTCGAGCGCGAAGAGCAGCTCGTCTCCGGCTCCCGCGGCTCGCAGCGCATGCGCAGCGGTGCCCGGCACCAGCGCCGGGATCCACGAGAGCGCGGAAGCCGCCTCGGCGGGTCCGAGGCCGGGCCGCGGCGAAAGCGCCATGCTCCACGCTGCGAGCGGCTGCACCCGGGTGCTGCTGACGCCGTGGATCCGAGCCATTGCACTATCCCAGCGCGCCGGCCAGCGACGCCATGGCCTCTTCCCATCCCTGCGCCATGCCCCGCAGCGAGGCCGTGCCGTCGTACTTCTTCCCCGCAGGGACGCGGGCGAGGCGGAATTGCATGGCCTTGGCCGCCGCGGCGATGTCCTGGAAGGCCCGGGCAGGCGCGTCCAGATCGAGGCCGGCGAGCGGGGCCAGCCAGCGGGCGAAGGCGGCGGCGCACTCGAAGTTGGCGCCGAGCTGACGCAGCGTCGCGAAGGAGTAGCCGTGGAAGCTCGCCATCGGCTCCTTTCCCAGCCACTCGACGTCGCGCGCGAAGGACGACGCGAACGCCCGCAGCGGGTTCTGCCCCGGCCTGCGCGAGAGGTGCTTGCGGGCCTGTGCGATCGCGATCCGCGCCAGCGCCCCGGCGTCCGGGCGGCGCAACCGGTGCAGCTTCACCATCTCGACATAGGGCGCGAGGATGCGGGCGTCCGCCGGCGCTCCGCAGCGGAAGAGGCCGTCGTAGTCGCGGCCCTCGAGCTGGTGGTAGCCGCGGTTGTGGAAGTAGCCCAGCCGCCGGTTCGCCACGTCGATGCCGTTCACCGCCACCGAGGTCTTGACGTGCTCCACCCCGTAGGAGACGCCGCGGGTGTCCGGCAGGTGGAAGGAATCGACCTCGACGATGACCGGCCTGCCCTGCCGCACCTGCGTGCGGATGGCGTCCGGCAGCGGCCGCCAGACCTGCAGCTCGAGCGTCTCGATCCCGAAGAGCTCCTCCAGGTCCTCGAGGGGAAACTTGAAGAAGGTGAACTGATCGCCTTCCCAGTCGAGCGCGAGGGTGAAGCCCATGGCCGCCAGCGGCTCGAGCCGCAGGGCGTGGAGAAGCTCGATCCAGAGATCGACGTAGCAGTTCGTCTCCGGCCACATCCGCTCCTCGTCGCGGTGGATGGGGTGGACGGCGTAGCTTGCGTGGTCGATCTCCAGCACCCTCATACGTCGAGCATCCGGCGCACCGCCACGGGCCAGTTGTCGATGGAGGTGCCGTGCCGGGCAAAGAGCGCGAGCGCGATCCGCTCGAGGCCGAACCCGACGCAGGCGGTATGGGCGGGCCCGCCGCCGGGAAGGTGGATTCCGAAGAGCTGGCCGAAGTGGTCCTGGTGGTAGTTGAAGGAGACGCAGGCGGTGGGCTTTTCCGCCGAGCAGATGGGCACCAGCAGCTCGAACTTCAGCGACTGATCGCGCTGGTTGGCGGCGAGCATGCGGCCCGCACGCCCGAAGAACGGGTCGTGGGCCACGTCCACCCTGGCCTCGAGCCCGAGCGACCGGAGCATCTCCGTCCCTCGCTCCTGCCAGACGTTGCGGAAGCTGCGAACGACGTCGGGGGAGCCCACCCGCACGTATTCGTGCATGCGGAAGAGCTGCATCCGCGCGGGATCGCTGGAAGGCTCGTGGCGGAAGCAGTACGAGAGCACGTCGAAACGCCGGCCGCCGGGCGGCAGCACCCCGCTCAGCGTCGGATAGATCGGGTAGCAGGCCGCGGGCGTCATCACCACGTCGGTGGGGACCAGGCCCCCGGTCCAGTCCTCGTGGCGCTCCAGCTTGCGCAGCAGCTCCTGGTGCTCGCGGTCCTTTCCCGTAAAGCCGTAGACCACGCCGGCCAGGTCGGGAAAGGACTTGAGGTATTCGCTGCGCTCGAAGTTCGCGCGCGTCACCACCGGCGGGAAGCGGATGCGCTCGGCGCCGTCGCCCGCGCCGGCCTGGGTGACGTAGCGGTCCATGCCTTCGCAGACCGCCTCGAAGCGGTCGCCGCGGCCGTAGACGCCCTCGACGCCGGAGGGGATGAGCAGCCGCGCCGCGATCAGGCGGCCGAGGAACTCCTCGTGCGTGGCGGACATGTCTAATCTTCCTTCCAGACCAGGAGCATCTGGGCGGTGTTGCCGTTGATGCGGTCGTTGTTGATCATCAGCGCCGCGCCGTAGGCGTCGCGCAGGTGCCGCGCCAGCGAGAACCTCGAGTCGATCCGGTAGCCGCCCATGCCGCAGACCAGCATCGCCTCGCTGACGATGCGCACCACCAGCTCCGAGGAGGAGACCTTGAGGTTGTTCATCCTCACCGCGAAGCCCATGTCGACCGAGTCGGGATCGGCGAGCGCGGCCTCGTAGCTGCGCACCGCCTCCTCGACGTTCGAGCGCATCAACTGGACCAGAGTCGCGAGCTGTCCGGCGCGAATCGCCCCGGCCGGGACGGAGCCGGGCTTCTTGCGCGCCTCCGCCCGCACGAAGCCGCGGGCGCGGGAGAAGGCGTCGAGCGCGATGCCCAGCCAGACCGAGCTCCAGAGGATGTGCGAGACCGGCAACATGGTCTGCGCGGAGATCTCCGCGTAGGGCGCGGGCAGGATCTGGCGGGCAGCCGCCCGGGCGCGCAGCATGAAGCCGTTGCTGCAGGTGCCGCGGAAGCCGAGGGTATCCCAGGAGCCGGTCTGGTCGAGCGTGTACTCGCCCTTGCGGAGCAGCGCGATCACCTGATCGCTGCTCGCGGCGGCGGGCGATCGCCGCGCGGTGGCGAGGATGCAGTCGGCCTCGCGGCCGTAGGAGATCACCGGCGCGTTCTTCTCCAGGTGGAAGAAGTCGCCCTCGCGCTGCACCGCGCACACCGAGGTGCGGACGTCGCCGCCCACGCCCGCCTCGGTGGTGGCGGAGGCGAGGACCTCCTGGCCGCGCGCCAGGGCCTCCGAGGCGAACTGCCGGAAGAAGGGATCGCCGTGCCCGTGCCGGACGATGCACGCCACCTGGATCTGGTGCATGGCGAAGATCATCGCGGAGTTGGCGCAGTGCCGCCCCAGGGCGGTGCACATGGCGGAGATCTCGCGCAGGCTCGAGCCCAGGCCTCCCAGCTCCGCCGGCACCATGCACCCGAGCAGCCCCTCGCCGGCGAGCGCCGCAAGGGTCTCGCGCGGGTAGAGCGCGTCGCGGTCGACGCGATCGGCATGCACGGCCGCCACTTCCGCCCCGACGCGTGCAGCCGCCTCCACCGCGCGGCGCGGGCGCGCCTCGGGAACGTGCCGGACCGCCGCCATTTCCAGGGGAGCCATCAGGCGGCTTTCTCTGCGGTCAGCTCCTCGATCGCCGCGCGGATCGCCGCGATGCTCTCGAAGGCGCGGCGCCGGAGCATGCGGTCGGGGAACTCGATGTCGAAGCGCTCCTCGAGCGCGAGCATGAGGTTGACGCTGGCGTGCGACGTCATGCCGTTGCTGTACAAATCCGCCTCGTCCGTCAGGGTTGCGACGGAGACGGCGAGGTTTGCATGGTCCCCGACGACCTGCCGGATTTCGTCATTCAAATCCATGTGAATGGGCCCCCAAAGAGTGCGGGAACGCTAACATGGGTGGCGGAATTCGGACAATGTAGGTGGATCTGCGGCATGGCTGCCCGGATCGACGATTTTGCCGCAAATGCCGCTCGCCTATGGCAGATTTCCTGATCCGATGAGGATGGGCCAGACCCGGATCGCCTTGGCTGCTGCCTGCATCGGAGTGCCGCTCGCGCTGGCGGCGGCCATCGCCGTGCGCTCGTGGCAGAGCGCGGTAGCAGAGTTCTCCCCGGCGCGGGAAGAGATCCACTGGCCTGCGGCGGCGCCTCCGCCGCAGGGAAAGGCCGACGTGCAGTTCGCCTCCGCCGGCGGCGACCTGATCCGCGGCTGGTACGTGCCGTCGCGCAACGGCGCCGGCGTCGCGCTCGTCCACGGCACCGACTCGGACCGCACCCACTTCGTGCCCGAGATCGAGGACCTCTCGGCGCGCGGATTCGGGGTCCTGGCGTACGACGAACCGGGATGCGGCGAGAGCGGCGGCCGGGTCACCTGGGGCCCCAGCGAGCGCGCGGCGCTGCGGGCGGCCCTCGGCTGGCTCCGGGACACCGCGCGCCTCCAGCACGTCGGCGTGGTCGGGTTCTCGCAAGGCGCCTACATCGCGGCGCAGGTCGCTCCCGACGACGATCGCGTGGAGGCCCTGGTGCTCGAGGGCGCCGTGGCGAATTTCAAGGAGCAGACCTGGCACGAGTACGGCCGCTGGGGCGCGCTCTCGGAATGGCCGGCCTGGCTCTCGCGGCGGGCGCACGGGTACGCTGCGTCGGACGCGCAGCCGGAACAGGTGCTGGCGCGCTTCCACCGCCCGCTCCTGGTCATCGGCGGCGACGCCGACACCGTGGTGCCTGCCTCTTCCGCGGCCCGGCTCTTCGCGCTCGCGCCCGGGCCCAAGCAGCGCTGGATCGTGCCCGGCGCGCACCACGGAGACTATGCCCTGGTTGCGCCCTCCGAGTACGGCGCGCGCCTCGCCGCGTTCCTCGCGGGCGCGCTGCTGCGCTGATCAGGTCGCTTGTGGTTCGGCCGGGGCAGCGCCGCTGCGGCGCGCCAGCTTGTTCACGAACGCCATCCGCACCAGCATCGCCAGGTCCGAATCGATCTCGCCCTGGAGCCAGAGCGCGCCGCCGTAGGCCAGCACGGTGGCGGGAATGGCGATTGCGGGAAGGCCGCGGAGCAGATACCCGATCGCGCCCATCGCCGCGCCGGCCAGCAGCGCGCGCCGCACCGTCCTGCCCAGGTTCAGCTTGCGCCCGTGGGGGAGGATGAGCACGCCGGCCGTCACCATGAACGTCTCCGCGACCACGACCGAGATGCAGACGCCCAGGCTGCCGTTGCCGTACCTCGCCTGCGCCCAGGGGATGAGCAGCGGGTCGAGCGCGACGCTCACGACCAGGCAGAAGCTCTGCGCCAGCGCCCAGCGGAACTGGCGCCTGGCGCTCGCGATCCCCGCGCCGAGGACGATGGTGGTGTAGACGAGCAGGACGTAGGCCGCGAGCACGGCGAGGTCGGCCGCGGCGGGCGCCCAGGCCTCCTTGCCATAGACGATGGACACGATGAACGGCGCAAAGATGGCGGTGCCCGTGCCCGCCAGGACCCCGAGCACGATGACCAGCCGCAGGCCGATCCGCATCATCTTCTCGTGGGTCGCGCGGTCGTGCTTCCAGAGCCGCGCCAGGGTCGGGTAGAGGGCGAGGTTCAGGGTCAGCGAAGGGAAGATGAGGACGCCGGAGATCCGCTGGGCGGCACTGTACCAGCCGAGCGCCTGCGGCGGCGCCAGCCGCGAGAGGAACGCCGCGTCGATGTAGGGCTGCATCTTGAGGACGAAATCGAGGAAGAGGAACCCGAGCCCTCCGCTCACGAGCAGCCGCGCCGAGACGGAGTCGATGCGCGGCCTTCCCATGTGCAGCCTCGACATCAGCGCCACCTGGACGCAGAGCGTGATCGACACCGCGACCACCTGGGCGGTGAGCGCGGCCTTGAGGCCCCCGCCGAGCAGCAGCGTGGCGATGACGAGCGCCGCCTCGATCAGGTTGCCGGCCACCGTGGCGCGCGCCTGCCAGTCGATCTTCTCGAATCCGCGCAAGACGCCGTTGCAGAGGTCGCCCAGGCTCACGATGGCGAAGCGCAGGCCGAGGATGCCGAGCGCGAGCCGCACCGGCGCGTCGTATCCCATCAGCCGCGCGCAGGCGGGAAGGGCCGCCAGCACCGCCGCCGCCAGCCCGATGCGCAGCAAGAGTCCGGTTCCGAAGATGGCCGGGGCCGACTTGCGGTCGCGGGCGATCTCCGCGGCCACCTGCCCGCGCCCGCCCCAGTCCACCAGCAGGAACCCGACGCTGAGCACGGTGCTGGCCAGGTAGATGGCGCCGAAGCTGGTGGCGCCGAGCGCGCGCGCCAGCATGGCATTGACGACGATGGAGACCGGCGTCGTCACGAACTGCGAGAGCACCAGCGCGAGCATGTTCCGGCCGACGATGCGGCCGGCCTCGGCGTGGGAAGCGACCCCGGGCGTCAGCGTGGATGCAGGCGCGGCCTGCGCGGCAAGCGAGTCGGTCATCGGAGGGTGGCGGAGGTCCCCCCTCCGGCGACCCGGTCAGCCTAGCACAGGGCGCCCGCCCGGCCGCCGCCCTTTCTCGCCAACCTGCACTCAACCTCCCCTTTCACGATGCGGTCCGTTAGGATGGGCAGATGTCCTCGATCTCCGCAGCTCTCGCCGGCGGCGCGCTCATCGGTCTTGCCGCCACGCTCCTGCTCCTGCTCAACGGCCGCGTGCTCGGCATCACCGGCATCGTCGCCGGTCTCGCCGGGCGCGACGTCGCCTGGCGGGCGCTCTTCCTCTGCGGGATGATCCTGGGCGCGGTGGGCGTCGTCCACCTCGTGCCCGGGAGCATGGACGTGGGCGTGCGCCTGCGGCCGGCTGCCCTCGTCGCAGGCGGCCTCCTGGTGGGCTTCGGGACGCGGATGGCCAACGGGTGCACCAGCGGGCACGGCGTGTGCGGAGTCTCGCGGCTGTCGAAGCGCTCGCTGGTCGCGACCGCGGTGTTCATGTCGGCCGGCGCCCTGACCGTGTTCCTGGTCCGGCACGTGGTGGGCGCATGAAGACCGGCATCTCCTCGCTCCTGATCGGCGCCATGTTCGGTTTCGGTCTCGCCCTCTCGGGCATGGGGCAGCCCCAGCGCGTGATCGGCTTTCTCGACTGGACCGGCGCCTTCGACCCGACCCTGCTGTTCGTGATGGGCGGCGCCGTCACTGTCCACTTCGCCGGCCAGCGGCTGGCGCGGCTGCGCAAGGCGCCGCTGCTCGTCCCGGCGTATCCAGCCTACCCGTACACGCGGATCGACGGCCGGCTCCTGCTCGGGTCGGCGCTCTTCGGCATCGGCTGGGGCCTCGTGGGGTTCTGCCCCGCGCCCGGCATCCTCTCCGCCGCGGCCGGCACCCGCGAAGGCCTGCTCTTCGTGGTCTCGATGGCCGGGGGAATGGCCATCTTCCAGGCGATGGAGGCCGTGCGCGGGCGCCGCGCGGTGGACGAGACCGGCGCCGAGCCGGCGCGCTGAGCTATTTCGGGCCGGCGGGCTGTGCGGGCGGAGGGGGCGCCGCGCCCTCGGGCGGCAGGTCCTTCCGGTACTCCTGCCGGTAGGGCCCGGCGGGAAATCCCGGCCCCGGATACGCCATCGCCTTGGCATTTGCCTGCCTGGCCAGCGGCATGTAGTTGGGCGAGGCCTTGGCCACGATGGCCCCGACGATGGCGCCGGCCAGACCGCCGCCGCCGTCGCCGGAGGTGTAGACGCCCGCCTCGTGGTCCCTCCACAGCTCCTCGCCTGTGCGTCCGTCCTTGAGCACGTAGTCGAACTCCACCGTCACCTGCGTGGAGAGCACCACGTACTTCGCCGTCCACTGCTCGATGGTGACGTAGAGGACCGCGTCGGCGCCGAAGAGCGCGCAGAGCCGCACCGGGTCGGTGCCGTGCACCAGCGAGGCGTCGGCGAGGCCGTCGTCCTCGAGCATCCGCTTCACCAGATTCACGGGAAAGACGTAGTACCCGCGCTCCGCCAGCGGCACCGAGAGCGTGGAGAGGAAGTAGTCGGCCGCGTCCACGTCCACGCTCTTGTTGACCACCGGCACGACCAGCAGCGCGCGCGGATTGGCGGAGACGAGCTTCGAATAGTCCTTCTTCTTGGGGGCCTGCGCGCAGGCGGCGGCGAGCGCGGCGAGAAGCACGATGCGCTTCATTTCTTCCCCTCGGTGGAAGCGGGCACCGCAGCCGGCGCGGTCGCGGCGCCCCTGGCGCGGGCCGCGTTGCGGATCAGCTTCTCCATCAGCGGCCGCGATTCCGGCCAGAGCTTGCTCTCCTTGTCGAAGTACGTCACCGCCTCGGAGGCGCGGCCCTCCTCGTAGAGCGCCCAGCCGTACTCGGCGTAGCACCCGGGCGGCACCTTTCCGCCGGTGGCCTCGGCCTCCTGGATGATACCGGAGAGCCTGGCCACGAACTCGTCGCGCTTCTGCGGGTTCTTGTAATGGTCGTAGAGCGCCTGGTCGTAGCCGCCCCAGCGGTAGAGGGTGTTCTGCGCGCATCCCAGGGGCGCGAGCGCCGCCAGCATGCCCGCCGCGGAGAGCCGGCGAAGGGCCCGCATCCTCAGGGCACCTGGATGGTCTTCGTCTCGCTCTCGACGAAGACGGTCTGGGTGAAGATCACCCTGCCGGAGGAGTCGCGCACGTCCACCACGTGCGTGCCCGGCTCGACCAGCAGCACCGCGGGCTGGCCGTCGTAGGAGCCGGCGTCGCCCGCGGCATTGCCGTCCACGAAGAGCAGAGACCCGGGCGGCGCGCCGGTGATGGCGAGGCTCGGGCGGCTGTCCGGCGTGCGCACGGTGGTCGCGGGCATGGCGCAGGCGGCGAGGAGCGCCGCGAGGAGCAGGAGACGTTTCATCGCGCACCTCCGGGCGGCTCGGCCACGTACAGGGTCGCGACCGCGGCAGGGTCCACCGCCCCCCAGGTCACCTCGCACACCGACCCTTCGTTGGTCTCGCTGTCGCCGAAGAGGCTGACCACCTGCACGCTCGCCACCTGCCGGGGCGGCAGGGTGATCTCGAACCCCGACTGCCTGCTCTTCGCGGTGCCGGTGGACTGGAGGACCGCCAGCGTGTCTCCGCGCCTCAGGCCCTGCCGCTCGCCTCCGGCGATGAAGATCTGGTTGCCGCGGATCTCGAGGATGTCGGTGCGCCAGGGCCGATCGCTCAGCTTCTGCACCAGCCCATCGACCACGTCGGAGATCGCGGCGGCGATGGCGCGATCGTTGAGGGTGGCGTCATACTCGGCGCGGCTGCCGAAGCCCGCGATCTCGCCGCTCTCGGTGCTGGCCTCGCCGGAGCCGTTGGCGGAGAAGTAGGCGAGCCCGGTCTTCACGTCCACCAGGCGGATGTCCACCTTGGCCCTGGCCAGTTGCACCTTGGTGCTGCTGAGAAACCCGCTCTTTCCGCCCACCGAGCGGCCGAATTCCGTGACCGATCCGGCGATGACGGTGTCCGCGCCCACCATCGATCCGCCGGAGAGCTTCTGCTCGCGCTCCAGCTTCGCCGCGTCGGGCCGCTCGAGCACGAGGAACTTCCCCGAGAGCACCAGCCGCGACATGAGCATGTCGCCGGCCTGCTTGCCGATGCGATCGAGGTCCTGGTCGGTGAGCAGCGAGCGCCCGTAATTGCTCTCGTTGGTGAAGCGCGCGATGGCGATCTTGGTCTTGTAGCGGTGCGCCGGAGGCTGCTGCACGGCCGATTGCGCCGCCACCTGGCTGGCGCGGGAGGCCGGCGCCTCCACCGGCACGGGCCTCTGCGAGACGGTGGCGCAAGCGGAGAGCAGGAGCGCGGTGAGGGCGCGAAGTCGATGCATGAGGGGCCTCCCGGCGCGAAACCCTAATTGAGGATGCCGGGCGGTGGAAAGGGGGCCGCGACAGCCCGTCGCACGGGCGGGTTGCGCCGGTGGAGCGGAGCGTCGGCGTCGAGCGCGGCCTCACCCGCGGGACGGGTCGTGCGCCGGGCAGTCCTCGATCCAGCGCAGCACCCCGATCACGTCCTCCCTCGAGGAGCGGTGGTTGAGGATGCAGAGCCGCAGCGCGAGGCGGCCGTCCACACGGGTGGAGGAGACCATGGCGAAGCCGCTGCGCATCAGCTTCGAGAGCACCCGCCCGTTCAGCTCGTCCAGCTCGGCCTCGCTCCTGCCGGCGGCCAGCCTGCGAAAGCAGACGATCCCCAGCTGCGCGGGCGAGAGCAGCTCGAGGGCGTGCGACTGCTCGACGTAGCGCTGCGCCGCCAGCGCGTGATCGAGGGCCGCGTCGATGGCCTCGCGGAACGCCGCGACGCCGAAGTATTGCAGCGAGAGCCAGATCTTGAGGCCGCGGGCGGAGCGGGTGAGCTGGATGCCGCGGTCGGCGAAGTTCACCTCCGCTCCCGCGACCTCGGTGTCCTTGAGATAGTCCGGCATGATCCGGAAGGCGCGGATGAGGGTGGCGGGATCCCGCACCAGCAGGCAGCCGGTCTCGAAGGGCTGGTGCAGCCACTTGTGCGGATCGAGGGTGACGGAGTCGGCCAGCTCGATGCCGCGCAGCCAGCGCTTCCCGCGCTCGGTGAGGATGGCGAAGCCGCCGTAGGCGGCGTCGACGTGGAACCACATGCCGTTCTCGCGGGCGATCCGGTGGGCCGCTGCCAGCTCGTCGATGGCGCCCGCGGTGGTGGTGCCGGCATTGGCGATCAGGGCGAAGGGCCGCAGGCCGGCCGCGCGATCGGCGTCGATGGCGCGCTGCAGCTCGTCGAGAGGAAGGGTGGCGCGGCGAGTTGCCGGAACGACGCGCAGCCGCTCCTTGCGAAAGCCGAGCACGCGGCAGGCGCGCGCGACCGACGAGTGGGTCTCGCTGGAGAAGTAGAGGGTGGCGTCGGCGAAGTCCTCGCCCAGCCGGTCGGCGCGGGCAGCGGCGAGGGCGGTGAGGTTGGCCATCGATCCGCCGCTCAGGAGCAGCCCCGACGCGCCCTGGGGAAGGCCCAGCCATTGCCGGAACCATTCCAGGACGACCAGCTCCAGCCCGGCGACGCCGGCTCCGCCCAGCCAGGTGCCGGCAAACGCCTGGTGCGCGGCGGCAATGGCCTCGCCGAGGATGCCCGGCCAGGTGGGAGACCCGGGCACGAAGGCGAAGAAGCGCGGGTGATCCACGCGCGCGCCCCAGGCGAGCACGTCCCCGCGCAGGCGGCGGAGGAGGCCGGTGAAGTCGTGCGGCTGCTCGGGCGGCGGCTCGAGCACCCGCGCGTCCATCTCGGCGCGCGTCGCCCCGCGCCAGGCGGGCTGATCGTGCAGCGTGCTGATCCGGTCGACGAGGAGATCGACGGCCGCGTGGCCCATCGCGCGCATCGTCTCCCGATCGAGCTCGAGCGGATCCATCGGAGGTATGTTACGGGTTCCGCGCCGCTCGACGGCGCCGGCAGCCTCAGACCTTTCGCCGCACCCGCGCGTTTCCCTTCCCGTCCTGCCCTGCGCCTCCGATTGGAGACTCCATGAATCGCACGCTGGCTGCCGCCCTGACCCTCGCCACCCTCTCCGCCCGCGCCCAGGCGCCGGTCCACGAACCAGCTCCCTGGCCCCGCACCATCCGCGCCAGCGGCGACGCGCACGTCTCGGTCCGTCCGGACGTGGCGGTGGTCACGGCCGGTGTGGTGGTGACCGGCAAGGACCTGAAAAAGGCGACTGCGGAGGCCGCGGCGCAGACGCGCGAGGTGCTCGCCGCGCTGCGGAAGGAAGGAATCGCCGAGAAGGACCTGCAGACGACCCGGCACGACATCGAAGTGGAGCGGCCCTGGGACAACGGCCGGCCCGGACCGATCACCGGCTACACCGTCTCCGACGAGCTGCGGGTCACGGTGCGCGACGTGGGAAAGGTGGGAGCCGTTCTCGAGCGCGTGGTCGCCGCGGGCTCGAACGCGCTGCGCGGCCTCTCCTTCCAGAAGGACGACCCCACCCCGGAGAGGGCGCGCGCGCTCGCGCTCGCGGTCGCGAACGCGCGGACGAAGGCGGAGGCGATGGCCCGGGCGGCGGGAGTCCAGCTCGGCGAGGTGGTGGCGGTGAGCGAGAGCGGCAGCCCGGGGCCCATCGTCCCGATGGAGAGGTACATGGCCGCCGCCGCCCGGCAGCAGGCCGCGCCGGTCTCTCCCGGCGAGGTGGAGGTGGCCGCGTCCGCCGACGTGGTCTTCGCCATCCGCTGAGGCGAGAGGCTCAGGAGGCCTTCTGCGCCGCCGCCGGCAAGGGCTCGCGGGAGCGCAGGCCCTGCACCTGCTCCCTGCAGTAGGCCAGGTGATTCTCGTTGAGCACGAAGAAGCGCTCGAAGCGCGCGCGCGAGCGCATGTCGACGCTGCGGTTCAGGGTGTCGAAGACCACGTCGAGCTCCGAGCTCTCGATGGCCTCGACGATCTCCAGCGCGCGCAGGAGCGTGACGCCCGCGCAGACCTCCGCGTCGAACCGGGCCAGCATGGCGTCCACCGCGGCCACCGACGCGACGTGGAGATCCCTCGACTCCTTCCAGAGGCGGCCGCGGCGGATCTCCCGGCGCACCCGCGAGAGCACGATGGCGTGGCCCTCCTCCTGCTGCGAGAGCCTGGCGAGGAACTTCTCCGCGTCGGGGTTGCCGCGGGCCTGCTGCGCGAGCCGGAAGTAGATGTCGCGGGCGTGCCGCTCGAAGCCGACGAACCGGTCCACCGTGCGGAGCAGGTCGATCTCCTCCTCGTCGCCGCGCGCCTCCTCCTCGGCGCAGCGGCTGACGACGTCGAGGAAGGTCACGCCGCGGCCGGCGAGCAGCGCGCGGATCAGCACCTTGAGGCCGAACCCCTCCACGATGACGATGGGATGCGCGAGGATCTGCACCCTGGTGACGACGCCCTGCATGTGGCCCCCCGGCCGAACCGCGTGCGCTGCGGGGATCGCGGATGTTCGAGCGCGATTGCCCGCAAAGCATAGGCGCGCCGCGCCGGAAAGCGGGCTCCGGCAATCAGGACAAGATGCCGCATACGCGGCGCTACTCATTCCATCGTCGACCGGAACGGTCCGGCATCACTTCGGCGCCGGCGCCGCGGACTCGAAGTCTTCCAGCCAGTACTCCTGCGCGCCGCGCTCGCCCGCAGCGCGCCGCTCCTTCTCCAGGGCGCGAAGCTGAACCCGGCGGATCTTTCCCGAGATGGTCTTGGGCAGCTCGGCGAACTCCAGCCGGCGGATGCGCTTGTAGGGCGCCAGCCGCTCCTTGGTGAAGAGGAGGATGTCGCGGGCCAGGTTCGCAGAGGGCTGGAACTCCGGCTTGAGCACGACGAAGCACTTGGCCACGGAAAAGCGCAGCGGGTCCGGGCTGGGAATGATCGCCGCCTCAGCCACCGCGGGGTGCTCGATCAGCGTGCTCTCCAGCTCGAAGGGACTGATCCGGTAGTCCGACGACTTGAACACGTCGTCCCCGCGGCCCACGTAGGTGTAGTAGCCGTCCTTGTCGCGGCTGGCCTCGTCGCCGGTGCGGTAGAAGCCCCCCGCCGTCGCCGCCTGCGTGCGCCCGGGATCGTCCAGGTAGCCGGCCATCAGCCCGAGCGGGCGCGGCTCGAGCCGCAGCGCGATCTCGCCCTCCTCCGCCTCCTTGCCGCTCCCGTCGAGCAGCGCCGCCTGGTAGCCGGGCAGGGCGCGGCCCATCGAGCCCAGCTTGATGGGCTGGCCCGGGCTGTTGCCGATCTGCGCCGTGGTCTCGGTCTGGCCGTATCCGTCGCGGATGGTGACGCCCCACGCCCTCTGCACCTTCTCGATCACCTCGGGATTGAGCGGCTCGCCGGCGCTGAGCAGCTCGCGCAGCGCCGGGGGCCGGGAGCCCAGGTCCTCGAGCACCAGCATGCGCCAGACGGTGGGCGGGCAGCAGAGCGTGGCCACCGACTTCTCGCGGAGAAGGCCGATGGTGCGCGCGGCGTTGAAGCGCGGCGCATCGTGCACCAGGATGGTTGCGCCGGCGTTCCAGGGAGCGAAGAAGCTGCTCCAGGCGTGCTTGGCCCAGCCGGGCGAGCTGATGTTCTCGTGGACGTCGCCCTCGCGCATGCCGATCCAGTCCATGGTCGAGAGGTGGCCCACCGGGTAGCTCTGGTGCGTGTGCAGCACCAGCTTGGGCCGGGCGGTGGTGCCGGAGGTGAAGTAGAGCAGGAGCGGATCGTCGGGGGCGGTGGGCTCGCGGGAAGGCAGCTGGTTCTTGCCGCCGCGCGCCTCGTCGAACGGGGTCCAGCCCGGCTCGGTGCCGCCGACCACGAGGCGGGTCCGGAGGGCGTCGAAGCCGGCCAGCCTGGAGGCGACCGACGCCTCGGCCACCGCGTGGCGAACGTTGCCGCGCGAGATGCGGTCGGCGAGGTCCTCGCGAGTGAGCTGGGTGGTGGCGGGAATGATGACCGCGCCCAGCTTCATGGCGCCGAGCATGAACTCCCAGAGAGGCAGCGTGTTGGGCAGCATGACCAGCACGCGATCGCCCTTCTCCACGCCGCGGCCGTGCAGCCAGTTCGCCACCCGGGTGCTGCGCTCGGACAGCTCGGAGAAGGTGGCGGAGACCTCGCGCGGCTTGTCGCCGCCGTCGTGGACGATGCGCAGCGCGGTCCGCGTGTTGCCGCGCGCGTATTCGTCGAACCAGTCGATGCCCCAGTTGAACCGGCGCAGTTGCGGCCACTGGAACTGCTTCACGGCGGCGTCGTAATCGGTGCGGTGACGGAGGAGGAGCTCGCGCGCCTGGGAGAAGGCCTGGGTGGGGTTCATGGGTGCTCCGCGTCAGGTTTGGAACCCGCACCCTCGCGCCGCCCGCCGCCGCGCGCAAGGCCCCGAATGTCGCAACCGTCGAGGGTGACGCTGGATTTGCGCGCGCCGGGAACCCTGAGGGCAGCGCAGCGCGCCGGTGCGAAGACCCGGCGCGCTGCCCGAAGGCGCGCTAGATGCAGCCGTTCAGCTTGAAGCTGCCGATCCAGGTGCTCCAGTTGAAGGTGCCGCTCGTCTTTAGATATTCGTTCGTGTACCAGAAGGTGCAGCCGTCCACCGGATCCACGCGCATGGCGCTGTAGTCGCCCCAGCGGTTCAGGTTGGGCAGTTGCGACCCGCCGCCCGCCTTGAGCACGGTCTCGGTGCCCATGGTGCCAGCCGGGTCGGCGGGGCCGCGCCCCGTGTACCGCAGCGAGGGGAACACCGAGCTCGACGACGCGCTGTATCCGAGCGCGATGTTGCCCGCCTTGTCCATGGCGATGCTGCCCATCCAGCGGCTGGTCGAATCCGGCGAATACGTTCCCTGCTGGAACACCGAAGGCGCGGCCGTGGCGAGGCTGCGCAGCTCGTACCAGCGCACGCCGGTGATCTGGGTCTTGTTGTTCCCGCCGGCCCGCACCGAATGGTTGACGACCCACGACTCCGTCCCTCCGTGGTTGCGGTAGGCGAGGCGGTACATCAGCCGGTCGGCGAGCGAGTCGAGCTGCTGCCGCGTGTTGGGCTGGGGGATGCAGGCGCCGCCGCGGCAGGCCACGGTGAAGGCCGCCACCGGGACGTTCACCGGGCCTGCGAGGGTGGCATTGGCCGGCGTGGCGAAGTCCGCGTGGAAGCGCCAGACGTTGAGCGAGTTGGTGCCGAAGTTCACCATCGGGTTGGGGGTGCCGGCCGCGGGCGTGACGGTGCCGTCGAGGTCCGAGGGGAGGACGCCGCCGAAGGAGGTGCTCAACTGGAAGCACTCCTGCGTCGCCGGGGCGCCCGCCAGCATCGCCGCGCGGTCATAGGCGCAGAGCTTGGCGCCGGCGAAGGTGCTTCCGTTGTTGAAGATGTTGAAGGTGATGTAATAGGCGTCCGGCCAGACGCCCATCTTCGGGTAATCGGGGAACTGGACGTTCCCGTAGCTGAAGGCGTAGCGGTTGTACGAGCCGGTCGCGTCCGAGGTGGTGGAGACCGCCACGCACTGCAGGAAGGGCGTGGTGCTCACCGAGAACTGCGTCAGGATCCAGCGCTGGGCGAGGGCGTCGTACTGCACCACCGGGTCCCCGTCGTTGTTGGTCTGGCAGCCGCCGCCGAAGCCGGCCCACAGCGTATTGCCCGCCTTGGGGAAGCCGGGCGCGATGGCGCCGGTGGCCTTGTCGAACACCGCGAACGACTCGTTCACCCACTGTACGTACTGGGTGGCTCCGACGGCGCCGTTGGTGTCGGGAGGCGCCGCATTGGGGGTAAACCCGTAATCGCCGTTGCCTACCCCGGCAAAGCTCAGCCCCGACGTCACCACCGCGCTGGTGCCGAAGGAGGTCTGGACGACGGGATCGGCCACGTCGGCGCCCCCGATGAAGGCGAGCGAGTGCAGCGGGTGCTCGCGGAGGTTCGCCGCCGAGGGCGCGGAGACGACGTTGCCGAGCGGCGGCGAGACGTCGTGCTGGACCGCGGGGGAGACCTCGACCTGCGGCGGGCGGAGATCCGCCTGCGAGGAGGACTCGACGTCCACCTGACCGCTGCACGCCGCGACCGCGAGCGCAGCGGCAAGCCATCCGATCCTGGATTTCATGGGTGTTCCCTTCCGGCGCGCTGGGGCACCGTGCTTTGGGAAAGGCGCACCCTATCGAACCGGCAATCGCCGGGTCAACCGCCCGCCAGGCGAGCGGCCTGCGCCTGGACCCCTCGCGCAGGCCGCCCGGAGATCAAGGACCGCGCGAGACCGGCGGCGGCGGCAGCGGCTGCCCGCCCGGTCCCGCGGCGAAGGTCAAGGGCGAGACGGCCTCCTGCTGGCCGATGCCGGGCTTGCTCCAGTCGCACACGCCGCCGGGGAAGGCCGCCTGCAGCCGCGCCAGCTGCGCGTCGGTGAAGACCACCGGGAGGTAGTCGGCGGCAGCGAGCGGCCGGAGCTGGCACTTGAGGACGTCCTCGGCGAGCGGCCCGCCCGCCACCTGCCGCGGCGAGGAATGGCGCGCGAGCCTCGCGTCCGCGTCGCACACCGCCATGTCGAAGACCGGATTGGAGAAGGTCACGTCGCCGGTCAGGAAGCAGAAGTCGACCGTGCCCGCGGGCTTCGCCGCGATCACCTGCTCCTGCGTGCGGACCTCGTTGAGCGCCGCTTTCGGCGCGAGCACGAGGAGGTTGGAGAGCCAGGCGTCCATGGTCAGGAGCGAGCGGACCGTCACCGCCTTGACCTGCTCCGGCGTGGCCGGCAACAGGCCCGTGCCGTACCGCCACATCACCTGGTTTCCGTGGTTGCCGTTCGCGGCGTCGATGCGCGCCCGCTCGGCGAAGCTCCGCCAGATGTAGTGGATTCCCTGCTCGTCGAACCCGCGGGAATCGATGATCGGCAGCTTGCCCAGGTTCCTGCCGCTGGAGACGATGCCGGCCCGGTAGGCGATCTCGAGCGCCGGAAGGTCGGCTGCGCCGCGGGCGGCGGTGGGGTTGGAATCGGCGTTGGTGCCGCCGATCTTCTCGTTGAGCGTGACGAACTCTTCCGCGGTGATGGCGCCCGCGAGCAGCGCCTTGAGGCCGTACTGGACGCCCACGTTGTCGATGGTGTTGAGCGCCCGGGCGCTGCCCGGCGCGATGCCGGCGGTGGTGCCCCAGACCGCGGCGGCCAGGTCGGGATCGCCGCAGCGGGTCCCGTTGGGATTGGTGGCCGGGTCGTAGACCAGCGCCGCGGGCAGGCGGCAGTTGTTCCGCGGCGCTCCCACCGGCGCGATTGCGCCCGTCACCTGGTTGATGACCAGCGTCGGGACGTAATTGCCCGGCTTGTTGTTGAACCCGAAGGCGTTGTTCCAGGATTGGCAGCCGACCTGGTCGAGGTGCCCGTTGATGGCCGCCTTCTTGGCGTTGATCTGCGCCTGGGTGAGGCCGCTCATCAGCGCGGTCCAATCCGGGCCGGCGTAGAAGTTCACCAGCAGCACGCAATCCGAGACCTCGAGGCCGGTGCTGATGGAATCCGGGTAATCGCAGCTCGGCTGGATTCCGTCGAGCAGGCCGGGGAAGATGGAGGCGGCGGTGTTCTGCTGGATCGATCCGCCCGAACAGCCGTTCCCCATCGTGTACCGGATCTCGCCGTAGGTATCGACGATGTGCTCCTTCATCATCATCAGCGTCTCGGCCACCAGCACGCGGTTGGAGTTGAAGAGCGAGTCGGTGAGGCTGTTGTCGACCACCATGAAGCCGCGCGAGAGGGCCTCGTCGTCCGCCCAGTTCTGCTCGCTGCGGAACTGCTGGCGCGGCTGTCCGGTGGAGGCGCCGAAGCTGTAGAGCACCTTCCCGTTCCACTGCGGCTGGGGCGAGAGCGCCGTCCACGGTGCCGTGGCCGTCGGGTCGAAGAGCACCGCGATGTCGTAGATGCCGCGGTTCAGGGTGCCGCGCTCGACCTGCACGATGTAGGGCACCGTCAGGCCCGCGGTGGTGGTGGTCATGGCGAGATCGGCCGGCGTGGACCCTGCCGTGTACGGCTTGAAGCAGTTGTTGGCCGGCGCGGGTGCCGGCGCGCTCGGGTCGGGAAGGCCATGCGAGCAGCCCGCCGCCGTGGTCCGGTAGAAGAGCTTGAGCTCGGTGGCGATGTTGCACTGCGCATCGACGGCGAAGGTGCTGAGGCCGCTCGCATTCGACGCCGGCGTGTCACCGGACTGGGCGACCGGCGTCGGGGTGGCGCAGACCCAGGGCGTGGTCTGCGAGCCCAGCAGCACCGGTCCGCCGCGCGGATGATTGGTCAGGGTCAGGCTGGCCCAGGGCCGGCCCTTGCCCAGCCCGTTCGCGTCCGCGATGAGGATGTTCTCACCCGCCGCGAGACCGCTCACCACGCCGCGCAGGGTGCGCGCATCGGCGTCGGCGACGAAGGCCGCGTCGACGTTGGCGCCGTTGAGCGTCATCGTCACCTTGTGCATGGGCACGTTCTTCGGCACCCGCACCTCGACCAGGGCATCGCCGTCGCTGATCAGGTCGGCGCGATTCGACAGGGTCCTGATCTCGAAGTTGAAGGGCGGCAGCAGCGGACGGGATCCGGGATCGGCGGCGGCGGGCGCAGCAGCGTTCGCGGCGCCCTGGGTGGCCGCCTGCGACGACCGGGCCGGCGCCGGAGCGCCTCCGCCGCACGACGCGAAAACGAGGCTCGCGATGAAGAGGGCACCGGACCGCACGGTCGAGCTCGAGCGCATGTTCATGTCGTTTCCCCTGTTCCTGATGAGCCGATGCGGCATCGCAAGCACTCCATCGAGGAGGGAGAGCGACGGAGGACGCGATGGCAGGCGCTCGGCGTCTGCCTGCATGGAGGATGCCGCGCGCGCGGTTTGCGTCTTCACGGCAGCTTGGGCGCAAAGCCGTCCGGGTCGCCGCGAAAAAGTGACGAGGCGCGAAAGCGCGTTGCGCAAGCCTTGCGGGACTGGCAGCGGAGCTCGTCCGCCCGGCGCGCGCCGCGGCCGCTTCAGGCCATTGCGGCGGAGCCCACCTCGGGATGGCGGCGCGCGAAGCCCACCAGCGCCTCGCCATATTCGGAGAACGATGGACAGCGGATGCCGCTTCCGGCCAGCGCCGCCTGCGCCTCGCCGGTGGCGTACCGCGTCGGATGCACGAAGTAGTCGATGGCGCTCGCGGGAATGCGCAGCAGCCGCTCCACGCCGGGAACGCAGCGGATGGCCCACTTCGCGAATTCGAGCGGCAGCGGCACGCGGAGAATGCGGCGGCCGGTGACGCGCTGCAGCTGCTCCAGCATGGCCGCCACCGTGAGCGGCTGCGGGTCGGCGAGTTGGTAGACGTGCCCGAGCGTCTCCGGGCGCCCGCTCAGCCAGGCGATGGCGGAGATGACGAAGTCGCGCGGCACCACGTTGAACTCGGCGGTGAGGTCGCCGACCACCGGCAGCACGGCCAGGCTCTCCGGCTGCCGCAGCAGCCACTGGATGACGAAATAGGGGCCGTCGTACTTCTGCGTGGCGCCGGTGACGCTGTCGCCCACCACGATGGCGGGGCGGTAGATGGTGACGGGCAGCCCCTCGCGCATCGCACGCTGCACCTCGATCTCCGCCAGGTACTTCGTCTCTTCGTAGAAGTTGTTGAACGACTGCCGCTGCTCGAGCATCGCCTCGGTGAAGACGCCGGGGTAGCGGCCGCTGACGTAGCAGGTGCTCACGTACTGGAACCGCCGCAGCCGTGGGCAGCGCCGCGCGAAGGCCAGCACGTTGCGCGTGCCTTCGACGTTCACGCGCAGGCCCACCTCGCGCCCGACCGACAGGTCGTACACGGCGGCGAGGTGGAAGATCTCCACCACGTCGGCCACCGCAAAAGCCGCATCGAGCCCGAGGCCGGGCGCGGCGATGTCTCCCTCCACCAGGCGCAGCCGGCCTTCCAGCGACCTGTGCTCGCTGGCCAGGGCTGCGGCCCGCTCCCGCGCCAGGCCCATGAACCTGGTCTGGACCAGGCAGATCGCCTCGGCCTCGGGCAGGCGCTCCAGCACCCGCGGAAGAAGCTCGCTTCCAAGGAATCCAGGGAACCCGGTGAAGAAGATCGCGTCCATGCGGGTGCTCCTCGCGTCGGCAGGGCGCTGCCATGGGGACGGTTAACGCCGGCGGCGGCGAATCCGCGAGGCGTTCCGCCGCACGCTCTGGTCCGCGCGCATTTCACGGCCGGACGGCGTCGACACCACAGGCCCGGAGGCATCCTCCGGCGCGCGGGACGACTCCCTACTTCCGCTCTTCCAGCCGCACGCGCAGGGAGGGATCCGCCTCCGTCTCGAAGTGCACTTCCTGCGGCTTCGCGGGCGCCTGCTCGCGTTCCCTGCGGGCGGCCTCGCGGCGCGCCTGCTTGCGCAGCTTCTTCCGCTGCCAGGCGGGCGTCCGTTCGCGCCGTGCCAGGGCCCACCACGCGCCGGTCCCGAAGGCCAGGAGCCCCAGTGCGCCCAGGGCGCCGCGGCGGCGCCTCCTCCTCAGGAGCACGCGGCGCCTGCGGCCCGCCGCGAACCGGACCAGTTGCACCACGCCTGCCGCCTGCAGGAATCGCCGGATTTTCATGGCCTTGAACCTACGCACTGGCCGGAGCGCGGGCGCGAGGATCGCAGACCCCTGGGGGATCCCCTGGGGCGACGCTCGTCTCTGGTGCGCCGGCACGAGTTGCCGGACCCTCTCCTCCCGGGGGGCGGATCGTGGCGACGCGCTACAGCCGCATTCGCGATCTCGTTCATTGCACCAGCCACTTCGGCGCGGCGCTGGCGATCTTGCGCGCGATCCTGTGCAAGGCGCGCCTCCACGGCCTCTACCGCCTGCTCGAACGGGCCTGCGCCCGCTACAGCGATGCGCGGGCGCGGGCTTTCGATCGCGAGCACGGCACCGACACGTTCGCACGGGTCCACCTGCGCGACCTGGGACTGGGAGGCGGCGACGAGAGCCTGGCCGGCTGGCAGTACGGCCCCATCAACCCGGACTTCTTCCGCGAGATGATGCGGGCCGCGCCGGCGCATCGCGACCGGCTCACCTTCCTCGACGTCGGCTCGGGCAAGGGCCTCGCGCTCATGCTCGCGAGCGAGTACCGCTTCCGCCGCATCGTCGGGGTGGAGCTGTCCGCCGAGCTGAACGAGAGGGCCAGGGAGAACCTGGCCCGGTACGGAGAGAGGGTCGGACGCGAGGTCCGGGCGGACCTGGTGTCGGCCGATTTCCTCGACCTGCCGCTCCCTGCCGAGCCGACCTTCTACTTCTTCAACAATCCCTTCCCCGAGAGCATCGGCAGGCGCGCCGTGGCTCACCTGCAGCGCGGGCTTGAGGCGGAGCAGCGCGAGACCTGGATCCTCTGGCGCCGCTGCACGCTGCCCATCATCGACCTGCTCGAGGCTTCCTCGCGGCTCGACCTGGCCGTGGCGACGCCGTACTGGCGCCTCTACCGCAGCCGCGCCGCATAGCCGGACGGTGCGGCCAAACGCGCGCGCCGCGGCAAGCCCCGACCGTTACCATCGGCCCGGCCGATGGAGCGGGACATGACCTTCCACGACGCGAACGAGTTCAAGCACGCATTCGAGCACGTCTTCGAGTTGATGAACGAGCACCCGGAGGTGGGAAGGCCGCTGCACGACGCGCACGCGCCGCACCGGTTCGTGATCACCGATCTGGGCCTCGAGCTGAACGTGGACGCGGCGGAGGACGGCCACTTCCTGCGCTGGGTCTGGGGTCCGCCCTCCTGGACCCCCGCGATCACCCTGAAGATGTCGAGCGAGACCGCGAACCGCTTCTTCCAGGGCAAGGAGAACGTGGCCCTGGCGGTGGCGTTGGGCCGGGTGAAGCTCTCGGGCCCGCTGCTCACCATCCTCAAGCTCGCGCCCGTGACCGGCCCCATCCACCCCGTCTACCGGAAATGGCTCTCCGACAGCGGCCAGGGCCACCTCCTCGCCTGATTCAGTGGAGAGGCGCGGCGGCCTCGGGCAATTCCGCCACCAGCTCGTGCTCGAAGGCGCGCACCAGCTCCGAGGGGTCCACCGCCAGGTTCGCGTCCGCGCAGATGCCGATGCGCAGCTCGCCTGCGTAGCTGAGCAGCGAGACGCTCATGGCCATGTGTCCGGAGGTCGGAGCCCAGGTCATCATGCTGTGCAGGGGCTGGCCGGCGATGCGCACGTGGGCCTGCGGTCCGGCCACGTTGGTGACCATCAGCGACGCCTTGTCGGTGAAGATGCCGACGCCGATGCGCTCGACCGCCGCGCCGGCGGCGCCGAAGGCGCGCAGGATCTCGAACGCGAGCGGCCCGGTGGGCGAGGCCTTCACCAGCCCCATCCGCTTCCTGAGCTGCCGCAGCCGCGCCTCGCGGGTGGCCTCCGCGATCGGCAACTGCACGAAGACGAGGCCGAAGTGGTTGCCCATGCCGTTTCCGGCGCCGCGCAGGTAGAGCGGGACCAGCGCGCGAACCTCGTGCTCGGGAACGGCGCCGTGGGACGAGAGCGCGTCGCGCAGGGCGCCGGCGAGCGCCCCCATGAGGACGTCGTTGACGGTGGCGCCTTCCCGCTTCGCCAGCTCCTGGACGGCGGCGAAACGGATGGGCCGCGACCAGGCCGCGCGCTTGACCAGGCCCAGGCGCGCGCGCAGCGTGCGTGGATCCGGCGACAGCGCCAGCAGCTCGACCAGGGTCTTTGCCCGCGAGGCCTGCTCGATCAGCCACTGCAGCGGCCCGAGCGAGGGAGGCGGGGCGCGCCCCACCACTTTGGGCGGCGGAACCGCCGCCTCGGCGAGTCCCAGCAGCACGCGCACCAGCGCAACGCCGTCGCCGACGCAGTGGTGCACGCGCAAGAGCAGCGCGGTGCCGCCCTGCTTGTCGATGACGTCCAGCTCCCAGAGCGGCTTGTCCGGCGGCAGGCCCACGCTCATCCGTTCGCTCACGAATCTCTGCAGTTCCTCGTCCCCGCCGGGCGCGGGCAGGCCCACGTGGCGGACGTGGGCGCGCAGATCGAAGCGCGGGTCGTCCTCCCAATACGGCAGCGAGAGCGGCGAAAGCGGTGCAACGACGCGGCGGTGGAAGCGCGGATGGGCCGCGAGCTTCTCGAGCATCCGCTCCAGCTCGACAGGATCGAGCGGCGCATCGAAGTCCATCAGCGAGGTGATGATCATGCGGTTCTCGGGCGTATCCATCTGCAGCCACGCCGCATCGGCTGCCGCCATCGTCTCGCGCGTCGGAGTCATGGGTCCTGGCGATGCAACCCTGCTGCCGGCCTCGCTCGCTCTGCCGGCGACACCGGCATCTCGCAGGCTTTGCGCCGCTCGGGGCCGGTTCAGGGCGCAAGCCTCGAGGCAAGTGGCGCTCCCCATCGTCTCGCCCCGCGCGTCGGCCCCCGGCCACCAGGGCCGCGGCGGGCCGCTGCGCGAGCGGGCCTGCGTCGCCGCGCCGCATGGGTCTTTACGCGAGGGCGGTTTCTGTGGTTTTGCCTGACCGCCTTCACCAAGGAGCCGACGTGTCCGCGCGTCCAAAGGTCATCTTCGACGGCAACGAGGCGGCAGCCTCGGTAGCGCACCGGGCCAGCGAAGTCATCGCCATCTATCCCATCACGCCCTCCTCGACCATGGGCGAGCTGGCCGACGAGTGGAGCGCCGCCGGCGAGCAGAACCTCTGGGGCACGGTGCCCGAGGTGGTGGAGATGCAGTCCGAGGCCGGCGCCGCCGGCGCGGTCCACGGCGCGCTGCAGGCCGGCGCGCTCTCCACCACCTTCACCGCGTCGCAGGGCCTGCTCCTGATGATCCCCAACCTCTACAAGATCGCCGGGGAGCTGACCTCGTTCTGCATGCACGTCTCGGCCCGCACGCTGGCCACCCACGCGCTCTCCATCTTCGGCGACCACTCCGACGTGATGGCCTGCAGGCAGACCGGATTCGCGCTGCTCGCCTCGGGCTCGGTGCAGGAAGCGCACGATCTCGCCGCGGTGGCGCACGCCGCCACGCTGCGGGCGCGCGTGCCCTTCCTCCATTTCTTCGACGGCTTCCGCACCTCGCACGAGCTGGCCAAGATCGAGAAGCTCACCGACGACGACCTGCGCAGCCTCCTCGACGACGAGCTGATCGCCGCCCACCGCAAGCGCGCGCTCACCCCCGACCACCCGGTGCTGCGCGGCAGCGCACAGAACCCCGACGTCTTCTTCCAGGCGCGGGAGTCGGCGAACCCGTTCTACCTGGCCTGCCCGCGCATCGTACAGGAGACCATGGACGCGTTCGCCGCGCGGGTGGGCCGGCAGTACCGGCTCTTCGACTACGTCGGGCATCCGCAGGCCGAGCGGGTGCTGGTGATGATGGGCTCGGGCGCGGAGGTGGCGCACGAGGCGGTGGACTGGCTCAATGCCAAGGGCCACAAGGTGGGCCTGGTCAAGGTCAGGCTCTACCGCCCCTTCGCGGTGGCCGCCTTCGTGGGCGCGCTCCCGAAGAGCGTGAAGAGCCTCGCCGTGCTCGACCGGACCAAGGAACCCGGCGCGGTGGGCGAGCCGCTCTACATGGACGTGGTGACGGCGCTGCGCGAGGCGCGCGAAGACGGCGTCACCGCCCTCGACCCCAGGGTGATCGGCGGCCGCTACGGGCTCTCCTCCAAGGAGTTCACCCCCGCCATGGTCTGCGGCGTCTTCGACGAATTGTCGAAGCCCGCGCCCAGGCGCCACTTCACCGTCGGCATCGTCGACGACGTCACCCACCTCTCGCTCGACTACGACCGCGACCTCGACATCGAGCCGCCCGACGTGGCGCGGGCGGTCTTCTTCGGCCTCGGCGCCGACGGCACCGTGGGAGCGAACAAGAACTCGATCAAGATCATCGGCGACGAGACCGAGAACCATGCGCAGGGCTACTTCGTCTACGACTCGAAGAAGTCCGGCGCCATCACCATCTCGCACCTGCGCTTCGGCCCGCGCCCGATCCGTTCCAGCTACCTGATCAAGCAGGCGAGCTTCGTCGGCTGCCACCAGTTCACCTTCCTCGACAAGTTCGACGTGCTCGAGTACGCCGCGCCGGGCGCCGTGTTCCTGCTCAACTCGCCCTATTCGAAGGACGAGGTCTGGGACCACCTGCCACGCGAGGTGCAGAAGGCGCTGATCGAGAAGAAGATCCGCTTCTGGGTCATCGACGCGATCGCGGTGGCGAGCGCGACCGGGATGAAGGGCCGCATCAACACGGTGATGCAGACCTGCTTCTTCGCCATCTCCGGGGTGCTGCCCCGCGACGAGGCCATCGCCGCCATCAAGAAGGGGGTGCAGAAGAGCTACGGCAAGAAGGGCGCCGCGGTGGTGCAGCGGAACTTCGAGGCCATCGACCACACGCTCGCCCACCTCCACGAGGTGGCGGTGCCGGCGCAGGTCACCTCGCGGTTCTCGCTGCCGCCCATCGTGCCCGACCGCGCGCCCGACTTCGTCAAGAAGGTGACCGCGGTGATGATGGCCGGCAAGGGCGACCTGCTCCCGGTCTCGGCGTTCCCCGTGGACGGGACCTTCCCGCTCGGCACCACCCGCTGGGAGAAGCGCAACATCGCCGTCGAGATCCCCGTCTGGGACGAGGCGCTCTGCATCCAGTGCAACAAGTGCGCGATGGTCTGCCCGCACGCCACCATCCGCGCCAAGGTGTACGAGCCCGCGAACCTCGAAGGCGCTCCGGCCACCTTCAAGTCCACCGGCTACCGGGGCAACGAGTACAAGGGGTCGAAGTACACCATCCAGGTCGCCGCCGAGGACTGCACCGGCTGCTCGCTCTGCGTGATGGTCTGCCCGGCCAAGGACAAGTCGAATCCCCGGCACAAGGCCATCGACATGCACCCGCAGTTGCCCCTGCGCGAGGCCGAGCGCGCCAACTACGAGTTCTTCCTCGGCCTGCCCGAGGCGGATCGCACCAAGGTGCGCCTCGACGTGAAGGGCGCCCAGTTCCTCCAGCCGCTCTTCGAGTACTCCGGCGCCTGCGCGGGCTGCGGCGAGACCCCCTACATCAAGCTGATGACGCAGCTCTTCGGCGACCGCGCGCTCATCGCCAACGCCACCGGCTGCACCTCCATCTATGGCGGCAACCTGCCGACCACGCCCTACGCGACCGACGCGAACGGCCGGGGCCCGGCCTGGGCGAACTCGCTCTTCGAGGACAACGCCGAGTTCGGCCTCGGGTTCCGCCTCGCTGCCGACAAGCACGAGGAGCAGGCCCGCGAGCTGCTCGCCGGAATGCGGCTTCCCGAGCAGCTCGTCTCGGACCTGCTCGGCGCCGATCAGTCCACCGACGCGGGCATCGCCCTGCAGCGGGAGCGGGTGGCCGGGCTGAAGCGGCTGCTGCCGGCCACGCCCGAGGGGCGCAGGCTCGCGCTGCTCGCCGACTACCTGGTCAAGAAGAGCGTCTGGATCCTGGGCGGCGACGGCTGGGCCTACGACATCGGCTACGGCGGCCTCGACCACGTGATGGCGCTCGGGCGCAAGGTGAACGTCCTGGTGGTGGACACCGAGGTCTACTCCAACACCGGCGGCCAGGCCTCGAAGTCCACGCCCATCGGCGCCACCGCCAAGTTCGCCATGGCCGGCAAGGCGCGGCCCAAGAAGGACCTGGGCATGCTGGCGATGAGCTACGGGAACGTCTACGTCGCCCGCGTCGCCTTCGGCGCCAAGGATGCGCAGACGCTGAAGGCGTTCCAGGAGGCCGATTCCTTCCCCGGAACCTCGATCATCATCGCCTACAGCCAGTGCATCGCCCACGGGTACGACATGGCGTACGGCGCCGAGCAGCAGAAGCTCGCGGTGGAGACCGGGTACTGGCCACTCTACCGCTACGACCCGCGGCGGGCGGTCGCGGGCGAGAGCGCCTTCAAGCTCGACTCCGGCGCGCCCAAGGGAGACCTGGCGGCGTACATGCGCAACGAGACGCGCTTCCGCATGACCGAGAACCAGGATCCGGAGCGCTACAAGGAGCTGCTCAAGACGGCCCGGGAGAACATCCAGGAGAGGTTCCGCCTCTACGAGAAGCTGGAGAAGGGCCTTCCCATCATTCCCACCCCCGCGCCGGCGGCCAAGTAGGAGGGCGAGATGAACCTCGAGACCGAGTACCTGGGCCTGAAGCTCGACTCGCCGCTGATGCCGGGCGCCTCGCCCCTGCCCGACAGCCTGGACATGGTGCGCCGGCTGGAGGACGCGGGCGCCTCCGCCATCGTCATGCGCTCGCTCTTCGAGGAGCAGATCACCCGGGAGATGACCGGGAAGATCGAGGTGGTCGAGTCGCACGAGGAGTCGTTCGCCGAGGCGCTCTCCTACTTCCCCAAGGCGAGCGAGTTCTCGCTGGGCCCGGACGAGTACCTCGACCAGCTCCGCTCCATCTGCGAGGCGGTGTCGGTGCCGGTGATCGGCTCGCTCAACGGCATCACCGCGCGCGGCTGGCTGGACTACGCCCGCCAGATCGAGGAGACGGGCGCGGACGCGCTGGAGCTGAACGTCTATTACCTGGCCACCGATCCCGCCGAGGACACGCTGGCGGTGGAGCGGCGCACGCTGGAGATCGTGCGCGCGGTCCGGGCCGCGCTCCGCATTCCCATCGCGGTGAAGCTGTCGCCCTTCTTCTCGGCGCTGCCGCACTTCGTGCGCCAGCTGCAGGAGGCGGGCGCGGACGGGCTGGTGCTCTTCAACCGCTTCTACCAGCCCGACATCGACGTGGAGAACCTGGAGGCGGAGCCCACGCTGCACCTGTCCGATCCCTCCGAGCTGCTGCTGCGGCTGCGCTGGCTCGCCATCGTCGCGCCGATCGTGCGGATCCCGCTGGCCGCCTCCGGCGGCGTGCATTCCGGGATGGACGCGATCAAGGCGGTGATGGCGGGCGCGAGCGCGGTGCAGGTGGTCTCGGCGCTGCTCAAGAAGGGCCCCGAGCACCTGCGCACCCTGCGCCTGGAGATGGAGCGCTGGATGGAGGAGCACGAATACGAGTCGCTCCGGCAGATGCTCGGCAGCATGAGCCTCGCCCATTGCCCGGACCCGAACGCATTCTCGCGAGCGAACTACATGCGCATCCTGCAGAGCTGGCGCGTGGGCGTCCCGCCGACGTGAGCAGCCTGGGCCGCGCCGCCCGGCTCGACCGCATTCTCGCGAGGCTCGTTCGCAGCGCGGAGGCCGGAGCGCCGGAGGCGTCCGTGCGGCGCGTCGATTCCGGCGTCCCCATCGTTGAGCGGTGACTTCCGATAACGTGGAGAGGGCCGCGCGCCTGTATGGCCGGTGGGCGGAGACGTATTCGAGCGATCGGTCGCGCGGGCTGCGCGCCGGCGTCCTCGCACGCCAGCGGCAGGCGATCCTGCGGCTGGCCGCGCCCAGGGCAGGCGACCGGGTGCTCGACGTCGGCTGCGGCTCCGGCGACATGGTCAGGCTGCTCCGCAATACCGTCGCGGAGGTCTGGGGCGTGGATGCCTCGCCGCCGATGCTCGCGCAGGCGCGCCCGCTGCTCGACCACGCCGTGACGGGGTATGCGGAGGACCTGCTCCTGCGCCGCGAGTTCGACCTGGTGCTCTGCTGCGGGGTGCTCGATTTCGTCGAGGATCCCGGCGCCGTGCTGCGCAGCATCGCGCGGCACCTCGCGCCTTCGGGCCGGGCAGTGGTGGCGGCGGCCGGCCGCACCGGCATCGGGGTCGTGTATGCCCTGGCGCGCGCCCTGGGCGGCGTTCGCGTGAAGCTCTATGCCGCGTCGGACCTTGCGCGGATCGCCGCCGCGAACCGGCTGCGATGCCTCGATGCGCGGTCGATCCCGGGCGGCAGCGTGGCGGCGTTGCTGCACGCCGAAGGAGAGTTTTTCGAGCGCTCCACCCTGCGGCGCGACTGCGCGCGCGGCGTCTCCACGCAGGCGCCCGCGGCCGGCGGATGAGCCCGTCCAGGATCTGCCCGCCCGGGCCAGGCCGCCGCCGCAGACCTTGGGGCTTTCCCGAGGGTCGGCGGGCAGTCTCTCGACACGGCTCTCCGCCTCGTGCTTCAATATCGCGTGACCATTCGTGCTCGGTTCACCCTCGCCTTTCTCGTGGTGAGCCTCGCGGGCCTGTTCCTCGCGGCCGCGCTGCTGCTGATCTCCCGGCGCAACCTCCGGCGCGTCGAGGCCATCGTGCAGGTGTACGACGTCATCGAACACAAGAGCCTCCGGCTCAGCCTCGATCTGCTGGTCATGAGCGATGCCATTCGCGGTTTCGTGCTCAATCCGCGAGATACCGCCGAGCGCAACCGGAAGCACAGCGCAGACCAGCAGTTCACCCGCGACGTGGCCGAGATCCGCGCGCTCTCTCCTGGGCCGAAGATCACCCAGCTCATCGACGCCGCGGAGAGGATGGATGCGGAGAGCCTGGACCGGCTGGAGGACCGCGTCCTCGAGCTGGCCGCATCGGGCAACGGCGACGAGGCCCGGCACGTCTATGCCACCGAGTACCTGCCGCTGCGGGAGCGGCAGATCAAGCTGATCGATCAGGTGGAGGAGGAGGCCATCCTCGCCCAGCGCACCGCGCTGGCGGAGGTCCGGGCCGAGGATCGGCGCGGCCTCTGGCTGGCTGCCGCGCTCTTCGCCGCCGCCATCGCGGTATCGGCGCTGGCCGCCCTCAACCTGGCGCGTAGCGTGGTTGCGCCGCTGGCCCGCGCCGCCAGCACCGCCGATTCCGCCCGCGAAGGGGACTGGTCGATGCGGGTGGGCCTGGGCAAGCGGCCCGACGAGATCGGCGCCCTCTCCCGCGCCCTGGACAGCTTCCTCGACTCGCTGCAGGAGACGGGCCGGCTGGCGAACGAGATCGCCTCCGGAGATCTCAAGGTCCAGGTCAAGCCGCGCTCCGAACGCGACCAGCTCGGCCACGCCCTCGAGCGCATGGTGGACTCCCTGGCCCGGGCGCAGAAGGAGCTGATCGACCGCGAGCGCCTCGCCGCCCTGGGAGAGCTCTCCGCGTCGGTGGCCCACGAGGTGCGCAACCCGCTGGGGGTCATCTTCAACTCCGTGGGGAGCCTGCGGCGGCTGCTCAAGCCGCGAGGCGACGTCGCTCTCCTGCTCGACATCGTCGGCGAGGAGGCCGACCGGCTCAACCGCATGGTGGCCGACCTGCTCGACTACGCGCGCCCGGTGCGGCCGGATCTCGAGCCGCTTCCGCTGCGCCCGCTGGTCGGGGAGGCCGTAGCCGCGGCCCGCCAGCAGATCGGTCCAGCCGCGGACGGGGTGAAGAGCGTGCTCAACATCGAGCCCGGAGCGGAGATGTTGCGGGCGGACGCCCGCCTGCTGCGCCAGGCCCTCATCAACCTGTTCCTCAACGCCTACCAGGCGATGCCCAGGTCGGGAATGCTGGAGGTCCGCGCCTCACGCGTCGAACGCGACCACTCCGCCGTCTCCGAACTGCACATCAAGGACACCGGCGTCGGCATTCCCGCCGACGTGCGCGAGAAGATCTTCCAGCCCTTCTTCACCACCAAGGCCATGGGCACCGGGCTGGGGCTCGCGGTGGTGCGCCGGATCATCGAGGGCCACGGCGGGAGCATCGAGCTGGCCGGGACGGACGGGGGGACCGACTTCCGCATCCACCTCCCGCTCGAAGGCGGTTCCCGCTCTTCCTGACGGCGCGCGGGATGCCGGCCGAAATAGTGTCGCCCGGAGGACTTTGCGCACCCTGGCCCGCTCGCGGATTCCAGGCCCAGGCAGAAGATCGGTGTGCGCGGGGATGCTCGACAACGCATGCCGCTTCAGGAGTGAGAAATGGCGAACGGGACCGTGAAGTGGTTCAACGATGCGAAGGGCTTCGGATTCATCACGCCGGATGACGGCGGCAAGGACGTGTTCGTCCACCACACCGCCATCCAGTCGGAGGGCTTCCGCAGCCTGGCAGAGGGCCAGAAGGTCGAGTTCGAGCTGCAGCAGGGCCCCAAGGGGCCGCAGGCAGCGAACGTCCGCAAGATCGGGTGACCTCCAGCCGTCTCGCGCCTCTCCTTCTTGAAGGAGAGGCGCGGCTGGGACGGCCCACCCCATCCACGCGAGCTCCGCGGCATGCCCGGTGCCGGTTGCCCGGACGCCGTCCTGGCCGTGCTCCGCCGACGTCGTCATTAGATTTTCCCGGTGGACATGGTCTCTACCGGAATCGACGGCCTGGACGACATCCTCGCGGGAGGGCTACCGCCCCGCCGCCTGTACCTCGTGCAGGGCGACCCGGGCTCGGGCAAGACCACGCTCGGCCTCCAGTTCCTTCTCGAGGGCCGCCGCCGCGGCGAGTCGGTCCTCTACGTCAGCCTCTCCGAGACCAGGGACGAGCTGCTCGCTGTCGCGGCCTCGCACGGCATGGACCTGGGCGGCGTCCCCATCTTCGAGCTGGCGGCCGACGACAGCCTGCTCCGGCCCGACCAGCAGAACACGCTCTTCGAGCCCAGCGAGGTGGAGCTCTCGGAGGTCACCCGCGCCTTGCTCGCCGAAGTCGAGCGGGTCAAGCCCAGCCGGGTGGTCTTCGACTCGCTCTCCGAGCTGCGGCTGCTCTCCCAGAGCGCGCTGCGCTACCGCCGGCAGCTCCTCTCGCTCAAGCAGCACTTCGCCGGCCGCCGCTCGACCGTCCTCTTGATGGACGACCGGACCAGCGAGGCCGGCGATCTCCAGCTGCAGAGCCTGGCGCACGGGGTGATCGAGCTCGAGCAGCTCTCGCCGGTGTACGGCACGGAGCGGCGCAGGCTGCGGGTCGCCAAGATGCGCGGGGTGGCGTTCCGCGGCGGCAATCACGACTTCCGCATCGTCAAGGGCGGCCTGCAGGTCTACGTTCGGCTGGTGGCGGCCGAGTACGACGTCAATTTCACCCCCGGCGTCCTGCAGAGCGGCGTTCCCCACCTCGACGAGATGCTGGGCGGCGGCCTCGACCGCGGCACCAGCGCGCTCCTCCTCGGGCCCGCGGGCAGCGGAAAGTCGGCGCTGGCGCTGCAGTACGCCGGCGCGGCGGCGCGGCGCGGCGACCGCGCCAGCTGCTTCCTCTTCGACGAGAGCCTGCCCACCTTCGTGCAGCGCTCCACCGCCCTGGGCGTGCCGGTGGAAAGGTTGATGGAGAGCGGCTCGCTGGCGGTCCGGCAGGTGAACCCCGCCGAGATGTCGCCGGGCGAGCTGATCTCGCGCGTGCGCGAGGACGTGGAGCGCCGCAACGCCACCATGGTCGTGATCGACAGCCTCAACGGCTACCTCGCCGCCATGCCGGGGGAGAACTTCCTCGTGGTGCAACTCCACGAGCTCCTCAGCTACCTGCGGCAGCGGGGTGTGGTCTGCATCCTGGTGGTGGCGCAGGCGGGCCTGCTCGGGACCCACATGGTCTCGCCGGTGGACGTCAGCTACCTCGCCGACACGGTGCTCATGCTCCGCTACTTCGAGGCGCGGGGCCAGGTGCACAAGGCGCTCTCGGTGCTCAAGCGCCGCAGCGGCCGGCACTCCACCGACATCCGCGAGCTGATCTTCGAGCGGGGCGGCCTGCGAATCGGCGCCCCGCTCGCGGACCTGGACGGCGTGCTCACCGGGGTGCCACGCCACCTGGCGGGCGGCACGTGAACCTGGAGGAGCGTGTCCTCATCCATGCCCCGGTCGGGCGCGACGGGCAACTCGCGCAGCGGGTGCTGGCCGAGGCGGGCGTGGAGGCGGTGCTTGCCGCCAACCTGGAAGAGCTTCCGGCGATGCTGGACGCCGGCGCGGGCGCGGTGCTCCTGACCGAGGAGACGCTGACGGCCTCCGGCACGGCCTTGCTCCGCGACGCGCTCGCGCGCCAGCCTGCCTGGTCGGACGTGCCCCTGCTCGTGTTCGGCTCGCCCTCCTCCACGCTCCTGGAGCAGTCGGCCAACGTGACGGTCATCGAGCGGCCGGTGCGCATCCGGACGTTGGTCAGCGCGGCCCGGGCGGCCCTGCGTGCCCGCCGCCGGCAGTACGAGTTGAGGAACCTGGTGCAGAAGCTGGAGCAGTCGGTGCGCGACCGCGACCAGTTCCTCGCCATGCTCGGGCACGAGCTGCGCAATCCGCTCGCCGCCATCCTCACCGCGAGCGAGCTGATGGACCGCCGCGCGGGGGATGCGTTCCGGACCGAGCGTGCCATCATGGCCCGGCAGGCGCGCCACCTGGCGCGGCTGGTGGACGACCTGCTGGAGGTGGCCCGGGTGACGTCGGGAAAGATCCGGCTGCACCCGTCGAGGTTCGATCTGCACGGTCTGGTGCAGCGCTCGCTCGCGGCGCTGCAGCCCGCGGCGCGACAGCAGGGCGTGCAGTTGATGGTCGACCCGGGTCCTTCGCCCCTCTTCCTCACCGCCGATCCGGTGCGGGTGGAACAGGTGCTCACCAACATCGTCGGCAACGCCATCAAGTACACGCCGGCAGGAGGCCGCGTCGCGATCGCAGCCTGGACCGAGGGCGGCGAGGCGGTGCTGCGGGTGCGCGACACCGGCGTCGGCATCGACCCCGCCATCCTGCCGCGGATCTTCGACCTCTTCATCCAGGCGCCGGGCACGCTCGACCGCGCCCAGGGCGGCATGGGCATCGGGCTCACGCTGGTGCAGCGGCTGGTGACGCTGCACGGCGGCTCGGTCCGGGCCCGCAGCGAAGGCCCGGGCAAGGGGAGCGAGTTCGAGGTCCGGCTGCCGCTGGAGACGGCGGCCCCCCATGCGGCTGAGCCCGCGCCGGCGAAAGCGCCCGCCGGCCGCACCGTGATCGTGGTCGAGGACAACGCCGACTCCCGCGAGGCCATGCAGATCGCCCTCGAGCACATGGGCCACCGGGTCATCGCCTCGACCGACGGCAATGCCGCCATCCGCTCGGCGCTGGCGGAACGTCCCGACGTGATGATTGTGGACCTGGGCCTGCCGGGGAAGGACGGCTTCGAGGTGGCGCGCGCGGTCCGCCAGGCGCTGGGCGCGGCAGTGCGGCTGGTGGCGCTCACGGGCTACGGTCAGCCCGACGATCGGGAGCGGGCGCTCGCCGCAGGGTTCGACGTATTCCTCACCAAGCCGGCGGAGCTGGAGGCAATCGGGCGCGCGATGAGCGGCGGCCGCGAGCACAAGCCGTTGTCGGCCTGAACCGCGGCCTCGCCGGCCGTAAAGGCGCCGCAGGTGGGTCCGGGTGTCAGGGCGCGAAGAGGAGCAGCCGGACCGGGAGTGCGCCGTTCATGAGCGGGATCTCGCGCCGAGGCGCAAGGCCCAGCGCCTCGGCCGGCGCCGCAGCAGGCGCGAGCAGCGCCACCCGCCAGGCGGAGAACCGCTGCCGCAGGGTGCGGCCCACCTCGCGATAGAGCGCGGGCACCTGCGCGATGCGCTCTCCGTAGGGAAGGTTCGCGACCAGGAGGCCGGAGGGCGCCGGCGGCCGGAGCCCATGGAGGGAGGCGACGGAGAAGGAGATGTGCCTCTCCACCCGCGCCCGCAGCGCCGTCTTCCGGGCAAGCTCCACCCACTCCGCGCGGATGTCCGAGGCAAAGAGCGGGGCGGCAGGCGCCGGAAGCTTCGCCGCGCGCGCCTGGTCGGAGATGCGCCGCCACAGGGTGCGATCGAATCCTGCCTGGAGCTCGATGCCGAAGTCGTCCTTGCCCCGGTGGATGAGCGGCGCCTTGTGCAAGGCGATGTACGCGCCCTCGATGACCAGCGTGCCCGAGCCGCACATCGGGTCGAGCAGCGGCTCGGACCCGTCGTAGCCGGCGAGCAGCAGCACGGAAGCGGCCAGCGTCTCCTTGAGCACCGCGGGGTGGCCGCCCAGGCGCCAGCCGCGCTTGTGCAGCGCGCGTCCGGCGGTGTCGAGGCCCAGGGTGCAGACGCCGGCGCGCAGGTGCGCGATCAAGGTGACCTTGCCTGCCCCCCCGGCATCGAAGCGCGGCGCGGGAACGCCCGCCGCGGAAAAGCTTCGCGCCACCCCGCTGGCGATGGCGGCGCCGACCGCGGGCTCGCCCAGGGCGCGCGCGGCGTCGTCGGTGAGGATGGCGGAAACGGAGAAGGGGTACCGGGCGAGGAGCCACGACGGCCACGGCACCGCCGCCGCAGCCGCTTCCAGCGCCGCCGCGCCGTCCGCCGGCAGGTCCGCCACGATGCGCTGGATGCGGCTCGCCGTCCGCAGCCAGAGATGGGCGCGGTAGCCGGTCTCGAGATTCGCCTCGAAGGCCACGCCCCGGTAGATGGGGCGCGCGCCGCGGACGCCGAGCGCGGCAAGCTCGCCCGCCAGCACGCCCTTGGTCTCGTCCGGGCAGGTGGCGATCCAGCGGACGCTGGCCGCGCCCGCTTCCGTAGGCTCGAGGACGGGTTGGATGCCCATGTCCGACCTTACTGCGACGCGAGTCGAGGTGTCGCCGCGCCCGCGAAGCCCAGCCTTCGCCCGGCTTGCGCTAGAGTGCGCGGCCCATGACCCGTGCCATCCTCGTCGCGCTGGTGCTCGCCGCAGGCCCGACGCCGCCCGCCGGGCCGGCGCCGCAGAAGCATCCTCTGCAGGAGCTGCCCTACACGCCGAGCCTCGACCTGGCCGCCATGGACAGGTCGGCGGATCCCTGCGCCGACTTCTATCAATACTCCTGCGGCGGCTGGATGAAGGCCAACCCGATCCCGCCGGACCAGGCGAGCTGGAGCGTCTACGGCAAGCTCGCGGACGAGAACCAGCAGTTGCTCTGGGGCATCCTCGAGGACGCGGCGCGGCCGGCGCCGGGGCGCACGCCGGCGCAGCAGAAGATCGGCGACTTCTTCGCCTCCTGTATGGACGAGCCAGCGCTGGAGAAGCTGGGACCTTCGCCGCTCCTCTCCGAGCTGAAGGCGGTGGACGCCCTGCGGACCCGCGCGGAAGTGGCCGCGCTGCTGCCCGCCCTGCACCTCTCGACCAGCGGCAAGAGCCTGATGTTCGGGTTCGGCAGCGACCAGGACTTCGGCGACGCCACGCAGGTGATCGCCTTCCTCGACGCCGGCGGGCTGGGACTGCCGGACCGCGACTACTACCTGAAGGACGACGCCCGATCGAAGGAGATCCGAGACA
>DASSQZ010000201.1:0-43193 GCA_035702105.1 Myxococcales bacterium | reverse complement strand
CGGCCGCCCTCGATGACGTGCATGGAACTCACGGGCCCCTCCCTGGTTGCAGAAAACCTTGGTCAGGGCCGGCCTGTCGGCAATGCGACTTTCTACGCGCTCAGGCGTGCGGGCGTGCGCAGAGCGGGCCGGCCGGGTCGCAGCATCAGAACGCGGCGAAGCGGAAGGCGACGTCTAGCGTCGGGAGGGCGCGCGGCAGCACGTCGCCGATGCAGATGAAGCTCCCGGCGGGACAGGGAGCAATCTCGTACGAGAGGAAGAAAAGCAGGCCGCCGCCGAGTTGGGCTTCTCCGTGCGCGCTCTTCCAAGTGTAGCCCGCAGTCGCGTACAGGATGTGCCCTCGTTCCGGCCGCTGTCCATCGTCGCTGTAGTAGAGGTACGCGAGCTGGACGTACGGCGTCGAGGCGCCGGGCCGAGCCGTTTCCACCATGACCTCGCCGCCCCCCGAGCTGCGGCGGTCGACCGCCATTCCGAAGATGCCCAGCGCGAGATGGGGTGCGGGCCGCGCCAGCATCTCCGCCACCGCGAAGACGGGCGGAATCACTCCAAAGCGCACGCCGGAGGCCAGGTGATGCTCTGAGCGCCAGTCGGGATCCGGCGCTGCCGCCGCGGCGCCTGCGCAGAGCCAGCCGGCGAGCATCGCGGCGCAGCAGCGGACAGTGCCCATCCCTCGCCTCCTCGCATGGCACGAGCGGACGACCATGAGGCCCAGGCCGTCCCTGCGCTCCATCCGCTCCGACCGGCGGCCACTGGCGATGGCCACCGCATGGTATCGTCGCACTCCTGCGGAGGAGTGGCCGAGCGGCTGAAGGCGGCGGTCTTGAAAACCGCTGGCCCGCAAGGGCTCGCAGGTTCGAATCCTGCCTCCTCCGCCAACTCGTCCCGGGACGAGTGAAATAGCGGATGGTTTGCCACGTCGGGTGGTCATCATGTCGACGCAACTGCTTGGCCTGGTGATCTCGGTGATCGGCGCCATCCTCTTCGTCGGCGTGGCGGTCGGGTTGCCTGCGATCGCGGTGACCGCCATCAAGTTCTTCAAGTACAAGGAGCGCGAGCTGGCGATGGAGATGGAGTACCGGCAGAGGTCCGGGCAGCACCAGGACAACCAGGTCGCGCTCGAGCAGCGGGTGCAGGTCCTCGAGGACGCGCTGACGCGGCTGGACCAGGACGTGCGCGAGCACCTGGGCATCGGCCAGCCGGCGACGGCGCTGCCCTCGCGCCCCGAGCTCTTCGAGTCCTCCGCCGCGCCCGATGACGTCGCCGCGAAGGCGCCGGTCCGGAACAAGCTCCGCTGACGGTAATTTTGCAGCGCAGCCGGAGCGTTCCCTCGGGGCCCTCTGGACTTTTCCGCGGCGTTCTTGCGTGATCGCCTCTCCCCCGGGAGGGCACACATGGCTCCGACGAGAAGGACGTTCCTGAAATCGGCAGGCGCGGCGGCGGTGGCGAGCAGGCTGTTCGGTTCCAGCGGCGAGGCGCGGGCGCAGACGGGCGGCGGAGGCGGAGGAGCGCCGTCGCCGCGCGGCCAGACCTGGTGCAACCTCAAGAGCGGCCTGGGCATGAAGCAGGGCGACCGCATCCTCGACGTGGCTGCGGCAGCGAAGAAGCTCAAGGTCGCAGTCCCCGCGACCACGGACGAGCTGATCGCCGGCAAGAACCTGGCGGGCCTGCACAAGGTGCTCACCGCCAAGGGGCCCTCCGTCGCCGAGAAGGACGCGCAGTTCGAGCCCTGCATCACCAGGCCCGAGAAGATCATCATGCTCGGCTTCAATTACAGAAAGCACATCGCCGAGGTGAAGGTCCCCACGCCCACCAAGCCGGTGCTCTTCAACAAGTACAACAACGCGCTCGCGGGACACCGCGGCACCATCCACCTGCCCACCAAGGCGGCGCAGAAGTTCGACTACGAGGTGGAGCTCCAGGTGATCATGGGCAAGGCCGCGCGCGACGTGAGCGAGGCCGAGGCGCTGGACCACGTCTTCGGGTACGCCACCGGCAACGACTTCTCCGCCCGCGACCTCCAGCTTCGCGACGGACGGCAGGGTTCGCAGTTCATGATCGGCAAGACTCCCGACGGCTTCTTCCCGGTGGGCCCGTACCTGGTGGGCGCCGACGTGGTGGGCGATCCGCAGAAGCTTGCCATCGAGTGCAGCGTCAACGGCGAGAAGCGGCAGTCGTCCAACACGGCGGACATGCTCTTCTCGGTAGCGCAGATCATCGCCTACGCCTCCACCATCTTCACGCTCAAGCCGGGCGACATCATCTCCACCGGAACGCCCGAAGGCGTCATCCTCGGCATGCCTCCGGAGAAGCAGGTCTGGCTCAAGGCGGGCGACAAGGTTTCTTGTAGTGTGGAGAAGCTGGGCGAGCTCCACTTCGACCTCGCCTAGCGGCGAGGCCCTATCCAGGGCGCCGGATGAGGCCGGTCAACAGAGCGTAGACCGCCCGGGCATGTCCGGCGCCCGCCAGCGCCACCCCCGGGCGGCAGCGCCCCGCCGCGAGCGCGATGTCGAGCGCCGCCCCGGCCTCGCACCCCTCTCCACGCGCAATCGCAAGCACCCGCGCCCGGTCTGCGAGGCTGGTGCGTCCGACCGCCTCGGCAATATTCAGGCACGCACTGGTCCCCGCCCGAATCGCCTGATCGCGCAGCCTGCAATCGGAGATCTCCGCATCCCGGATGCACTCGAGCAGCCTGCGCGCCTCCTGGTACGCACGGAGCCTTTCGTGAGGAAGCTGGTAGAAGTTCGTCATCGCCGTCTCCTTTCACCCCTCGAAGGAGACGGCGATGACGAACGACTTCCCCCGCAAAACGAAGCCTGCCGAAGGCGCGCTTCTTCAAACACCTTGCAGGCGCAGTGCCAGCCGCAGGCTGGCGCGAGCCTGCTCATCTACATCTACATCCACGTTCACATCCACGTTCACGTCCACGTCCACGTCCACGTCCACGTCCACGTCCACGTCCACGTCCACGTCCACGTCCACGTAACCGAACCTGAGCGCCCCCCTCACGCCGCGCACTCTCCCTCGCTGGTCTGCACCTCGAACGCCTTCTCCTCCCCGAGGTCCACGAAGTCCAGCGGCGCCGCATGCTCGAGGTGCTCGAGATCCGCCAGCAGCCACGTGACCCGGTCCACCGGCAACCGCGCGAAGAACGCGTCGGGCGTCTCTTGCGGCAGCGCCTCCGCGGCGTAGAGATCTGCAAGCCGCGCAACCGCCTCGGGCACCTTGCGCGCCGGGACCTTGGCCGCGAGCCGGCCGAAGGCTGCCTCGGTGTCGCCGAAGCCGCCGCCGAGATAGAGGTGGTACTGGGGCACGGCGCGGCCGTCCACCTTGCGCACAGAGCCCTGCAGGCCGATGCCGGCGACGTAGTGCTGGCCGCAGCCGTTCGGGCAGCCCGAGATCTTGATCGGGAGCTTCTCCTGCCGGCCCTCGAGCGCGCGGGTGAGCGCGTCGGCCATGCCGCGCGACTGCGTCACCGCCAGGCGGCAGGAGTAGGCGCCGGGGCAGCTCACCACGTCGGCGATGGTCTCTGCCCCGGGCCGGGCGAGGCCGGCGTCCGAGAGCGCGGCGTGCAGCGAGCCGAGGTGCGCGCGCCGCACGAAGCGCAAGAGCAGGTTCTGCTCCAGCGTGGTGCGCGCCTCGCGCTCCTCGCTGAACTCCTCGCTGAGCGCCGCCAGCGCGCGGAACTGCGCGGTGGTGAGATCGCCGAGCGGCGCCCGCACCGTGACGGTCACGTACTCGGGGTCGCGCTGCGCCCGAACGTTGGTGCGCGCGAACTCCTCCAGGCCGGGCTGCGGCGCGCGGTGCCGCGGGCAGCGGGCGATTCGCAGCGGGACCGAGGGCGTGGCCTCGACGCGGTGGCGCACGCCCTTGCGCTCCTCGAAGTACTGGCGCAGGAACTCGTCCGGCCCCAGCTTGTCGACCACGAACTTGAGCCGGGCCCTGTGGCGGTGCTGCCGGTCGCCGGTGCGGTTGAAGACGCGCACCACCGCCTCGCAGATCTCGATCACCTCCTCCGCGGGAGCGAACTCGTGCGCGAGGATGCCGGCGCGCCGCAGGGTCGACAGGCCGCCTCCCAGCGTCACCCGGAAGCCGGGCTTGCCCTCGCGCAGGCGCGCGAGCAGGCCCACGTCGTTGAACGAGGCGCCCACGCAATCGCTGCCGCAGCAGCCGCCGAAGGCGATCTTGAACTTGCGCGGCAACGACGACGAGAGCGGCCCGCGCAAGAGGTGCCGGGTGACGGCCTCGGCCCAGGGCGTGGTGTCGAACGGCTCCAGCGCGGAGGCGCCCGCGTGCGGGCAGGCGGTGACGTTGCGGACCGAGTTGCCGCAGGCCTCGCGGGTGGTGAGGCCGGCCGTGGCGAGCAGGGCGAGCGCCTCGTCGGTCTTCGCCAGCGGCACGAAGTGGAACTGCACGTTCTGCCGCGTGGTGATGTGGCCGCGGCCGGTGGAGTACCGCTCGGCCACTTCGGCGAGCGCGCGAAGCTGCGCGGGCGTGAGCACGCCCTGCGGGATCTTCACCCGCACCATCATCGCGTCGCCTTCCTGGCGCTGGCTGTAGACGCCGTTCACCAGCCGGAACTGCTTCCACGCGTCCGGCGGAAGCTCGCCGCGCTCGAACTCGCCCAACTTCTCCATGAAGGCGTCGAGATCGGCCTCGGCGGCGAATCCCAGCCGGGTGGGGCCGAGCGTCCTCTCATCGAGCAATGGCATCTGGACCTCCCTGGGAAGCGAAAGCGGACGACAGCCGCGCGCCCAGCGCCACGGTGGCGCCGACGACGATCACGCCGGGCCCCTCGTCCTCCGGCGCGTCCGGAAGCGAGGCCAGCGTTCCCTGCCACGACGCCGCCTCCGGATGCGAGACCGAGAACAGCACCGCAGCGGGCGTCCGCGCCGGCCAGCCGCGTTCGAGCAGCAGCGCGGAGGTGGCCCGCCGCGTGGCGATTCCCATCAGCACCACCACCGTGGCCGAGCCCGGCTCGAGCGAGCGCAACACCTTCGCCAGCGCCTCTTCGGCGTGCCCGGAGACCACCACGAAGGCCGCCGAGAGGCCGCGGTGGGTGAGCGGAATTCCGCACAGGGCTGGCGCCGCGACGGCGGACGAGATCCCGGGCACGATCTCGCAGGGCACACCCGCCGCCGCGAGCGCCAGCACCTCTTCTCCGCCGCGGCCGAAGACGAACGGATCGCCGCTCTTCAGCCGCACCACGCGCTCTCCGCGCAGGGCCCGGCGGATCATCACGCGCTCCAGCGTCCGCTGCTCGATGGAGTGCCGCCCGGCGCGCTTGCCCACGTAGGCGTGCACCGCGCGGGGCGCGTAGCGGAGCGCGGCAGGGTCGACGAGCGCGTCGTAGAGGACCAGGTCGGCGGCGCGCAGGCGGTCCACCGCGCGCAGCGTGAGCAGCTCGGGATCGCCGGGGCCGGCGCCGACCAGGGAGACGAAGCCGGTCATGCAACCTCCGGATAGATGCGGTTGAGCGCGCGCAGCAGCAGCGGGCGGCGATCGGGAATGGGCACGCCCGCCGCCTTCCACTGCACGCGAAGGTGCTGGGCGGCGGCGATCCAGGCGTCGAGATCCTCGGGCAGCACCGCCTCCAGCCCCTCGCGCAGCAGGCCGGCCAGGGCGGGAGCGCGGCCGCCGGTGGAGATGGCGAGCGTCACGCCGGCCTTGCGAACCACCCCGCCCAGGTACGCGCTGGCGGAGTCGGCGTCGTCCACGGCGTTGAGGAAGACGCGGCGCTTCTCCGCGGCGCGCGCCACCTCGCGGTTCACCTCCGGCGGCGCGGCGGCCACCGCGAGCCACATGCCGTCCAGATCGGCCGGCGCGAAGGGTCGCTGGTGGAGCTGCACCCCGTCGCGGAGCAGGCGGGGATCGATCCGCGGCGCCACCACCGTGACGCGGGCTCCGGCGGCGAGCAGCGCGTCGAGCTTGCCGGTCGCCACCTTGCCGCCGCCGACGAGCAGCGCGGGACGGCCACGCAGGTGCAGGAAGACGGGATACAGCTCCACGGAACGCTCCTTGCGGAAGGACTTGCGCCGACGAAGACGCCGGGGCGGCAAGGAGCGATGAGGCGGAGGTCAGGGAGTCGCCGTCAGCTCACGCGCGCGCCCGGCACGACAGGCCGGAGCGTCGACAACACGCGCAATGGCTGGCAAAGCGATTCGACATCGTCGGCCTTGAATATTGAGAAACGCGCGGCCTGTCAAGCCGGGCGCCGGAATCAGCCCTGGGCAAGCTCCTTCACCATGCGCCGGCGCAGCGCCTCGTCGGGCAGCCGGCCCAGGCCCGCGCGCACGTCGTCGGCCATGTGCGCCGGGTTGGAGGTGGCCGGAATCGGGCAGGTCACCGCGGGATGTCCGAGGATGAACTTAAGGAAGATCTGCGCCCAGCTCGCGCAGTCGATCTCCTGCGCCCAGGAAGGCAGCGGCCGCTTGCGCGCGTCGGCGAAGAGCGAGCCGCCCTCGAAGGGCCGCATCACCAGCACCGCCACGCCCTGCCCGGCGCAGGCGGGCAGGAGCCGCTTCTCGGCCTCGCGCACGCCGAGCGAATAGGGGAGCTGCACGAAGTCCGGCTTCTCCGAGCGGACGATGCTCTCCATCTCGCCGAACGCGGAGAGCGAGTAGTGGGTGATGCCCCAGTAGCGGATGGTGCCCTTCTCCTTCCACGCCCGCAGCGTGGGCAGGTGCGTGCGGAAGTCCACCAGGTTGTGGACCTGCATCAGGTCGACGTGGCCCAGCTTGCCGATCGAGTCGCGCATCTGCGCGATGCCTTCGTCCCTGCCGCTGGTCCAGACCTTGGTGGCGACGAAGGCGCGCTTGCCCGGGCCCAGCTCGCCCAGCACCTCGCCCACGGTGGTCTCGGAGCGGCCGTACATGGGCGAGGAGTCGATCACGCTCCCGCCCGCATCGAAGAGCGCCCGCACCACCTGCACGAGCCCTGCGCGCTCTTCGGTGTCGAAGGTGCGCCAGGTGCCCATGCCGACCGCGGGCAGCTCCTCGCCAGTCCGCGGAATGCGCCGCGTGCGCATGCGAGCGTTTGCCAAGGTGCCTCCCGCGGCGAGCGCGGCCCCGGAGACCGCCGCCCACAGAGCCTGCCTGCGTGAAAGGATCGGCATGCTTCCTCAGCGGCGGATCCGGCTGAGCAGATCGGCCACGTCCTTCTGTACCTGACGGGGAGACGGCACTGCGGGGCGGAAGCGAGAACGGCGCGCAGCGAGCAGGCGCCGGGGAAGCCGCCAGGCTTGCGCGCCGTCGAGTGGCTTGAGGGGAACGAGGTTGAGCAGAAGCATGACGCCGTTGCGCCGCGTGAACGCCTCGTGCAGGTCGGCAGGCAGGGTGACCTGCAGCGCCATGACCAGGAGCGCAAGCTGCGCGAGGACGCCAGAGAGCGCGATGAACGATCGCCGCGCGGGGGACACGTCCCCCTCGCCGAGGAGCTCGCCGCCGAGCGCGTGCAGCATCACGCCGCCGACGTGCAGCCGGGTGCCCGCCGTGGCGAGCAGGTGTCCGAGCACGTGCGCTGCCAGCAGGAGCGCATAGCCGCCGAGGAGCAGCGGCCGCGGCTGCGCGGCGCAGAAGAGCAGTGCGCCGAGGAGCAGGCTCCAGTGCAGCCGGATGGCGCCCGCGCGAAGCATCGCTTCACCCGAGCGTGGGGACGGGGCTCGACCTGCCGCCCGCCGGGAAGGCCTCGGCGAAGGTCTGGACCGTGACCAGCTCGTCGAAGCGGTGCTGGAAGCCCGTCTCCTTGCGGAAGAGCGAGGCGTCCACCACCAATGGATACTTGATGTGCGCCAGCGCCGCCCGCGAGAGCCGGGGCAGGCCGGCGCGGCCCAGAAGCAGCGCCAGGAGCGCCTCGGGGAGCGGCAGCGCGATCCGTCCCGCCTCCTTCACGATCACGCCGAGCGGCAAGGGCTGCGGTCCGGCCACGTTGAAGATGCCGCGCAGCTTCGAGGTCAGCGCCGCCACGATGGCGTCGGCGGCGTCGTCCTCGTGCATGAACTGGAAGAGCGGATCGAAGCCCAGCACCATGGGGACGAAGCGTCCGCTGAGGAAGCTGGCCAGCGTCCCGTGCGCGGAAGGGCCCAGCGTGTAGCAGACCCGCAACACGGCGGTCTGCAGCGCGGGCAGGCGCCAGAGCGCGTTGGCGGCGTAGAGATCGGCGGCCACCAGATCGGCCAGCTCCGGATAGCTGCCCAGCTCCTGCGGCGGCTCGGTTTCGGTGTGGTAGAGCGGCGCGTCCGGTCCCGCGCCGTAGTAGGTGTGCCGGCCCACGAAGACGAGCTGCTCCACCCCGTGCGCCGCCGAGTGCTCGAACACGGCGCGGGTGCCGCCCAGGTTGACGCGGTAGCGCTCCTCGGCATCGGTGGTGAGCGCGGTGACGGTGGCCATGTGCACCACCGCCTGCGGCCGGTGGCGGCGGAACACGTCCTCCGCCTGCCGCTTGCGGATGTCCACCGCGTGCAGCTCGATCTCTTTGGGCGCCGCCGGCCACCCGCGCGGGTCGATGCCGATGACCTGGTGCCCCTGGGCGACGAGGCGCACCGCCACCTTGCGGGCGAGCAGTCCCGCGATGCCGGGGATCAGCACCTTCACCGGCGCCCCCTTTCGATGAGCTGCGCGATGCGCGTCTTGACCAGGGCGGCCGAGCGCTGCGCGCTGACGTCGTCCTCCGCGCCGCTTCCGTCCAGCAGGATGGGCTCGCCGAAATGGATGGAGAGCTTCGCCGGCCGCGGCAGCGGCAAGAGCCACGGCGTCACCGGCAGGTAGGGCACGCCGAGGAGCTTGCCCAGCCTGTAGAGGTTGGTCACGGTGGGAATGGCGTCGCCCCCGCCGATGAAGGCAAAGGGAACGATGGGGCTGTGGGTGCGCTCGGCCAGGCGCACGAACCCGGTGCCGAAATCCACCAGCGAGAGGCGGTCCTTCCACAGCTTGGCGGTGCCGCGCGCGCCCTCGGGAAAGACCATCAGCAGCCGATCGTCCTCGAGCAGGCGCTGCGCGTGCTCCGGCAGCCCGGTAAGCTGCCCGCAGCGCGAGGTCCAGAGCGAGGCGAAGGGGAAGCGGTTGATGAACTTCTCCGCCATGCCCTGCGCGAGCCGCGGCGGGTCCAGCTCGAGAAAGCAGGCGGCGATGACCATGGCTCCGTCGAGGGCGATGCCTCCCGAGTGGTTGCCCACCAGCATGGCGCGGCCGCGCCCGGGGACGTGCTCCAGGCCTTCGCAGTGCACGTCGAAGTAGCGGCGGTAGAAGACGGCCAGGGCGCGCATGGCGATGCCCAGGTGCCATTTCGAAACGCCGTAGCCGTCCACCCCGCGGGCGTCGAAGGGCAACTCCAGCCGGTCGACGCGCGCGGAGATCTCGTCGCCGGGCATCGCCCGAACATTACAGGAGAGCCATGGCTCCGCACAGGAGCGCGACGCCGAATGTGAGCCACGCCACCTGATCGCCCACCTCTCCGGTGTGCAGCGCGCGCAGCGCCCGCGCGGCAGGCGACCAGAGCGCCGCGACCGCCCGCCGCACCGCCACCGGCAGCCGCTTGCGCTCGAGGGTGAGCGCCGCCAGGGCCACTGCCGCCAGCACCGTGCCGGCCGAGTGCCAGAGGCCCGGCCCCAGCGGCTCCGGCGGCGGCGGAGCGGGCTGCAAAGCCTTCGCGCCGTCGAGCACCTGCGCGGCGACGGCGTGCGGGTCGAGCATCCGCGCAGCGTCGCGCCCTGCCGCCTCGGGCGAGAGCGAGAACGAGGCGAAGGCGAGCGCGACCAGGAGCAGCGCCGGGGCCCACATCGTCCAGGGGATGGTGCCCGGCCGCGTCTCCGGCTCCTCGTCGGGCTCGCCGCCGCCGGGGGCATCGGGCTCGCGCGGCCCCCAGCCGAGGAAGATGCGCCCGCAGGCGCGGAGCACGGCCGCAGCGGTGACCACGGAGGAGAGGGTCAGCGCGGCGCGGGCGGCGTGGTGGCCGCGGAGCGCGGAGTCGCGGAGCGCGTGATCGAGGACGGATTCGCCGAGGAAGAGCGCGGTGGGAGGCGCGCCGGCGAGCAGCACTCCGCCCAGGGCAAAGAGCGCGCCCAGCCAGGGCAGGGCGCGGCCCCGCCCGTGCAGGGCAAGCTCGTCCACCGAGTGCAGCCGGTGCAGGAGCATGCCCGCGCAGAGGAAGAGCGACGCCTTCACCAGGCCGTGGCCCACCACGTAGAGGCCCGCGCCCGCGAGCGCCTGCGGCTCGAGCAGCCCGATGCCGCAGAGGATCACGCCGGAGTGGCTGATGGTGGAGAACGCGAGCAGCCGCTTGAGGTGCCGCTGCGCGTAGCAGAGCAGGGCGCCCGCCACGCAGGTGGCGATGCCGAGCGCGGGGAGCACGTGGCGCACGACGGGGAGCGGCGGCGCGAAGAGGGCGCCGTTCAGGCGCGCCACCGCGTAGAGACCCGCCTGGACCATGACTCCGGAGAAGACGATGCACGCGGGCGTGGGCGCGGCGGCGTGCGCGTCGGCGAGCCAGAAGTGGAAGGGCACGATGGCAGCCTTGACGAGGAAGCCCGTGCACACGAGCGCGAGCGCCACCAGCGCCAGGGCGTCGCGCGGGCCCGAGAGCATGCGCGCCATCTGCGCGAGGTTGAGGGCGCCGGTGCGCGCGTAGAGGAGCGCGATTCCGGTGAGGGTGATGAACGCGCCGGCGGTGTTGGTGGTGGCGAAGTTGATGGCGCCCTGCACCGGACCCACCTCGCGGCTCTTGTAGGCGCAGAGCCCGAAGGCGGCGGCGCTCATCAGCTCGAAGAAGACGAAGAGGTCGAAGAGGTCGCCGGTGAGCGAGAACCCGCACAGCCCGGCGAGGAAGGCGAGCAGGAGCGCCTGGAACGCCGCCTGCGGCTTCTCGAAGTAGCGCGCGGAGAAGAGCAGGGCGCAGAACACCAGCACCGCCGAGAGCGTGGCGAGCCCCGCGCCGGCGCGGTCGATGGCGAAATCGATCCCCAGGCTCACCCCGGAGCGCGGGCGGATGCCGCCGAACCAGTACACCAGGGGTCCATCGCGCGCCGCGCGAAGCAGGAGCGCGCAGGACACCGCGGTGGCTGCCGCTCCGGCGAGCGCGATCAGGTCCGCGAGCAGGCGCGGCAGCTTTCCGCCCAGCGCCACCAGGAGCGCGGCGAAGAGGAGCGGAATCGCCACCGTCCAGGGCGCGAGCTGCATGCTAGCCCTTGAGCGCCGCGAGCCTGGCCGGGTCGAGGGAACCGCCGCGCTCGTGCGCCTGCACCGCCAGCGAGAGGAGCAGCGCGGCCACGGTGGCCTCGACCACGATGTCGGTCAGCATCAGCGCCTGCACCAGCGGATCGACGGCGGGGGTTCCGCCGGGCATGTCGGCGTAGACCGGCGCCACCGCGCCCGCCTTGTAGCCGATGGCGAGCAGGAGCACGTAGGTCGACGACTGCATCACCGCGAGGCAGATGACGAGGTGGACGAGGTTCCGGCTGCTGACGATTCCGTAGAGGCCCCAGAGCAGGAGCCAGGCCGCAACCGCGTAGGGCAGGAACGAGAGCAGGGCGGTCACGTCTCGCGCCTCAGCACTTCCTCGACGAAGACGGAGAGCAGCTCGGTGAAGCCGGCGGCCACCGCGAGCCCGACGGTGAGGTTGAGGAAGAAGATGGTTCCCGACGACCAGGCGTGCCCGGGCGTGCCCAGCGGCAGCACGTTCTCGAGGAACTTCTTGCCCGCGAGGATGCCCAGGCAACCGATCAGCGCGTAGCCGGCGGCGCCGATGGCCTCTCCCGCCCGGGTCAGGGCGGGCGGCGCGATGCGCAGGAACCTGTCCGCGGTGGCGCAGAGGTAGACCATCAAGGGCGCGCTGGCCAGGACCACGCCGCCCTGGAAGCCGCCGCCTGGAGAGACCGCGCCGTGCGACACCATGTAGAGGCCGAAGGAGAGCATCACCGGCAAGAGCGCCGCGCCCAGGGTCCGCACCGCGTCGCTCTCCGGCGCGCTCCGCGGCTGCCACTTCGGCTCGTCCTCGTCCTCCTCCTCGTCCTCCTGCTTGCGCAGGATCGCGGCCACCGCCAGCACGGAGGTGAAGAGGATGAACTCCTCGCCCAGCGTGTCGAGGCCGCGGTAGTCGAAGTTGACGGCCGAGACGACGTCGGTCGCGTGCCGCTCGCCCACCGCCACGGCGTTGAGCACCTCTCCGTAAGCCCCTGCGTAGGCGCCCACCGGCCGCAGCCCGAGGAACGCCGCAAGGAGCGCGGCCGCGAAGCCGAGCCCGCCGGCCACGAAGAGGGCGTAGCGCAGCCGCTTCACTTCGCCGCCCCCTTCTCCCGCTCCTGCTCGGCCCTGCGCACCTTGGCGAGCGCGAGCAGGATCATCAGCGGCAGCGCGACGGCCCCGACCACGATCTGCGAGAGCGCGACGTCGGGCGCCTGGTAGAGGAAGAAGAGCAGCGCCAGGACGAGGCCGTAGAAGCTCACCGTCACCGCCTGCGCCGCCGGCTCGCGGGTGCGCACCACCTGCATGCCCGAGGCGGCGAGGAGCAGCAGGAGCAGGAGCTGGAGCGCGCCGATCATCCTTTCGCCTCCGGCGGCGCGGGCGGCGGCTGCCGCGGCGGCCACTGCCCGTCCTTGCGCACGAAGGCGGCGCGGGCGGTGGCCTGCGTCACCACCGCGTTCATGAAGAAGAGCACGAGCCCGATCAGCACCACCTTGGCGCCGGCCTGCTTCTGCTTCTCGCCCACGAAGACGGCCGCGGAGAGGAACCACACCGAGACGCTGCAGGGCAGGGTCAGGTAGTGCAGCTTCTGGTAGACGTCGCCCATCAGCCAGACGCCGAGGGCGCCTGCCAGGGCGAAGAAGGCGGTGAGCGCCAGCAGCACGGCCACCGCTGCGTGCATCAGAGCCACCGCTCGAGGAAGCGCGCGAAGACGAGCCCGCCGCCGAACGAGAGCAAGGCCTGCGTCAATGCCAGATCGAGGAAGAGCGGGCGCTGCATCGCCTCGGCGAGCATGACCAGGGCGACCGTCAGGAGCACCGAGGCCATCTCCAGGGCCACCACCCGCTCCATCGCGTCGTCCGCGCGCAGCGCCACCGCCGCGCAGGGAAGGAGCCCGGCGCTGACCGCGAACGTTGCGCCGAGCCAGGCGCTCACGGCTTTGCCCCGAGCTCCACGGTCATCCCGGGAATGGGTCCCTTGCGGATATGATGAACCACGAGCAGTCCGCGCTCGCGGTCGACCCCGAGGATGACGAAGTTGGGCGTCGCGGTGGTGTAGGCGATGGCGAGCGCGCGCCGGAGCGCCGACCGGTCGTCGTCTCCGCCCGCCTCGAAGCGCACGCCGTAGAGGAGCGAGGGCGCGGGCTTGCGCAGGAAGATCTGGCTCGCCAGCACCGCCAGCACTTCCCAGGTGCCGCTGACGACGTACCTGGGCAGCCGCCAGATCTGCGCCACGCAGCGCCATTCGCCTGCCAGGGGCGCGAGCCGCTTCTGCAGCACCATCTTCGACGCGCTCGCGCTGATGGCGCTTCCGATGGCGGCGAAGAGCGCCTCGTCGGCGGCGATCTTGCCCGCGTAGAGCATCATCAGGGCGAAGCTCAGCGACCAGAGCAGGAACCAGGCGAGCACACGTCGGAGGTAGGTACGCCTCCCTGGCGCCGCAATCCGCAGGTGTCCGCAGGGCGCACGCCGGCGATCTGATGGATGTTGGACAGTGCGCTGCGACCCGCGTCTTTCCGCGGCGTGGGCGTGCACGCACCGCGCCTTGACGGCCACGACGGCGGCGCGCTTAGGGTTGCGCCTTTCGCCTCTCCCCCCGGAGGTCCCGAACATGCGCAGGTCCGTCCCGATGCTCGCCGTCCTGGCCGTGCTCGCAGCGGCGCCGGCATTCGCGAAAGTCACCCGCATCACCATCACCGGCCGCCAGCCCACCACCGGCACGGCCTCGATTCCCTACGAGGTGATCTTCGGACTCGCTGACGGCGAGCTCGATCCCCGCCACCCCCTCAACGCCATCATCCAGGACATCGAGCTCGCGCCGCGCAACGCCCGGGGCAACGTCGAGTACACGGCCACCTTCCAGATCATCAAGCCTGCGGACATGTCGCAGAGCAGCCACCTCATGTTCCACGACGTGGCCAACCGCGGCCGCCGGGCCGGGTTCGGCCCGGAGAAGGCCGACGGCGACGTCGATCTCTCCAGCGGCTGGCAGGGCGACGACTCCGGCACCACCGCGCAGGGCGGCGCCAACGCGCTCGGCACGACCAACGAGTGGGTGCGCGTGCCGGTGGCGGTGAATCCGGACGGCTCGCCGGTGACCGGCACCGTGCTCGGGCGCATCGTCAACCGCAGCGGTCCCGCCTCGCAGGCCATCCTGGTGCAGTCGAGCCCGCTGCCCTACAAGCCCTTCACCCTCGATACCGCCCAGGCCACGCTCACCTCCCGCGGCCACGAGAGCATGACCGGCGTGGTCACTGACGAGCGCAACGTCGCGGCCAGCGACTGGGCCTGGGCGAAGTGCACGAGCTGGGCCGACCGCGTTCCCGATCCGACGCAGATCTGCCTCAAGGACGGGTTCGACGGCAGCCGCCTCTACGAAGTGGTCTTCACCGCCCGCGATCCCTACGTGCTCGGAGTGGGCTTTGCCGCCTTCCGCGACGTGGAGTCGTTCTTCAAGTTCGAGGCGGCCGATTCGGCGGGCAATCCCAACCCGCTGGCCGGCCAGATCCGCTGGTCGATCAGCCGCGGCGTCTCGCAGTCGGGCAACTTCCTGCGCGGCTGGCTGCACCTGGGGTTCAACCAGGACGAGGCGGGCCGGCAGGTCTCCGACGGCATGTGGCCCATCATCGCCGGCCGGCGCATCGCGCTGAACTTCCGCTGGGCGCAGCCCGACGGCGTGCTCGAGCTGTACGAGGCCGGCAGCGAAGGCCCGCAGTGGTGGTCCCGCTACGAGGACCACGTCCGCCGCCTGCCCGCGCGCGGCATCCTCGATCGCTGCACCGCCACCCGCACCTGTCCGAAGATCATCGAGCACTTCGGCGCCGCCGAGGTCTGGGAGCTGAAGCTGCCCATCGAGTGGGTGGGCACCGACGCGAAGAAGGACATTCCGCTGCCCGGGAACGTGCGCCGCTACTACATCGCCAGCACCACCCACGGAGGCACCACCACCCCGGCGGGCGTGAACCTCTTCGACTTCACTCCGGCGAATCCGAGCTGCCCCGGCAACAACTGGGGCAGGGGGGTATTGCCGGGCAATCCCGTGCCCCACACGCAGACGGTCAACGCCATCCGCGAGCACTTCCTCGCCTGGGTGATGGACGGCACCCGTCCGCCCGACAACCTCTACCCGCGCCTGCGCACTCCCGACGGAGACGGCGACGATCACGGCCGCGGCCGGCACCTGGGCGACCGGGACGAGGTCAGGAACCTGGTCGAGCCCACCCTCGCCGCGATGGGTTTTCCCCGCGGCATCCCCGGCCTGCCGGCCACCGTGCCCGAGGCTGCGCTCCTCGGCGGCACCACGGTGGAGACGCCCTTCATCAACCCCGTGCTCGACTACGATTGGGGCCCGGCGTTCAATCCCAGCGACGGCTCCGGCGTGCCCAGCAACCTTCCGCCGCCGATCAAGCAGGTGATCAAGATGCTGGTGCCGCGGGTGGACGCCGACGGCAACGAGCTGGGCGGCGTGCCCAGCGTGCTGCGCGACGCCCCGCTCGGCAGCTACTTCGGCTGGAACATCACCGCGGCGGGCTTCCACAAGGACCAGAACTGCGACTACACCGGCGGCATGGTGCCCTTCGCACGCACCCGCGCCGAGCGGATGGCGAGCGGCGATCCCCGCCTCTCCCTCGAGGAGAGGTACGGCACGCACGAAGGATACGTGACGGCGGTGAAGGCGGCGGCGGCGGACGCGATCGCCCGGGGGTTCCTGCTGCAGGCCGACGCCGACGATCTGATCGCCCAGGCGGCGAGCAGCCACGTGCTCAACCCCTAGGAGGGCGTCTCCGTATTCACGGAGACACCCAGCGTCACGCTCCGCGTGTGTAGCCGCAAAGCCCGCCTTCGGCGGGCAGCGGCTAGCCGCCCCGTGGCGATTTCACGCGGGCGCTTCCCGTACGAGCGCCCGCGTGGTTGAATGCGCGGCCCATGCGCAGACGGGTCTTCGTCGTCGCCGGTGAATACAGCGCGAGCCCGCGGGATCTGCCTCCCGCCCGACGGCGCCGCGACTACTTCGGCGACCCTCACCCGGAGCTGACGCGGCAGGAGACGTCGCGGCTCTTCTTCCGCTTCCCGAACCGCGGTGACGACGGCAGGACCCGGCCGGAGGACTGGCAACGCGCCTTCGGCATCAGCGAGCCGGTGGCGCTGCCGGACCTGCTCGCCTCCGCGGCGCACCGGGCGCTCACCACCCTGCACGCGCTCGCGGGCCGGGGCGACTACCTGCGCACCTGCGACTCCATCACCGACATGCTCGTCACCTCGATGCCCGGGCTCGATCCCAACGAGCGCGTCAACATCGGGCTCGTGCCGCAGGCGCTCCAGGTCCAGCTCGGGCTCTCGCCGAGGGCGCGGGCGCAGTTCGTGGTGGGCACCTCCGACAGCGGCGCGCAGGCCTTCGCCGAGGCGGTGCGGGCGGCGCGCAACTCGGAGCGGCCGGCCACCATCCTGGTGCTCGCCGGCCAGATCATCCCCAGCGGCTACGTCTCGCAGTACCAGATCCGCACCGTGCTGGGAGAGGACGACCAGGCCCGCGGCCTCGACATGCTGGCGGTCGGAGACCTGCTCATGGACGTGCTCCGGCGCAGCTTCGACCTGCCGCCGCAGGAGCTGGAGGCGTTCCTCTCTCGCGTGGCGCAGCGCAAGGCGCAGGTGGGCGCCAACTACCCGGCCGGCATCTACGCAGGCAAGCCCTTCCGGCGCGACACCCGGCGCACGCCCTGGTTCGACGCCAGCGACATCGCCGTGCCCTGCTGCGGCGCCGCCGCCACCATCGTCACCTCCGACGAGTCGCTGATCGAGGCGGTGGCCGCCTCGCGCCATCCCCGCTTCCGCACCGCCCCGCTCACCGAGGTGCTGGGCGTGGGCGACGGTTCCGCCAACCCCGACCTGCTCCACCGCAAGGCGCCGCTCCTCTTCGCTCCTGCCGTGTTCGGCGCGCTCGCCGACTGCGCCGACGACGCGCGCATGCCGGTCTCCACCTTCACCTCCGCCGCCTTCGGCGTGGTGCACGATGCCTTCGCCAGCATCGAGCTGTCGTTCCTGCTCGCCCTGGGCCTCGGGTGGGAGCGCGCCGCCGAGCGCATGGCGGAAGGTTGGTCCAACCCGGTGGGCGGCCTGTTGACCTTCGGCCACGCGCTGGGCGCCTCCGGGCTGGTGCAGGTCAACAAGGCCCACCACGTCTTCTGCGTCGACGAGCGCTACCTGCTCGAGGCGAAGTCGCGGCAGGGCTTCCGCGAGCAGGGCGCGCTGGCCTTCACCACCTCGGTGGGCGGGCCGCTCTCGCACATCGTCTGCACGCTGCTGCGCGGAGGGCACCAGGAGCACCGGCCGCCGCGGCAGCGGCGCGAGCAGGCGGTCCCGGTCTCGCCGGCCAGCGCCGCCTGGGACGCCAAGGCGAGGCTGCTGTCGCTGCTGTTGCCTTCCCAGCTGCGCTCGGTGCCCGACGCGTGGACGGTGGAGGGCACCACCTCGGTGAGCATCCGCAGCTGCCTGCGCGCGCTCTCGCCCGAGGACGTGGCGCGGCTGCAGTTCGAAGGGCTGGAGGAGCTGATCGTTCCCCAGTCGCTGGGGGAGCTGCGGCAGCGGTTGCGCACGGTGGTGCGGGTGGCGCAGCAGGAGAGCGAGCGGGTCAAGTCGATGTTCGACGTCTTCCGCCTGCTCACCGACGAGATGCGCGAGATCGCGGCGGAGTGCAAGGCGCAGGGGCGGGTGCGGCCGGAGTTCTCCGGGCTGGACGAGGGCAAGCTCGCCGGCAGCCTGAAGGAGTGCCTGCGGGTCTCGGTGGCGGTGCTCTCGCGCCCCACCAACGAGGACGGCGCGCACCGGCACGTCCACTTCGTCGGCCCCTCCGAGCTGCAGGACGCCGACTTCGTCACCGCGGAGTCGCTGCGCCGCGTGGACGCGCCGGCCGAGGCGCTGCCCTTCTGGACGGTGCGGGCCTCGCGCCCCGACGTCCCTCCCCAGGAGTCGCAGGCCGGCGCCGACGAGCGGCTCGGCGAGATCGCCGGGCGAGGTCCGCAGACCGCGGCCGAGCTGGACCTGCTGCGCATCTGGTTCTCCCTCGATCCGGTGCAGCCGCTGCTCGATCGGGCGCTCCGCGCCGTGGGGGTGGCGCTGCCGCACCACCCCACCGTACGGGCCATCTTCTATGCCGGCGAGATCGTCCACCCCGGGCCGCACCTGTCTGCGCGGGCGGCCCACGAGCTGCTCGGGTTCGTGGCGCACCGGGCGCGGGCGTTCCTCGAGGCGTACGAATCGGCGGCCACCCAGGTGGGCCCCGCCCTCTCCGTCGTATCCTTCGAGAAGGCCGCGGGCGGCGCCGGCGGCGACGCCGCGCTCTTCTCCGCGGCGCGCTTCGCGCAGGAGATCGCCCGCAGCGCGTACGATCATGGCGTGGTGGTGCGCGCCGCGGTCTGCGTCGGCGAGGGCGCGGTCTTCGAGGACGTGAACGGCAGGCCCGCGGTGGCCTCCCTCGCCGCCCGCCGCGCGGCGGAGTTGCTGGCAGCCGTGCGCGCCATTTCCCCTCGCCGGCCCGCGCTGGCGCTGGAGGGCGCATCCGAGCTGGTGATGACGCTTCTCGGCCAGCGGCTCACCGGGTGGGAGCGCGCAGAGGGCGGACCCGCGGGCGCCGCCACCTGGCTCGGCCCGGCCCGGTAGCGGGCGGCCCCGGCGGGCCTTGCTGCGGTTGCGCGCGAGTCCAACCTTGTGCGCATGACCACCTCCGCCAGCAGGCCCCTCGCCGTGGTGACCGGCGCCTCCGACGGCATCGGTTACGAGCTCGCCAAGGTCTTCGCAGAGAACGGATTCGACCTCGTCGTCTGCGCCGAGGATCCCGGGATCGCCGAGGCGGCGCAGGCGTTCGGGGCGTCGGGCGCCCGGGTCGAGAGCGTGCAGGCGGACCTCGCCACGTTCGAGGGCAACGAGCGGCTCTTCCATCGCATCCGCTCGCTGGGCCGGCGCGTCGATGCCCTCGCCCTCAACGCCGGCGTGGGCGTGGGCGGGCCCTTCATCGAGACGGATCTCAGGGCGGACCTCGACCTGATCGGGCTCAACGTCGGCTCCACCGTGCACCTCGCGAAGCGCCTGTTGCCGGAGATGGTCCGCCGCGGCGGCGGGCGCCTGCTCATCACCTCCTCCATCGCCTCCACCATGCCGGCGCCGTTCGAGGCCACCTACGGGGCCTCGAAGGCGTTCGTGCAGTCGTTCGCGCAGGCGCTGCGCGAAGAGCTTCGCAATTCCGGCGTCACCGTGACCGCCCTGATGCCGGGCCCCACCGAGACCAGCTTCTTCCACCGCGCCGGCCTCGACGACACCAAGGTGGGCGCGGGCAGGAAGGACGATGCGGCCGAGGTGGCGCGCCAGGGCTTCGAGGCGATGATGGCGGGAAAGGACCACGTGGTGGCGGGGTCGGTGAAGAACAACCTCGAGGCGATGGGCGCCAAGGTGCTGCCCGAGACCGCCAAGGCGAAGCTGCACCGCGGCCTCACCGAGCCGGGCTCCGCCGACGAGTAGCGGCGGGCGCGTTTCCGGGGCACGGCCGGTGCCCCCGGCCGTCTCGCGTGCATCCCCCACGTCCGGCGCGCCGCGCCGCACCGCAACCACCCGCGGACACCTGCAAGCAGCCCGCAGCAGCAGACCCGATGGTTGCGCCCTTGCGTCGCCCTGCACCACGCCCCGTAGCCTCGGGTGCGTCTGGCGGAAGGCTGCCCGACGACGAGGGGCGCAACCATGAACGTGAGCCGGATCTCCTGGTGGACGATGCTGTGGTTCGCAGCGATGGGTTGTGGCGGAGCAAAGGCGCCCGGGCAGGCGGCGCGGGCCGCGCAGCAGCGGGCGCTGACGCAGCCGGCCCCGAGCCGGGTCCTGGTGCTGGCGGATGCCGACACTCCCGGCACCGCCGCCCTGGTGGCCGCGCTGACCGCCGCGGGCAACCAGGTGACCGAGCGGACCCCGCCCGAGTTCGAGTGGGACGGCCTGACGCCGTCGCCCGACGCCTTCGACTGCATCGTCCACCTGGACGGCACCACCTTCGCGCAGCCGCTGCCGGAGGCCACGCAGATCATCCTCGACAACTGGGTCCGTACGGGCGGCGGCTTCGTCGCCGCGCAGTGGGACGGCTTCGAGCTCGAGCAGGGCCAGCAGACCGCGATGCCGGACATCGTCGTGCAGAGCTACGGCGGCACCACCGACGACAACTGCGCCGACTGCGACATCACCTACACGCCGGAGCCCGGGCAGGAGTCCCACCCCGTGCTGGCGGGCCTCCCCTCGCCGTTCACCTTCAGGGCCGAAGGCCACGATGCGGGCCCGCAGGTGGCGTTTGCGGTGCAACCCTCGGTGGTGCTGATGCGCGCGCCCAGCGGCGGCCCCGGAGTGGTGGTCCGCGAGTTCGGCTCCGGGCGCGTGGTCCAGTTCTCCTTCGCTCCCAACAGCATCGACGGTTCCTCGCTCACCAATCCCGACATCCAGAAGCTCTATGCGAACGCGGTGGCCTGGGCAGCCCGCCGCCCCCAGGACTCGGTGATCGCCCGCGCGGGATCGGACATGACGGTGGAAGCCACCGGGCCGCTGACCACCGTGCTGCTCGACGGCTCGCTCTCCTCCGGCCCGACCACGGCGTTCACCTGGTCCGACGGCACCAACACCGTGGCCAACAGCTCCACCACCGAGGTGCAGCTGACGGTCGGCGTTCACACCTTCGTGCTCACGGTCAGCGACGCCAACGGCAACACCTCCACCGCGACGGTGACGGTGACGGTGGTCGACACCCGGCCGCCGGTGCTCTCGTTGCCGGCGGGCCTTACCGCCGAGGCCACCGGGCCTTCCGGCGCCGCCGTCGGCTTCGCCGCGGCCGCGGCAGACCTGGTGGACGGCGCGGTCGTCCCCACCTGCGTTCCCGCGAGCGGCAGCCCCTTCGCCCTGGGCGATACCACGGTGACCTGCTCGGCCGTGGATGCCCACGGCAACGCGGGCAGCGGCGCATTCGTCGTGACGGTCGTCGACACCACACCTCCCGCGCTGCAGGTGCCGGCGGACCTCTCCGTCGTCGCCAGCAGCGTCGGCGGGCAGGTGGTGACCTATGCCGCGACCGCGACGGACCTCGTGGATGGATCGGTTGCGCCCGCATGCGCGCCGGCGTCGGGCAGCCTCTTTGCGCCCGGCACCACCACGGTTAGCTGCAGCGCGCAGGACGCGCACGGCAACGCCAGCGCGCCGGCGTCGTTCCACGTGCAGGTCCAGTTCGCCTGGTCGGGGCTGTTCTCGCCGCTGCTCGCGGACGGTAGCGCGGTCTTCGACAGCCGCTCCTTCCTGGCCGTGCGGTTCCAGCTCACCGGGGCGAGCGCGGGGATCACCAACCTCTCGGCCCACCTCTTCGTCGCGCCGGTCGACTCCACCGGAGCGCTCGGGCCGCAGCAGCCGGCGACCGCCTGGGTCTTCCAGAATGGCAGGGCGGTGAGGACGAACGTCTTCGCCTTCTATTCGGGCAAATACGTGCTGCTCGCGCCGCTGATGGGCTTCGCGCAGGGCAGGTGGGCCTTCGTCGTGGACCTGGGCGACGGCCTGATGCACGCGACGCAGTTCACGGTCGTGTCCCGCCACCGCGACTCGGACGGCGACGACGACTCGACGCCCCCCGCGACCTTGTGGACGCCCTAGCCGCCTCCTGGGAGGGGCCGCTCCGGGCGGGTCAGGAGACCGCGTCCAGCCAGCAGCGGATGGCGCGGGCCTGGCTGTCGCCGTCGAGCCCCGCCTCCTCCAGCACGCGCGCTCCCGGGCCGCTTCCCGGATAGCGCCCGTGCAGGAAGGGGTGCAGGCTCGCGGCGCGGCCGCGGTCGGAGGTCACCCAGCGGAAGAGCGTGGCCAGCGTGAAGTCGGTGATGCCCATGGCCGCCTGCGCCCGCTCCTCGGGGAAGATGCGCCGGCGTTCCGGCTCGGGCAGCGCCGCGAACAGCTCCGCGCTGGCCACGTAGAAGACGTCGAGGTCGATCCCTGCGCGCACGAGCAGGGGAAGGGCCTGCCCCACGAACGCATAGGCGACGCCGCTGCCCTGCAGCACCACCGTCCCGTCGGGCTTTCCCTGCGCCGCGACCAGTCGGTACAGGCCCTGGCGGGCGGCGGCGGCGGGCGCAAGCGACACCGCGGCGCGGTCCGGCACCGTCTCCAGCGGGCGGGTGACGAACGGCGCGATCAGGGCCGGCCGCCTCGCCAATGCCGCGGCGAAGAGCGGGGCAATCTCCTGCGGCTCCCAGGGCGTCAGCGTGATGGCCGTCCCTGCGGGGAAGTTTTCTTGAAGCAGCTGCAGCGCCTGCGGATCGGCGTGGGTTGCGCCGTCCTCGCCGGTCTTCAGCCCCGCGTGGGCGCAGACCAGGATCATCGGCCGGAAGGCGCCGGGCACAAGGGACTGCCGCGCCTGCTCTCCGATGGCATGGAGCCGCGCCGCCACGTGCCCGAGGGGGGCGAGGAACGCGGCGTAGGACGCGCCGACGCCCGCGTGATGGCCGAAGGCCGAGATGCCGGAGAGCAGCGCCGCGATGGCGTCCTCGCAGATGCCTCCTCCGGCCAGCACGCGCGAGTGCGGGTTGTTGGCGGCCTGGAAGAAGCCCTTGGGGAACCCGGCGCCGGCGGTGCCGATGCTGGTGGAGCCGAGGAGATCGGCCGCGGCGACGAGGAGCGCGCCGCCCGACTGCTGGTTGTAGTGCAGCAGCACCCGCGCGAGCTCGCCGCGAAGCGTGGCCTCGTCGCCGGGCTTCAGCGCCGCCGGCGCCTCGTCCGCGGCGTGCAATCGATCGATCCGCGGCGCGCCGGGCCGCGGCTGGCGGGCGCGGGCATCGAGGCGGTCCCTGGCCGACCTCAGGCGCGCGGCGAGCGCCTCGACCAGCGGCTCGTCGGCCTGGAGTCCTGCGCGCATCAGGCAGAGCGCGTCCCAGAAGCACTGCTCGATCTGATCGGCGCGCTCGCCGCCTTCGCAGCGCTGGACTCCGCCTTCGCAGCGGGGCAGGGCGCGCAGCCCGCCGCGGTCCATGGCCTCGAAGAAGGGGCCCGAGCAGAGCTTGTGCCCGGCGCCGTGGGAGGCCCGGCCTTCGATGCCGTACTTCCACCCCTTCACGGTGCGGTAGACGATGGCGGTGGGCTGGCCATTGCAGATCTGCAGGGCGCTGCGCTGGGCCGCGGCGATCTGCTGGAAGTCCTTGCCGTCGGGCACGTAGACCACGTTCCAGTCGTGGAGGAAGAAGAGCTCCGCCGGCTCCCACTGGACGTAATCGCCGGGCTGGGATCCCTCGCGGCAGACGCGGTCCGAGTCGATGGACGACTGGTTCCAGTCGAGGTGGACGACGAGGTTGCCCAGCGAGGCTGTGCCGGCGATGGCCAGGGCTTCCGAGGCCCGCCCCGGAGTGAGGCCGCCTTCGCCCTCGACGATGTGCACGCGCGGCGCGTCCGTCCCGTATACGTCGGCCGCGGCAAGCGCCAGCCCGATCGAGGAGCCGAGGCCCACCCCGGAGGCGCCGGTGGCGAGCCGGACGAAGGGCGTCGCCGGCGTGGGATGGCCGTCCAGCGCCCGGGCGCCGAACTCCCTGGCCAGCGGCGTGGGGCCGTGCGGGTTGCGGCGGAACCCGAGCAGGTCCTCGAGGCGGAATTGCAGGCGCGGGGCATCGGGCAGGAGCGAAGGCGCGCCCAGCCGGGCGATCTCGTTGCGCAAGGCCCAGAGCGCGTAGAGCCCCAGCGCCTTGTGGCCCGCCGCGTAGGAGATGACGTCCGCGTCGTCGCGCAGCGGGGCGCGCAGGTCGTACTCCAGGGTGGAGAAGAGCAGCAGCTCGACGAAGCGGCCGGAGGAGATGGAGCCGCCCGGGTGCCCGGAGGTGGGAACGTAGTTGTAGAGCAGCCCGCAAAGCGTCCTGTAGAGGAGGTCGAGCGACTCGAAACGCTGCAGCTCCTCGCCGGTCAGCGGCCGGCGCTCGCGGGAAGCGTCGATGAACACGGCGCGGCGCGGACCGAAGCGCAGCGGCGATGGACCAGGGCTGGGCAGGGCGCTCCTCACCACGGCCTCCTCTGTTGCGTGTCGCGCATGAACTCCTGGAAGCCTCGGGCGTCGTGGGCAGCCGCGCCGATGCGCTGCACCGCCTTGCGCAGGTCGTCGAGCCCGGTGGCCACCGAGAGCCGCAGGAACTGCTCGCGCGCGGCGCCGATGCGGCCGAAGGAGCGGCGGTCCAGGGTGGCGACGCCGTGGCGGAGCAGGATGAACATCTGCAGCAGCGTCGAGGGGCTGGTGCGCTCGCGCTCCGCGGGGGGAAGCGAACGGTGCGCGTCGAACACGCCCAGGCGCTCGCAGACGTCGGCCACGTTCGGCCAGGCGTAGAACGCGCCGCCGGGCAGCGAGCAGCGGATGCCTTCGATGGCGTTGAGGCCGTTCACCACCACGTCGCGGCGCTCCTGGAACGCCTGCACCATCCTCTGCACCACCGGCTTGCTCAGCGGCGACTCCAGCGCGATGCGGGCGCCCTCCTGGGCCCAGGCGGAGACGCAGGAGAAGTAGTTGATGTTCAGGTTGCGGAAGACCTGCGCCTCCTCCACGGTGGGGAAGAGCGCCCAGCCCACGCGCCCGCCCGGCCACGCGTAGCTCTTCGACACGCCGGAGACCACGATGGTGCGCGCGGCCATGCCCGGCAGGGTTGCGATCGACTGGTGCTTCCTGCCGTCGAAGACGATGTCCTCGTAGATCTCGTCGGAGAAGATGCGGGCGTCCTCGGGCAGCCGCGCCCGCAGCACCGCGGCCAGGCTCTCCAGTTGCTCGCGCGTGGCCACGCCGCCCGTCGGGTTCGAGGGGAAGTTGAGGAAGACCAGCCGCGTGAAGCGGGTGATCAGGCGATCGAGCTCCTCTGCGCTGACGGTGAACCCGTTCTCCTCGCGGAGGAAGAGCGGCACCGGCTCGGCGCTGACGTAATCGATGAACGACTCGTAGATGGGAAAGCCCGGCGAGGGATAGATCACCTCGTCGCCGGGGTCGGTGTAGGCCTGCTGGACGAGGCCGATGGACGGCTTCACCCCGGGGAACACCACCACGCGCTCGGGCGCGGCCTCGATGCCGCGCTCGCGCATTTGCCGGGCGATGGCATTGCGCAAGGGAAGGATGCCCTGGGGATCGCAATAGCCGCCCTGGCCGCCGTCGATCTGCCGCTTCAGCTCCTCGCGGATGTGCCCCGGAACGGGGAAGTCGGGTTGGCCGAGGTTGCAGCGTATGACGCGCAGGCCGCTGGCCTCCGCTTCGGCGATGTAGGGAGCGATGCGGAACGCGTTCTCGGTGCCGAGGCGCGCGGTCCGCTGCGACAAAAGCGGCATCAGGGCCCTCCCACGGGAATGGCGGCCGCCGTTGCGGCCGGCGCCTCTTCCGGCGGCACGCAAGAAGGGTGCCCCCACCCGCAGGGCGTGCGCGGAAACGTGCCGCGAAGGATTTTCGGGCCCGGCGGCACGAAGCGAAAAACCAGCGCGCTGCGGCTCAAGGCGGCGTGAAGCTCCAGTCGGCCGCATAGGTCGCGCCGGCCAGCCGGGCGAGGGTGCCCAGGTCGATGGCGTACTCGAAGAGGATCTCCGAGCGATTGCCCGCATCCAGGTAGAAGATGCCCAGGATCACGCTGCCGCTTGCCGGATCCCAGAGCAGCGAGTGCAACTCGTACCAGCCGCCCGTGACGTCGCACATGGTGCAGTCGATGACGGCGAAGGGAAAGGCGGCCCGGACCGTGCCGCCATAGCGCACTACGCCCGGCATCGCGCCGTGAAGCTGCAGCGATCTTCCCGTCACCTCGAACCCGGTGTGCACCCGCGGCCAGGGCAGGTCGGCCCCGGGAAGGCGCACCTGCGTCGCCGAGGCCCTTCGCACGTCGTCGCAGGTGCCCGTCGCTTCTTCGAAACGGCCGCTCCCGTCGCGCGAATCGAGGATGTAGACGAGGTCGATTGCGCCCGCGCTGCAATAGGTCCAGAGGAGGAAGAACCCGTCGTCGGCCAGGGCATAGATCTGGTGGAGAAGGATGGCGTCCGAGGTGAAGGCGCTCTCCGCCACCACCACCGCGGGAAGCGTGCGTCCCATCATCTCGATGGTCCCGACCGACTCGTGCAGCCGGAACGCGCCGACGTGGGCGTTGCCCGATCCTGACAGGCTGTAGGCGGGGATCCGTTCGGGGAGCGACGTTTCCGCCGGCGGCAGCGTCAGCCTCGCCGGGACCTGCGGCGGCGCGAGGGAGCCCTCGACGATCGACCCGGGCGCCGGCTCGCCGCCGCACGCGGCCCAGAGGAGCGCGGCGAAGACGACGGATCCCGATCGGCGAAGGCCCATGACGTCGGACAGGCAAGCATCCGCTGTGCCCGCGAGCGCGGCGGGGCGTCTCCGCGCCGCAAGGTCGCGCCGCACCTGGCGTTCTCCGGCGGCGGCAAGGCCCGCGCGCCGCCGCCGGGCGCGCGAAACCGGTGCGGAGCTTCAGGCGGCGAGCGCGGGCCGCTGCGCGCGGGGACCCCAGAAGACCAGCACTCCCAGGCAGAAGAGCGCAAAGGCGGCGAGGAATGCGAACCCCAGGGTGAAGCTGCCGGTGGACTGGCGCACGGCGCCGAGCACCAGGGGCGGGAAGAAGCCGCCGAGCCCGCCCGCCGCGCCCACGAGGCCGGTGACCGCGCCGACGCTCTTGGGGAACATCTGCGGCACCAGCTTGAAGACGGCGCCGTTTCCCAGGCCGATGGCCACAGCCATTCCCAATGCCCCGGCGCGGAACCATCCCAATCCCGGCACCGACAGCGACACCGCCATCAGGATGACGGTGGGGAACACCGCGAGCAGGATCTTCTTTCCGCCCACCTTGTCGGCGAGCCAGCCGCCCACGGGCCGCAGCGCGGTGGCGATGAGCACGAACCCGCCGGCGCGGACGCCCGCCTGCTGCGGGGTCATGGCGAACGAATCTGTGAGCAGCGTGGGCAGGTAGACGGCCATGGAGACGAACCCGCCGAAGGTGAGGAAGTAATAGAGGCTCAGGACCCAGCTTCCCGGCTCGCGCAAGGGCGCCAGCGTCTGCGAGAACGTCCGCGGCGGGGCGGCGCGCTGCGGATCGCGCGCGGCGAAGGCGAATACCGCGAGCCACGCGGCGGCGAGGATGGCAAACGTCCAGAAGCCCCAGGGCACGCCGAAGGCGCGGGCGATGAACGGCGCGCCGAATGCCGCCAGCGACTGCCCGATGTTGCCGGCGCCGTAGATGCCGAGCGCGGTGCCCTGCTTCTCGGGCGGATACCAGCCGCTGGAGAAGCCGACGCCCACGGCGAAGCTCGCGAGCGCGACGCCGAGGAAGAACCCGGTGATCACCAGGCTGGTGTAGCTGCCGACGAAGGCCATGGCCCCGGCCGCGGCGGCGCTGGCGGCGAGCACCGCGATGAAGACGCGGCGGCCGCCGAGACGATCGGTGAGCATTCCCAGCGGAATGCGCCCGAGGCTTCCCAGCAGCACGGGAATGGCCAGCGCCACGCTGGTCTGAACCGGGGTGAGCCCCAGCGACTTGCGGAGGATGGGCATCATCGCCGACACCGACCCGAACGCAGCGAAGCACACCGCGAACGCGCCGGTTGCGAGCGTCAGTTGCAGCGCATTTCCGGATCGACGGTCGTTCATCGCGAACCTCGCCAGCTGACCAGTTGGGGCGGACGCCAGAGATAGGAGATGGGGATGGTGACGACGTGCATCAGCCGCGTCAGGGGCAGCAGCGCGATGAGCACGAAGGCGTTGACGAAGTGCAGCTTGACCACGAAGGGCAGGAAGACGATGCGGTCCACCTGTGGGTCGAAGCGGGCCAGCGCTGCCAGCCAGGGCGCTCCGGTGTGCAGGAACCAGCCCGAGCCCCAGCGCAGCACCAGCGCGATGTAGACGCCGCTCGCCGCCTGCAGCAAGAGGGCGAGCAGCACCAGCCAGTCCATCCGGCTGGTGGAGGCGGTCAGGGAGAAGCGGCGCGCGATCAGCACCGCGAGGCCGGCCACCGCCAGCATTCCCAGCGCAAGGCCGGTCAGCTCGAGCACGTAGAGGCGGACGGAATCGCCGAGCAGCCGCTCGAAGGCGTGGGGGAAGACCGCCGCGAGCAGGTGCGCGAGCAGGATGACGAGGATGGCGGCATGCCAGGGGATGGCGCCGAATCCCTGAAGCCGCGATTCGAGAAGCTGCGAGGATCGCGCCGACATCGTGTCGCCGAGGCGCCGCCAGCGGTACAGGCCGCCGAAGACGGCGAGCGCCACCGCCAGGTAGGGGAAGACGGCGAAGAGGAAGAGGTTGCTCATGGCCTTGCCTCCTGGACGGGGCGCTGCGCCGCCGCGGGCGCTGCCCAGGCGGCGAGCGCGGCAACCAGCCAGCGATAGGGGTTGGAGCGGGCGTCGAAGGACGACGCCATCCGCCGGGCCGCCGGCGCGAGCCCTTCGTGCAAGAGCGTGCGGCGCGCCTCCTCGTCCCGGGCCACCGCCAAAAAGCGCAGGACCTCCGCGACATGATCGCCCAGTTCCTCCCGCGGCCGGAACCCCTCGCGCGAGTACACGTCGGAGAGCGCGGTCAGGAAGAGGTTGCGGCGCTCGGGATCGGGACAGATCTGCCAGCCCACGTAGGGGGCGCAGATCGGCTCGAGATCGAAGGTGGCGGAGTAGACCTCCTCCATCTCGCCGGCATCCACGTTCCCCGCCCAGTCGGCGAAGCCGCGCAGCGCAGAGGCCGCCGCTCCTCGAGAGCCGAGGAGCGCGATGCAGTGGCGCGCGATGCCGGCGACGTCGCCGCGCGGATAGGAGAAGAGCTCGGCCAGGTCGGAGAGGATGGCGCGCTCGGTGGTCGCAGGGGCGCCCATGGCGCTCACCGCCCTTCCATGGGCCGGAGGAATCCGAGGCCTGCGCCCCGGTGCGCCTGCGGCTCGCCGGCGGGATCGGTCTGGTCCTCGCGGCCGAGGCCGGGAACCACCACGCGCTCCGACATGGGAGCGAGCGCGGTGAGCCGGAAGATCTCGTCGGCCTGGTCGGCGGTGAGCCCCGCCTGCTGCAGCGCCCGGGCGCCGGCATCCGCCGGAAGATCGCCCACGCCCTGGGCGCGCCGGTGCAGGCGGACGGCCATCAGTTTGCGGAGCGCAGCCTCGAGCACCGCCGTGTTGCCCGCGGAGAAGAGGCTGGCCAGGTAGCTTACCGGCAGGCGCGCACGGGAGAGCGAGCCGAAGAGGTCGTCGGGCGACTCCTGGCCCAGCGCGGGCAGGAGCGGCGGCACGTAGAAGAGCATGGGCAGCGTCCGGTATTCGGGGTGGAGCGGCAGGGCCAGGCCCCACTCCTTCACCCAGCGGTACACCGGCGACCGGGTCGCCGCCTCGAGGATCTGCGGGCTGACGCCGGAGGCCAGGGCGCGCTCGCGCACCGAGGCGTCGCAGGGATCGAGGATCATCGCGCGCTGCGCTTCCACCAGGTCTGCGTCCGGGCGCGTGGCGGTGGCGACGAGCGCGTCGGCGTCGTAGAGCAGCACGCCCAGGTAGCGGATGCGCCCCACGCAGGTGTGGAAGCAGGCCGGCGCGAGCCCCGCCTCGAGCCGCGGATAGCAGAAGATGCACTTCTCGGACTTTCCCGTCGACCAGTTCTGGAAGACCTTCTTGTACGGGCAGGCGGAGACGCACATGCGCCACGAGCGGCACTTGTCCTGCGCCACCAGCACCGCCCCGTCCTCGCCGCGCTTGTAGATGGCGCCGGAGGGACAGGCGGCCACGCAGGCGGGGTTCACGCAGTGGTTGCAGACGCGGGGCAGGTAGAAGAACGCCAGCCGCTCCACGTCCGCCAGTCGATCGCGCTCTTCCGCGGCGAGGGCGGCGAGGTTGGGATCGTTCGCGGCGTGGAGCGCCGAGCCGCCCAGGTCGTCGTCCCAGTTGGGCCCGGAGGCGATCTCCAAGGGCTTGCCGTCGATCATCGAGACGGCGCGGGCGGTGGGCTGGTCGTTGCCGGCGGGCGCGTCGAACAGGTCCTGGTAGCGGTACGTCCACGGCTCGTAGTAGTCGTTCAGCACCGGCAAGGACGGATTGTGGAACAGGCGCGAGAGCGTGGCCGCCTTGCCGCCCTGGCGCAGCGTGAGCTTGCCGTCCTCGCGCTTCCAGCCGCCCCGGTAGCGGTCCTGGTCCTCCCAGAGGACGGGATAGCCGGTGCCGGGCCGGGTCTCGACGTTGTTCCACCACGCGTACTCCACGCCGCGCCGGTCGGACCACTGGTTCTTGCAGGCGACGCTGCAGGTATGGCAGCCGATGCACTTGTCGAGGTGGAAGACCGAGGACATCTGCGCGCGCACGTTCATGGTCAGTGCTCCCTCCGCCTAGAAGCGCGGCTCACCCTCGAGCTTGCGGACGTCGACGTAGGTGTCGCGGTTGTTTCCGGTCGGGCCCCAGTAATTGAGGGCGAAGGTGAATTGCCCGTACCCGCCCGCCATCAGCGTGGGCTTGAGGCGCACCCGGGTCAGGCTGTTGTGCCCTCCCGCGCGCCGCCCGCCACGCGAGGGGCTCTTCGGCACCGCGATGGTGCGCTCCGGCGAGTGATAGAGGATGCAGAGCCCGTCGGGGACGCGGGCGCTCACCACCGCCCGCACCACCACCACGCCGTGATCGTTGGCGGCTTCCACCCAGTCGTTGTCCTGGATTCCCGCCCGCGCCGCGTCGCGCTCGCTGAGCCAGAGCGGGTGCGTGCCGCGCGAGAGCGTGAGCATGCGCAGGTTGTCCCCGAAGGTGGAGTGGATGCCCCACTTGCCGTGCGGCGTGAGGTAGTTGAGGCGGATGGAGCCGGCCCCCTCCTTCGTCTCCACCAGGTCGCCGAGCACTTCCGGGGCCGGCCGCGGCTTCCAGGTGGGAAGCGCCTCGCCATAGGAGAGGAACACCGGGTGGTCGAGGTAGAAGTGCTGCCTGCCGGTGAGCGTGCGCCAGGGGACCAGCCGCTCCACGTTGAGGCAATAGGCGGAATAGGTGCGGCCGCCTGAGGTGATGCCGGTCCAGCAGGGGCTGTCGAGCAGCCGGCGGGGCTGCTGCGCGATGTCCTCGAAGGTGGTGCGGACGCCGCGCGACTTCTCCGCCAGGTCCGCGAGCGGCAGGCCGACTTTCTTCTCCTCCGCCTGGAAGGCGCGGAAGGCGATCTCGCCGTTGGTCTCCGGCGCGAGGCGCAGGATCAGGCCGGCCGCGTCCACCGCGCGCTCGATCGACGGATAGCGCGCGCCGTTCCATTCCACCGGCTTCTCCCGCGCCAGCTCGTCGTAGAAGTCGTCGATGGGCCAGGTGATGCCGTGCGCCGAGAGGCCCGCATTGCGCGCGGCCGGTCCGAAGGAGACGAACCGATCGTAGAGGTGCGGGTAGTCGCGCGTCACCACCGAGAACCCGGGCATGGTCTTGCCGGGAATCGCCTCGCACTCGCCCTTGCTCCAGTCGCGCACCTCGCGCTGCGCCATCTCCGCGGGCGTGTCGTGGGCAAGCGGCGTCATCACCAGGTCGCGCACCGGCGCCGGCAGGTGCTTTCGCGACAGCTCGCTCACCTTCGCGGCGATGGCCTTGAACGCGTCCCAGTCGCTGCGCGACTCCCAGCAGGGCGGCACCGCCGCCTGGAAGGGGTGGATGAACGAGTGCATGTCGGTGGTGCTGAGGTCGTCCTTCTCGTACCAGGTGGCCGCGGGCAGCACGACGTCGGAGTAGAGCGCGGTCGTGTCCATGCGGAAGTTCAGGTCGACCACCAGGTCCAGCTTCCCCTCCGGCGCGGGCTCGCGGAAGGTCAACTCGCGCACCGAGTCCTTCGCGCACTCCCGGGCGATGATCTGGTGATGCGTGCCGAGGTAATGGCGAAGGAAGTATTCCTGTCCCTTCGCGCTCGACATCAGCGCATTGCCGCGCCAGATGAACCAGAGCCGCGGCCAGTTCGAGGGCGCGTCCGGGTCCTCCACGGCGAAGCGCAGCTTCCTCTCCCGCAGCTGCGCCGTGGCCCATTGCACGATCTCCGCGTCGGTCTTCGCTCCCGCCGCCTCCGCGTCGCGGACCACCTCTGCCGGGTTGCGATCGAACTGCGGGAAGAAGGGCAGCCACCCGAGTCTCACCGCGCGGATCTGCTGGTCGATGGTGTGGCCCTCGGTGAGGGCGTCGCGCGAGGCCGCGGGGTTGATCTTCTCCTCGTCCGCGGTGCGCTCGTAGCGCCATTGATCGGTATGCACGTAATGGAAGCTGGGCGCATTCTGCAGGCGCGGCGGGCGCGTCCAGTCCAGGCCCCAGGCCAAGGTGGCCCAGGGCGCCACCGGCGCCAGCTTCTCCTGGCCGACGTAGTGGTTGAGCCCGCCGCCGTTCTTGCCCACGCAGCCGCAGAGCACCAGGCTTGCGATGGCGGCGCGGTAGGCGAGATCGCCGTGGTACCACTGGTTCACGCCCGCGCCGATGATGATGGAGCACTTGCCCGAGGTCTTCTCCGCGGTGGTGGCCCACTCGCGCGCGAAGCGGATCACGTCGGCGCGGGGAACGCCGGTGTGCCGCTCCTGCCAGGCCGGCGTGTACGGCGTCAGCGCGTCGTCGTAGCTGGCGGCGTAGGCGCCGGGGAGCCCGCGGCCGACGCCGTACTGGGCAAAGAGCAGGTCGTAGACCGTGGCCACCGCGACCGGTCCGCGGCTGGTCTCGACGTACTGCACCGGCACGCTGCGCCGGGCGGCGCTGCCCGAGGCGAAGTCGCGGAACTCCACCTCGCAGGTGGCGGCGTCCTTCTCCAGCAAGGTCAGGCGCGGGTCGAGCGGCGTTCCGTCCGCGCCGTCGTTCATCATGAGGTTCCAGCGCCCCTTCTGCTGCTGCCAGCGGAAGCCGAGCGAGCCCTGCGGCATCCGCGGTCCCGAGGCGGCGTCCCAGACGAGGAACTTGAAGTCGCCGTTCTCCGCGTCGGCGTAGCGGGGGAGCGCGCTCGCCGGCAGCATGCGGCCGGGCACGAAGGCGCCGTCCTCGGGCCGCAGCTCGACCAGGAAGGGCGCGTCGCTGTAGCGGCGCAGGTAGTCCTGGAAGAAGGGCACCTCGCGGCCGGCATGGAACTCGTTGAGGATGACGTGGTTCACCGCCATCCAGAAGGCGCCGTCCTGTCCCGCTGCCGCCGGGATCCACCAGTCGGCCAGCTTGGAGGTCATGCTGAAGTCGGGCGAGAGCACCACCAGCTTGGCGCCGGCATGGCGGGCCTCGGTGGCGAAGTGCGCGTCCGGGGTGCGCGTCATCGCCACGTTCGAGCCCATCGAGACGATGTAGCGGGAGTGGAACCAGTCGGCGCTCTCCGCCACGTCGGTCTGCTCGCCCCAGATCTCCGGCGAGGCGTTGGGCAGGTCGCAGTACCAGTCGTAGAAGGAGAGGTTGACCGCCCCGAGGAGCTGGAGGAAGCGCGAGCCGCCGGCGAAGGAGAGCATCGACATGGCGGGAATGGGCGAGAAGCCGATGATGCGATCGGCGCCGTGGCGCGCGACGGTGTGCACGGTGGCGGCGGCCACGATCTCCAGCGCCTCGTCCCAGGTGGCGCGGCGGAAGCCGCCCTTGCCGCGCGCCTTCTGGTAGCGCTCGCGCGCGATCGGGTCGCCCACGATGGAGGCCCATGCCTCCACCGGATCGGCGTGCCGGGCGCGGGCGGCGCGCCAGAGATCGACGAGCACGCCGCGCAGGTACGGGTGCTTCACCCGCAGCGGGCTGTAGAGGTACCAGGAGGCGGAGATGCCGCGCTGGCAGCCGCGCGGCTCGTAGCCGGGAACGTCGCAGGAGATCTGCGGGTAGTCGGTGGCCTGCGTCTCCAGCGCCACCACCCCGTTCTTGACGTGGACGTTCCACGAGCAGCTTCCGGTGCAGTTCACGCCGTGGGTGCTGCGGACGACTTTGTCGAACTGGCTGCGGTTCCGGTACAGCTCCTCCCAGCGCCGGTGTCCGGGGCCCACCACGTCCTGGATCCAGCTCATCGCAGGCCTCCGATCCGGCGGGCGTTGTCGCGCAGTTGCTCCCGCGGCGAGGGCCTGCGCCGCCGCGTCGATGCGAAGAGGATGCCGATGCAGCCCGCCAGCAGGACGGCCTCGGCCGCGAACCAGCCTCCGCCGCCCGCCGGCGCCTTGCCGGCCGCCTCTTGGAAGAACGCAGCCAGGTGCGCGCGCTCGGTCTCGGAGATGGGCCGGCCCGCGTAGAGGGGCTTCATGCTCGCGTAGGGCATGTCGGTGAGCACGCCGTCGAGGATGTCGCCGTCGAGAGCGGCCTGGGAGCGCGAGAGGTCGGGGCCGAAGCTCGCGTTCAGGGCCGGGCCCTGGCCGCCGAGGGCATGGCAGTCGACGCAGGGCGCGCCGCCCTTTTCCAGCGCCACCGCGCCGGTGTAGAGGGCGCGTCCGATCGCCGCGTTGCCGACCGGAGCGACGTCGTGCGCGAGGAGCGCGCCCGCGGCGAGGGCGGGGCCGAGCACGGCGGGAACCATCCACCGGGGAACGAGCAAGCTGCACCTCCTGCCAAAACCCGCCGGGCCGTTTCCGCTCGCGAGCTTGCGCGGAGGCGCCAGTTCTGCGGGCTCTGCCGTCGGAGGACGCGTGCACTCGACGTGCCACGCACTCCCGGGCGAAGCCGCTCCGCGGGTGTGCGACCACTTTGCGCCTGGGCTTTGCGCCCCCGCACGGACTGCGGGCAGGGCCGACCTCCGGTCTTCCAGGTGCGGCCCTCGCCGGTCCGCCATCGTGCCATGAGCTTTCGCCGCGCGGCCAGGTGCTCGCCGGGCGTCATGCTCTCCCACGCGGCCATGGTGCTGAGCCCATGGGTCGCCGTCGACGACCTTCATCAGCTCGCTCTCGTCGGGAGCGCGATCCCGGCGCCGAGACGGATTTGCGCGCGCGAAACGGGGCGCGGTGAGAAGGTCCTTTTGCACGCGCGGGAGCGCCGGCGCGCGAGATCTGCGGCGCAATTTCCTCGTCCGGCCGTGCAGGCCGTGGGAATTCGCAGCAGCAGGACGCGGCAAGGGACTTGCACATTGGGTCGCGCCAGAGGTTCCACATGAAGACCCTGCTCGCAGCATGCGCGCTCGCCGTTTCGTCGGCGGCTCTGGCCGAGGAGAAGGCCGCGCCGGTGACGCCGGAGGCCGAACAGTGCCTCGAGTGCCACGCCAAGCCCGGCATGGACATCACGCTGCAGACCGGCGAGATGCTCAGCCTCACCATCGACCCGGCGAAGCTGTCTCCGCACAGCCGCAAGCTCGCCTGCAGCGACTGCCACGCCGACCTGAAGGACATGGCCGGCGGGCATCCCAAACGGCCGCTCGCGAGCAAGCGCGCCTTCGCCATCAGCTACTCGGAGGCGTGCCAGAAGTGCCACATGGCGCAGTACAAGGACACCGCCGACGGCGTCCACCGCGCGCAGATCGGCAGCGGCAAGATCGACGCCGCCGTCTGCTCCGACTGCCATGGCGCGCACGACATCACCGCCCCCGGCGATCCGCGCGCGAAGATCTCCAGCACGTGCGGCACCTGCCACAAGGGCATCGCCGACGCGTACGTGAAGAGCGTGCACGGGAAGGCGCTGACCGCGGGCAGCGAGGACGTGCCGGCCTGCACCGACTGCCACCAGTCCCACGCCATCGGCGACCCGCGCACCGGCGCCTGGCGCGCCAAGGGGCCGGAGCTGTGCGGAAGCTGCCACACCAACGAGAAGCTGATGAAGAAGTACGGCCTCTCCACCGCCGTGCTGCAGACCTACGTGGCCGACTTCCACGGCACCACCGTCAAGCTGCAGCAGGGAAGCGGCGAGAACCCGGTGGTGGCGGTGTGCACCGACTGCCACGGCGTGCACGACATCACCAAGGTGAACGATCCCTCGTCGCCGGTGATCAAGGCGAACCTCCTCACCACCTGCAAGAAGTGCCACGCCGACGCCAAGGCGGACTTCCCCTCCTCGTGGCTCTCGCACTACCAGCCGTCGCTCACCAAGGCGCCGCTGGTCTACCTGGTGAAGCTCCTCTACACCGTCCTCATCCCCTTCATGATCGGCGGCCTCGCCCTGCAGATCGTCCTTCATCTCTGGCGAATCGTGGTGAACCGATGAACGCTCCATTGGAAGAGAAGGCTGCGGCCATCACGCGATTCAGCGTCTGGCAGCGCGTCGAGCACTTCGGGATCATGATCTTCTTCACGCTCCTGGTCGTCACCGGGATGCCGCAGAAGTACTTCGGAGCCGGCTTCTCCGCGAAGGTGGTGGCCTGGCTCGGCGGGATCGACGCCACCCGGCTGATCCATCGCGTCTCCGGCTTCATCTTCGCCGGCATCGTGCTCGCGCACCTCGCCATCTCCATCTGGCAGGTGGCGACGCGCAGGCTGACCACCCTGCACATCGTTCCCCACAAGCAGGACTATCGCGACGCGATCCAGACGCTGCGCTACTACGTGGGCCTGAGCAAGCAGCCGGCGAAGTTCGACCGGTACGACTACCGCCAGAAGTTCGAGTACTGGGGCATGGTCGCGGGATCGCTGATCATGACCTTCACCGGCTTCATCCTCTTCTGGCCCGCGCTGGTCGCGAGCGTGCTGCCCGGGCAGCTCATTCCGGCGGCGAAGGTGATGCACAGCTACGAGGGGCTGATGGCCTTCCTCGTGGTCATCGTCTGGCACCTCTACAACGCCCACCTGAGCCCGGACGTGTTCCCCTTCGACACCTCCATCTTCACCGGCAAGATCAGCCGCGAGCGGATGGAGCACGAGCACCCGCTCGAGCTCGAGCGCATCGAGGGCAGCCCCGTCGAGCCCCACGCGCAGCAGGCCCACGAGGCGCCCCTGCCGAAGCGGCCGGGTGCGGAGCCGCCGGCCGCTCCCTCTCCCTGAGTCAGGCCGCGCACGGGCGCACGTCCACCACGCCCCAGAGCATCGCGCGGTCCTGCGCCGCGCGGTTGGAGGGCAGCTCCTCGCGCGGCTCGGCGAAGCTGCGCAGCACCCTGACGGCGCCCGGGGCGGAGGCGCGCTCCACGGCGGCGAAGAGGCGCCGGCGGTAGGCGTCGTCGGCGCCGTCGAGGATGTTGGAGAGCGTGAATCCGTCGAAGGTTCCGGCGGGCTGCTCCTCGAGCCACGCGGCGGCGTCGGCGTGGACGAGCTGGATCTTCGCGGGATCCCGCGGCGGCGCGGCGCCGGACAGCTCGCCGAGGAAGAGGGCGCGCGCATACGGGTTGGTCCGGTTGGGATGAAGCGCGAAGCAGCGCTCCATCCGCGAGCGCAGGACCGCGCCCAGGCGGCGGGGCAAGAAGCCGAGGAACGGAGAGGCGTAGATCGCGCCCAGCACGGCAGTGGAGAGCAGCGTGTCGAAGGCGGCGCGGAACCGCCGCGTGTCGAGGTGCCGCCGCCAGAAGTCCATCTGCTCCGCGGGATCGTCGAGGTCGAGGAAGGCGCGCACGCGCCCGGGGCGCCAGCCGACCAGCGGCGCGAAGGCGCGGCCGAAACCCATCACGCGCTCTGCGGTGCCGCGAACGGCGGGGCCGCCCGCGAGGCGCCGCCCGGCGTAGGCGAGCTGCCGCGGATTGATGTCCACCGCGACCACCTGGTGGACTTCCGCGAGCCTCATCGCGGTGCAACCAGCGGAGGCGATGCAGAAGACGCGGCCGCCGGGCCGGAACGCGCCGAGCTCGATCTCCGGGTCCTCGTACATGCGCCCGAAGAGCACCTTGCTCGCGCCGCTGCGGGCGTCGAAGCGGCCGCGCTCCCAGGCCGTAGTTCCGGCGGTCACGTCCACCGGGGAAGGCTGGCGGACACCCAGACCAGCACCAGGAAGGCGAAGTTCTTCACCAGCATGCCGCCGGGGTCGTGGATGATGTGGCGCGCCCAGAGCACGCCGTTGGCGTTCAGGGTCACGAGCAGCGCGGTCTGCACCACGGCGCAGGGAAGCGGAGCCACGCCGCTCAGCGCCCAGAGCGCGATGGTCACCTCGACCGCGCCGAGCGCCTTGAGGAAGAGCGCTCCCACCTTCGGACCCAGGCGCGGCACCGCCTCGACCACCTGGAGCTGCCGGGCTTCGCGGCCCAGGAGCTTGCACCAGAGGCCTTCGTAGAGCCAGACCGCGGCCACGGCGAGTCGAATCAACCAGAAGGGCGGCAAGAGCACGGTCACCAGGACTTCCTCCTCAGCGCGAGCCGCTCCGGCGCATGGCGCCGAGGATGTGCCGGTGGAGCCTGTGGCAGACCGCCGCCTCGATGGGCCTCCACAGCCAGCGCGGCCGCCTCGGGCTCACGTAGCGCGTGGCCAGCGTGACCTCGGTGCGCCCGCCCGCGATCTCGCGCAGCGTGTACCCGCCGCCGGAGAGCCGGATGCCGCCGCCGACCTCGAGCGCCTGCTCCACCACCTCGAATCCATAGTGGCGGCCGCTCTCGATCTCGGTCACGCGCTTGATCAGGTGACCGCCGCGATAGAGGCAGCGCGCCTCGTCGCCGACCTCGGATTTGCGGCCCTCGGTCCCGGTGGGCACCGGCAAGAGCAGCCGCAGGTCGAGCGGTGGCGGATCCTCGATCTGCTCGTAGAACATGAGCTGCTTCCAGACCTCATCCGGTGGAACGGCGAACACCATCTGGGTGCGGACGGAAGTCGTCTCGTCCAAACAGCGCCCTCCTTGGGTCGCCCGATGGCTCCCGGGCGCCTGCTGCAACGTATAGCAGACCCGTCGCCAGCGGTGACGACTCCCGGCGGCGCTCCGCGGGCCGTTCCTTCCCGCGGCGCATCGCCGGGCCAGAGCGCGATCGCGACGTTACACAAGGCACGTGGCAGGCGGCGAGACCAGCGCGGTGGCGAAAATTCCGCGCGTCCTTTTCGTGCTGGGGAAGGGAGGCACCGGGCGCAGCTCGGTGGCGGCGGCGCTCGGCTCGTGCTTCGCCGCCCGCGGCGAGAACACCCTGATCGTGGAGTGGACCTTCCGCGAGGCCATCGCGCCCTGGTTCGGCCAGCCCCCCGCGGGCCACGTCGCGCGCGAGCTGATGCCGCGGCTCTCGGCAATGAACTATTCCCTCGACGAGACCCTGCGCGAGTATTTCGTCGGCCACCTGGGCTTGCGCTTCCTGCACGACATGGTGATCGCGAACCACCACGTGCAGCGGCTCATCCACGCCGCCCCCGGCATCGCGGAGCTGCTCTTCTGCGGCAGGATCTTCTGGCTCACGGCGCTGGCGCGCGAGGAGATCGGTGTCGACTACCAGCGCATCATCGTGGACGCGCCCGCCACCGGGCACGGCGCCCCGCTCTTCGCCATGCCGCAGACGCTGGCCGCCTTCGACGCCACCGGGCTCCTCGCCCTGGAGCGGCAGCGGGTGACGCAGATGTTCGCCGACCCGGAGTGGACCGGGGCGATCGTGGTGACGCTGGCGGAGGAGCTGGCCGTCTCCGAGACGATGGAGCTCTTGCCGCGGGTGCGCCGCGACCTCGGCCGGCCCCCGGTCGCGCTCCTGGTCAACCGGGCCGTGGACCGCTTCTTCTCCGGCGACCCGCATCCTGCCTGGCTCGACGAGCTGGCGGGAGGAGCGGGCTTGGCCCGCGACGGGCGCAGGCCGCAGGCCGGAGCATTGGTGGCCGCCTCCGGAGAGGGCCTGGCGCTGAGGACGCTCCACGCCGAGCTGCTCGAGCGCAAGGAGCGCGAGGCCGTGCTCCGGCGCGCCGGCGGGGCGATGGCGCTGCTCGGCGCGCTTCCGCTCGAGGATCGCCTGCTGGGGGAGGGTGTCGGCTCGCCCCTCGACGTGGTGCGGCTGATGGCGGGCGAGCTCGACGCCATCCTTCCGGGGGCCCTGTGACCACCCGCCTGCACGTGCTTCTCGGGCAGGGCGGCGTCGGCAAGACCACGCTCGCCTCCGCGGCAGCGCTGGCGCTCGCGCGCCGCGGACGGAAGGTGGGCCTGCTCGGCGTCGATCCCTCGGGGCGGTTGCGGGACGCCCTCGGGATGGCGGAGCTCGCCGAGCATCCCGTCGACGTTCCCGGGGCGCCGCGGCTGCGCGCCGCCCTGCTGCGTCCCGGCGACAGCCTGCGGCGCTGGGCCGCCGTGGAGCTGGGAGCCGACGAGGCGCGCCTGCAACGCTCCGGCCCGCGGCCTGCGCCGGTCGAAGGCGAAGCCCGCTCGCTCCAATGCTCCGGCCTGGAGAACCCGTTCTTCCTCGCGCTCGCCGACCGGCTGGCGGCGGCCACCGACGCGTTCGCCGCCGTTCGCGTCGCGGAGTGGGCGGAGAAGGATCCGGATCTCGACGACCTGGTGGTGGACACCGCGCCAGGCCTGAACGGGCTGGAGTTCCTGCGCAAGCCCGAGCGGCTGCTCTCGGTGCTCCACGGCCGGATCCTCCGCTGGCTCTCCAACGCCGCCACCGCCGCCAGCACGGAGAGGGAAGCGCGGCGCGTGCTGCGGGGCCTCTCGCGGATCACCGGCGGCGGCGTGCTCCTCGAGCTTGCGGAGTTCTCGCTCTTGATGGAGCGCATCGGCGCGGCGATGATCGGCCGGCTGGAGCGGGCCAGCTCATGGCTGCGCGACGAGAGCACCGAGATGTTGCTGATCTGCGTGGCGCGGCCCGGCGCGGCTGCCGGGACGCGGCTCCTCGTCTCCGAGCTGGACGCGCTCGGATTCGAGCAAGGCCGCGTGGTGCTGAACCGCGCGCTGCCCAGGGGGCTGGCCACCATTCCGCTGGAGGGCGGCGGAGAAGAGTCGCGCGCCTTCCGCCGCTACGTGCGGGCGTCGGCGCGGCTGCAGGCGGAGGCGGAGCGGGAGCTGGAGGCGTCGTTCCGGGTGGTCGAGGCGCCCATCGCGGCCGGCCTCGGCGCTGCCGGCCCGGCGCACCTCGCCGCGCTGGAAGCCCTCGGCGAAAACCTCCTCGGAGCGCTGGCCGGATCCCCTCCGCGCACAGCCTGAAACGGGGGCGGCTGCTCCGGAAAACAATTCGGCGCCAGCGCCGCGAATCAGAAATAGTTGCGGGCGCCTGCACGAGGGCGGCGCCGCCGCCACCGAGACGCGGCGCTGGCACGCACCGTGCTGTGCCTCGGGGAATTCACGCCAACAATTCGCCGGAGCAGCGCAATGACGGCTCCCCCCAGCACTGAAAAAGCGGTCCTCGTCGACCTCACCCGCTGCATCGGATGCCGCGGCTGCCAGGCCGCGTGCAAGGCCTGGAACGGCAACGAGGGCGGACAGACTTCTGCCAGCGCGTCGTTCACCAACCCCCCCGCCATCGACGCGGACACCTTCACCATGATCCGCTTCGTCGAGCACGCCGTCGAGGACGGCCCGGCGTGGAGCTTCGTCAAGACCCAGTGCATGCACTGCCTGGATCCCTCGTGCGCGTCCGCCTGCCCGGTGGCGGCGCTGGTCAAGACCTCCGAGGGAGCCGTCGCCTACGACTCCGGCAAGTGCATGGGCTGCCGCTACTGCATGGTGGCCTGTCCCTTCGGGTCCATCGGTTACGAGTGGGACAAGCTCTCGCCGCGGGTGCGCAAGTGCAACTTCTGTGCGGACCGCACCGCCGAGGGAAGCAGGCCGGCGTGCGTGAAGACCTGTCCGACCCAGGCGCTGCGCTTCGGCACCCGCGCCGACATGCTGGCCGAGGCGGAGCGCCGCGTGGCGACCGGCCGCTACGTCAAGCACATCTACGGCAAGGAGGAGGCCGGCGGCACCTCCTGGCTCTACATCTCGGCGGTTCCCTTCGACACGCTGGGCTTCCGCATGAACGTGCCCAAGGAGTCCTTGCCGGCGCTCACCTGGGCCTCGCTCTCCAAGATTCCGTTCGCTGCCGGCGGGCTGTTCCTCGGGCTCTCCGCCATCGCCGCCTTCCGCAACCGCGCCGCGAAGGAGGAGAAGTGATGGACGCCACCGCACCGAAGTTCCTCACCCGTGGCACCAAGGTCCTGGTCGCGCTCGCCCTCGCCGGCGGCATCGCCATCCTCTTCCGCCTCGGCTTCGGCCTGGGCGCCTCCACCAACCTCAGCGACTCGCATCCCTGGGGCCTGTGGATCGCCGCCGACGTCATGGCGGGAGTGGCGCTGGCAGCAGGCGGCTACACCATGAGCGCCGCCTACTACGTCTTCGGAATGAAGAAGTACAAGCCGATCGTGCGGCCGGCCATCCTGACCGCGTTCCTCGGCTACCTCATCGCCGCCATCGGCATCACCCTCGACATCGGCAAGCCCTGGGCCATCTGGCACCCGCTGGTGATGGGGCAGGCGCGCTCGGTGATGTTCGAGGTGGCCCTCTGCGTCGCCACCTACCTCACGGTGCTCGCGCTCGAATTCGGGCCGGTGGCGGCGGAGGGACTGCGCAAGGAGAAGATCCGCAAGGTGTTGGTGGCGATCACCTGGCCGCTGGTGATCCTCGGCATCGTCCTCTCCTTCCTGCACCAGTCCTCGCTGGGCGCGCTCTTCCTCCTGATGAAGGGCCGGCTCAGCGACCTCTGGTACACGCCGCTGTTGCCGCAGCTCTTCTTCCTCTCCTCCATCGCGGTGGGCATCGCCACGGTCTCGTTCGAGTCGATCCTCAGCGCGCGCGCGCTCAAGCGCCCCCCGGAAACGGAGCTGTTGCGGGGCCTCGCGCGCGGGGCGCAGATCGCGCTCGCGCTCTACCTCGTGCTCCGGCTCGGCGATCTCGCCTTCCGCGGCAACCTCGGCCTGATCCTCGCCGGGGACCTGGCGAGCGGATTCTTCACCCTCGAGCTCGTCGTCGGCGTCATCCTGCCGCTCGCGCTCTACTCCCGGAAGGCCGTCCGCGAGTCGCCCAGGGCGCTGCTCTGGCCTTCGGCCGGGGTCATCTTCGGCGTGGTGCTCAACCGCTTCGACGTGAACTTCTTCGCCCAGGCAGGCGCCCGGGTCTCCTACTTCCCGGCCTTCACCGAGATCCTCGTCACCGTGGGCCTCTTCTCGTTCCTGATTCTCGCGTACCGATTCCTGGTCTTCAATCTCCCGGTCCTGGCCCACGAGCCGGCGCCGGCGGGGAGGACGTAGATGGCTACCGGCCGCAGATCCTTTCTCAAGCTCTCTTCCGGCGTGGTGGGCACCGGGCTCGCCCTGGGCGAGCTG
>DASSQZ010000200.1:0-40845 GCA_035702105.1 Myxococcales bacterium | reverse complement strand
TGCTGGATGGCAATCTGCCCGAACAACCCGATGCGGTCGGTCATGCGGGGTGCAAAGATACAGTAAAAGGCAATTCGCGAATACGTGAAATTGTCGCGACGGCGGCGGCTACCTTGTCTCACACCTCGGCACCGGCGATCGTTGCTCCAGCCGATTGAGGCCCTGTTCCATCCCCTCGCAATCGCTTTGGGGCCGGAGAAGGACCCCCGCCCACAGACCCTCCTCCGACGTGTCAGGTTCTCGCCGCCCACGCCGTCAAACCGGCGTCGATTCCGGCGGCCGGCCGCGAGGCCTTCACTCTCGAAACGATCTGGCACCGCGTTCGCAAGGATGGCCGCCGGTCCCGCCCTTCTCGCCTCCTCGGCGGCCGATGCCGGCACCTGCGGCTCCACCGGGTCCCGTTCCTGGGACATCGTCGTCGCCGACCCGGCCGCGGCCGCCGTGCTCGACGACACCATCGACCTCACAGCGGTCTCGAACCGAGCCGAATCGTGGGCCCGCACACTCTTCCTCCCGCGATGACGGCCGCCTCGGCATCGCGGGCGGTTCCCCCCGGGGCGTGCGGTCCCACGATCTCTCCATCGCCTGCGAGGCTCCGGACTGACGCGGCGGCCGGCGCCGCCCGGTTCGCTCGGCTCTCCGCCAGGCCCGAGAGGGACGCCGGGGGCTGCATCGTCCGCGTGGACGGCATCCGCCTCGGCCGCATGCCGCAGCTCATCGATGCGAGCCCGCTGGCCGGGCTGGCCGTCAGCCACGCCATCGAGCTGGAGCATTGCCCCATCCGGCGCTTGCCGCGCCCGGCACGCCAGCAACTCGGCGTTGTCTCCCGGTACGAACCAATTCTATCCCCGTGTAAAAAGCGTCGATTTGCGTTGGATTCGACATGCTGTTATTGCAGACGCGCCATGCAGAATCCCGGGGGGCCGGATTCCGAGCTGGCTGCGCTCGTCTTCGACGTCGCGCCCGACGCGATGTTCGTGGTCGAGGAGAGCGGCCGCATCATCTTGACGAACCGGGCCGCCGAGCGCGTGTTCGGCTATGGCGCAGGCGAGTTGTTCGGGCTCTCCATCGAGGAGCTCGTTCCCGAACGCGCGCGGGCGGTGCATCGGAATCACCGTCTCGACTATGGCCGCAGCCCGCATGCCCGGCCCCTGGACGCGGGGTTGGATCTCCACGGCCGGAGGAAGGACGGCAGCGAGTTCCCTGCCGACATCAGCCTCACGCCGGTGAACTGCGATGGGAAGAGGTTGACCGCCGTCGCCGTCCGCGACACCGCCGCCCGCCGGCGGACGATCGAGAGCGAGAGGCGCTACCGCCTGCTCTTCGACAAGAGCCCGCTGGCGAAGTGGCTCTGGGACGTCGACTCGCTGCGCTTCATCGACGTCAACGAGGAGGCGGTGCGCCACTACGGGTACACGCGCGAGGAGTTCCTCGCCCTCCGGCTCACCGATCTGATGCCGGACAGGACGCTGCCGCCGTCGATCGTCAAGCTGGTGAAGTCGGGCCAGCGTTTCGTGGGCCAGGATCGTCACCGCAAGAAGGACGGGTCGGTCATCGACGTCGAGGTCACGGGCGAACCCCTCGCCCTGCCCGGGCACCGTGCGCGGCTCGCGGTGGTGCACGACATCACCGATCGCAAGCGCGCCGAGAATGCCCTGCGGCTCAGCGAGTCGCGCTACCGCCGTCTCGCGGACTCGGGGTTGATGCTGGTCACCTACAGCGATGCCGAAGGCAGGATCCTCGAGGTCAACGACTACGCCAGCACCTTGCTCGGGTTTACCCGCGAAGAGCTGCTCTCGTGCAACTGGCGCGACCTGACGGCTCCCGAGTCTCTCGCCGCCGAGGACGCGGCGATGGCGCAGCTTCGCGCCACCGGCGTGGCCCGGCCCTGGGAGAAGGAGTTCCTTCGCAAGGACGGCGGCCGCATCCCCGTTCTCGCGGCCGCGGCATTGGTCGACGGCAGCGAGGGCGTGGGCATCGCTTTCGACCTGACCTCCCTCAAGCGCGCGGAGCGGGAGCTGGCGGCGAGCGAGGAGCGCTTCCGCCAGCTTGCCGCGGCCATTCGCGAGGTCTTCTGGCTCATCGACCTCGGCCACAACCAGATGCTCTACGTCAGCCCCGCCTACGAAACCATCTGGGGCCGCTCCTGCGCGTCACTCTACGCGGCGGCCGGGTCATGGCTCGATGCCGTCCATCCCGAGGATCGGAACCGCGTCGCCGCGGCGCTGCTCACCAGGCAGCCGGCCGGGACCTATGACGAGCAATACCGCATCGTGCGCCCCGACGGAACCCTTCGCTGGATCCGCGACCGCGCATTTCCCGTGCGCGACGCGAGCGGGAGGGTGACCCGCGCCGCCGGCGTCGCCGAGGACATCACCGAGCGGCGCGCGCTCGAGGACCAACTGCGCCAGGCGCAGAAGATGGAGGCGGTCGGCAGGCTCGCCGGCGGCGTGGCGCACGATTTCAACAACATCCTCTCCGTGATCATCAGCTATGCGGAGCTGATCCAGCGCGAGGCGGGCTCCTCCGAGCCGGTCCGGGACGATCTCGAGGAGATCCTCCAGGCGGCGCAGCGCGCTGTCGGGCTGACGCGGCAACTGCTGATGTTCAGCCGGCAGCAGGTGCTGGAGCCGAAGGTCATCGACCTCAACGAGGTGGTCGAGGGCATGAGCCGGATGGTCGCGCGCCTGGTCGGTGAAGACGTGGAGCTGGCCTGGTTCCCGGACCCCGCGATCGGGGGGGTGAAGGCCGATCGCAGCAGCATCGAGCAGGTGATCATGAACCTGGTCGTCAATGCGCGCGACGCGATGCCCACCGGCGGCAAGTTGAGCCTGGAGACCGCGAACGTGGTGCTCGACGAGCAATTCGCCACCACGCACGTGAACGTGAAGCCGGGCAATTACGTCATGCTGGCGGTGAGCGACACCGGCATCGGCATGGACAAGGAGACGCAGGCGCACATCTTCGAGCCGTTCTTCACCACCAAGGAGATGGGGAAGGGCACCGGACTGGGATTGTCCACCGTCTTCGGCATCGTCCAGCAAAGCGGCGGAAGCGTATGGGTCTACAGCGAGCCCGCAAAAGGCACGACGTTCAAGGTCTACTTGCCGCGCGCCGGGGAAGAGCTCGATTCGATCCCCTCGCTACCCGTGCAGGGATGGCGCGGCACGGAGACCATCCTGGTCGTCGAGGACGAGGCGCAGGTGCGCGCGGTCGTCGTCGGCGTGCTCGGGCGGCACGGGTACACGGTCCTCGAGGCCCGTGACGCGGATGAAGCCTTGCTCGCCTGCGAGAGGCACGCCGGCCCCATCCACCTGCTCCTCACCGACGTGGTCATGCCGCAGATGAGCGGCCCGGAATTGGCCCGCAGGCTTCTCGCCGCCAGGCGCGGGATGAAGGTCCTGTGCATGTCCGGGTATACGGACGACAGCATCGTTCGGCACGGAATGCTGCAGGCGGACCTGGCGTTCCTTCAGAAGCCGTTCACCATCGAGACCCTCACTCGCAAGGTCCGCGAGGTGCTCGACCAGCGCGAGCGGTAGCCGGAGCCTGGATTACGCCTTCTTCACCTCGGCGGACGCGCCGGCGGCGAGGGTCGCCTGCTCCTGCGCCGCCGGCAACTGCTTCGCCTGCGCGGGCTCGTCGTCGCTGCCCTCCGCCATGGCCTTCTTGAAATCGCGGATGCTCTTCCCCAGGCCGGCGCCGATCTGGGGGAGCTTGTTCGGTCCGAAGACGAGCACCGAGACGATGAGGATGAGGATCAAGTGCGTGGGCTGGAACAGTCCTTCGAACATCTTCTCCGTCTCCCTGTGGACGCAGGTCGCCGCCCACTCGCTTGCCGAAGGGCGATGGTAACCGCCGCGGGTCGTCTGCAAATGGGACGTACGTCGTGGTCCGGCCGCGCTGGATCGCCACGCGACGAAGGGCCAGCCATCCCAGGCCGGCTGCGGCCGCCCGGGTGCCGTCCGATGGCCCGCTCCAAATCCCGTGGCTGGCCTTCAGCCGAAGAGCCGATCGAGCATGACGCGGGCGTCCTCGTCGTTGGGCGCGAGCTCGACCAGCTTGCGGCACCAGGCGCGCGCCTCGTCGATGCGTCCCAGTTGCGCGGTGGCGATGACGTAGGCCTTGACAATGGCAGCGTCCTGCACGTTTGCGGTGAGCAGCGCCAGGCGAAGCTCGCGGCGAGCGGCTTCGAAGAGGCCCACCTGGAGGTCGTTGCTGCCGCGCCCAAAGGCCTCGAAGGGAAAGCGCCGCGGGCCCAGCAGCGTCGCGAGTGGTGAGGGCCCCGTCCCGGGCTCGATCCTCCCTTCGTCTTCGGCGGCAGGCCGGTCGAGCCGGCGCAGCCGTTCGAGGCTGGCCGCGATCGCAGCGTGCTGGTCGGGCGTGTCGCGGGCGAAGAGGAAGCTCACCGCATCGACGCCGATCAGGTGCCAGCCAGGGTCCTCGTGAAGGCGCTTCACCAGGTCGCGCTGGTTCGCCGGCACCAGCGCAAGCGTCGGATGATAGCGCTGCTCGAGCTGGTCCCAGGCCACGGCGCAGATGGCGCGAAGGTAGTCGCGATAGAAGTCATCGTCGATCACCTCCAGCCGCCCGTCGACGAAGGTCTTGTCCTCCGGGCGGTGCATGGCCAGATAGCCGCCGGCCTCGATGGCGTTGAAGATGCGGCCGTGCAGGCCGCTCTCGCGCAGCGTCTCGACGTTTCCGATGGGGAAGACCGCAGGCGACTCCGCGTGACCGAAGCGGATCGGATAGCGGTCGAACGAATAGAGGGTACCCGAGACGGTGGCGAAGCAAAGCAAGCCGAGCAGGGAGAGCGCGAGCGCAGCCGCGGCCCGCGGGATCTTCAGATCGAGGGCGCGGTCCCATCGCGAGGCCGCCTCGAGCGCGACCGGCAACGCCGCGACGGCAAAGAGCCCCACCACCCTCATGCGCATCGCCGAAAGGACGCCGAAGAGCGCGACCACGGCGAGATCGAAGAGCGACAACCTGCGCGCGGCGGCGATCACCGCCAGGGCGCTGGCGACGAGGAGGGCCTTGAAGAACCACAGCGAGGGCATCCCGGCAGCGGCGCTGGAGAACGGCGAGCGCAGCTCGAGGATGGAGTCCGCGAAGGGGTTTCCCGGCTGGATGCGCGTGTGCAGGTTCCAGAGGAACCAGACGCCCTCGGCGCCGTACGGGTTGAGGAACATCACCGCGGTATTGGCGAGGAGCGCAAGCCAGGGAGCGGGATCGACGGCCCGCCTGCGCAGGCCGCTCACCGACGTGGCGGCGGCATGGAGCCCGAGGACGGCGATTCCGAGCAGCGAGAGCGCATGCGCGTAGACCCAGACGAGCTGCAATGGAACGGTGGCGACCAGGTACCGGCGCTGCGAGGTGTCGGCGTACCTTCGCAGGAGCAGGAGCTGCAGGGCGAGACACACGCCGGTGGCCAATTCGGGCCGCATCGTCAGGCGGCCCTCCCAGGCGAGGAGGGCGAGCGCGAAGCCCAGCCCGAGGAGCGCGGGCGACTCGACCTTCCGCTGGCGTGCCGAAGCCCAGAGCAGGGCAAAGGTCGTGACGGCGAGGAGCACGCGAAGCACGCCGATGCCGATCATTCCGCCCGCTCCATAGGCGAGCGCGAGGGCGATCTGGAAGAGCCCGTGCATGTCGACATACGGGCGTCCCGCGAGCGTCCAGGTGAAGGAATCGACGCGCGGCCACGCCCGGTGCTCGAGGATCCAGCGGCCGGTCGCGAGATGGTAGCCGAAGTCGCGCGACGATTCCGTGCGCCACGCGAGCAGCACGGTGAGCGCCGCGATGCCGCAGAGGACCGCAGTCCGCAGCTGCGAACGGTCCAGGGCATCGGGCGCCGCGTGGGCGCGGGTGGCCGCGCGGGCAGCGGGTTCCGGTGACCGTGAGGACATGGCCGATGACGCTCACGGGAGACGTGACCCACCATTTCACGTGGTTTCATTCAATGCGACGATTTCATTGAATCGTCCCCGTTCCGGACACCCGCAGGGCCCGGCGTGCGCGAAAACGGGATCGCCGTCCCATCTCCGGGCAGGCGGCTGTGCCGGAACCGGACGGTCCCCGGCTGGCGAGAGCAGGATCTCGCCGGCGGCGACGGGTTCCGACGATCCCTGGCGGGGAGGGCGCAAAAGAAAAGGAGGCCCGGAGGCCTCCTCTCTTACTGTCCCGGGCCGGACTCGAACCGTCCCGTAAGTGTCATACACTCCGGCTGCACCAGCAGGATACCCGAGACGCCCGCAAGCGTGCGCCGATCCGCGTCGCCCGTCAAGGGCGGTTCATCACCGAGTCGACGGACGGCTCCGGCACCACGGTGACGGCCGCGCCGGTGCAGAGGTTCCAGGAGACGAGCCACAGCACCTTCTTCGGGTCGGCAGGAGGCACCACCGGGTGCACCCAGATCCCGCGCGGGAACCCGTCGATCCGGTTCGAGGCTACCTGCACGTGCGGGCCCAGCTCGCCGAAGACGCGGATGCCGTCGATGGGAGTCTTCGCGTACCGCCGCAGCGCGAGCCGGTTGTTCTCGATGACCACGTTGTCGAAGTTCCCGGTGAAGATTCCGTGCCGCTCGCCCGCCCAGTCGAGCGGGTGCACGGCGTTCACGGTGTTGTCGCGCACCCAGACGGCTCCGCCCAGGTCGCGCGGCGCGCCGCGGCGGCGCGCATGCGGGGTCGTTCCGGGAGCAAAGCCGTGGCTGAGGCCGGCGTGGATGCCCTGCAGCACGCCGCTGATGGTGTTGCCCTGGATGCGGATCTCGTCGGCATGCGCGCCGCCCACGACGATGCCCTGCGACGCCGCGGCCGGCGAGCCGTCGAGCATCGACTTGAACCACGCCTTCAGCTCGCCGTTCGCCCGCGTGAGCAGCATCTGGTCGGCGAGAGAATAGAGGCGGCTGCGGATGTCCTTCGGGCCAACCACCTTGCGCAGGGCGACGAGGACGCCGGCGGGTTGCATGGTGGTCTTGACGAAGTTGCGCGCGCTCTCGAGCAGCGCGGGGTTGATGGGCGGGCGCTCGACGCGGATCACGCCTCCCCGGGTGAGGTCGGGGCGGGCCGGCTGAGGGGCCGGCGCGGAGGAGGAGGAAGACGACGACGAGGACGACGACGGTGTGCCCTCTCGCGGCTGTACAGCGAGGTCCCGCCGCAGCAGCAGCTCGTGGATGACGGTGGGGTCGACGGCCTCGAAGGCCGCGCCCAGCCTGGCGAAGACGCCGCGCACGGCCTCGCGCCAGAACGCGACCAGCGCCGCGTCGGTCTCGAAGCGCACCAGGTAGCCGCCGGCGGAGAAGGCCACCGTGTCGCCGGAGGCGGACCTCGCCAGAAGGACCCGCCGCGTGGCGGTGTCGCGCACGATGCGCAGGTTGGAGATGACGTGCCGGCGAAGGATGGCGCGGTAGGCCTTGTCCTGGCGCAGCCCCGCCTCGACGCCGAGCGCGGCAGGGCGGGCGGCGACCTCGAGGACGTTGTCCTCGACCTGGGCGCGGCCGGCGTCCACGAGGACGATTCCCACCTGCCGGTGTCCGACCGACAGGCTGCAGCCGCGCACGCGCACCGAGGCCAACGGCTGCTTTGCGGGATCGGCGCGCACCGCCACGCACGCCGCCGCGCGCTCGAGCGCGGAGCCGCAGGCCAGCGACACTCCCTCGACCGTCACCGATCCGCAGCCGCGGAAATCCAGCGTTCCCCTCAGGTGCTCGAAGGCGCCCGGCTGCTTGCTCTTCGGCCGCGCCACCCCGGTCTCGAGATGGAGGTCGCGCACGACCACGCTCTTGCAGCCCACGAACGAGAGGGCGCATTCGGCCTGCGGCGCGAGGATCCGGGTGCCGGGGCCCCCGCCTTCGAGGACGACGCTGCCGGGGAAGGCGATCTCGACCGCCTTGTCCAGCTTCCACTCGCCGGTGGTGAGGCAGACGGCGACGCTGGCCGGATTCGCTTTTGCGAGGGTGTCGAAGAAGCCCTGCAGATCGGTGCCCTCGCCGACCACCAGCGTGCAGCCGCCGCCGGTCCGCTTGCAGAGATCGTCCAGCGCCTCCTGCACGGTCTTCGCCGCCGGATTGAATGCGCAGGCGGTGTTGTCGAAGGAGACGTCGGAGGCCGCGATGGCGGTGAGCGGCGGGAATTGCGGGTAGCAGGGGACTACCGTCGTCGTCGTGCCGCTCTTGCGGACGATGGCGAGCTTCGCGTAGTGGTGCTCCACGCCGAGCGGCGCGCGCGCGACCGGCACGTTCGACTGCACGGGCCAGATCACGTCGCCCGTCACCACCCGCGCCGGCACCACCCAGTAGTCGCCGCTGCGGTAGTCGCCGTCCTCGAACTTCACCTGCACGCCGTCCTCGAGATCGACGAACCCGTCGCCCGGCGGGGTGGGCACGAGCGGCCGCGCGGCCGACTTCGCGCTGGGGAGATCGCCTTCCCAGCGCCGCACCTTGGGGTTCGAGCTGAAGTCGCCGTAGCTCAGCACCGTTCCGGTGGGATCCACCGTCGCGGGATCGATGGTCAGCGAGACGCCGTCGGCCTTCTTCAGCTTGACCAGCACGCCGGGCGACTGGCTCCGCTCGCGATCGTCGTCGGTCAGCTCGACCCAGTCGCCCTCCTGGAATCCGAGCACCGCGTCGCGGCCGGGCACCGAGACGGCGAGGACGTCGCCGCTGAGGCCGTCCCAGCTCGCGACCACCGAGCCGTTCTCGCGGCTCCACTTGAAGCTGGCCGCGCTGCGGGCGCCCGCCTTGTGGATCTCGACCCGGTAGAGCTGGTTCTCGAGGCGCCGGTAGCCGCCGGTGCTCTCCACCGTGCAGCGCGTCGCCGAGGCGCCATCCGTCTTCGCTTTCGCCGACAGCTTGCCGGTCGGCGCCCTGGGCGGCCACTCCGGGAACGCCGTGTCGCAGGCGCCGGTGCCCCCCGGGTCGGTGACCTTGAGGAGCTTCACCTGCCACATCACCTGCGTGCGCACGGTGGTATCGGCTCCGCGCAGCGCCGGCTCGCGCAGATCGGGATCGTCGAGGACCGTCCGCAGCCGCTCGATCACGTCGAGGTACGCGAGGTAGGTTCCGTCCTGGAGCGCGAGCGCGCCGGAGCTGACGAAGGGCGGCGCGGGCAGGTCGGGCTGCTTCAGGTAGCTCGCGGTGCCGGCCAGCTCGCAGAGGATGCCGTCCACCCAGAACCTGCCCGGCGAGAGCGTGAAGTCCTTCCCGTCGGAGGACTTGTCGAAGCGAAAGCCGCCCTCGGCCCCCTTGGGACCGCCGGCCTGGCCGATGACGTCGTGCGCCTCGACGCGGTCGCCGTAGTTCTGGATCTCGATCTGGTCGTTCCAGTCGGTGTCGAGCTGGACCCGGCCCTGCTGGAGGCGGACGCTGGTGTAGTGCTTGTCGGCCCAGCGCCGGATTCCCGTGAAGTCCCCCTTCATTCGCCATCCCCCTTCAGGTCACGTAGAAGATGCCGGCCTCGAGGCCGAAACGCAGCGATTCGTCGAGGCTGCTGCGCAGGTTGTCCTCGCGCAGCGGCTCCTCGACGAAGTTCCACGCGCCCATCGATCCGCCGTCGCTCGCGCCCCGCCGGACCTCGTCCGCGCAGGCGGCGGTGAGCTGCGCGTATCCGGGATCGCCGAAGCGCGTGGAGGTGAAGGACGGCACGACGCGCGCGAGCACGACGTCGCGATCGGGCTTCGCTCCCGGCATCTTCGACCAGGCCTCGAGGGCCATCGCCGGCTGGCAGCGGTACGGCTGCGGCAGGCGCGATCCGTCGGGAGCGAAGCTGAAGCGGACGCAGCCCTCCTGCGCGCGCTGCGCCGTGACCTTGGCGGTGAAGATGCTGTCGCTCGCCAGGTCCACGACGGCGATCCGGGACTCGCCGAAGACGGTGCAGCGCGCGAGGCTCGCGTGCGCCGCGGAGAGCGCCTCTCCGCCGCCGCCCGCGGCGTCGACGATGCTGTCCTCGAGGAAGAGGTAGCCGTCGTCGCCGGGCAGGCGGAGCGGGCCCGCGATGCTGCGGTGGAGCAGCAGATCGAACCGTCCGCCGGCGGCGGGTCCGTCCACCGAAGCCGCCCCGGCGGTGACCGGCGACCCGTCGGGATTCAGGCCCAGCCCGGGGACCAGCGTCGAGTCGCGCAAGAGCAGCGCCGCTCCCCCCGCCTGCTCGACCTCGAGCGCGCCGCCGGCGAGGAGGAGCCCGTCGAGGATCAGCACCGACGACCGCCCGAGCGTCACCTTGGTGGAGGCCGCGAGCGAGATCAGCGGGCGCTCGCCGTCGGCGGCGCGCACGTCCAGGACGCTGCCGTCGGGCACGGTGATCTGCGCGAGCGCGTAGGTTCGGCTGTCGCCGATCTCGACGATGCAGCCCTGGCCCGCGCGGGCGAGAAGCTCCTCCAGCCGATCGGCGACGGGCTCGTAGGTGCCGCCTTCGGGGGCGCGCCCGGTCCTCGCTCCGCGCAGCGCATCGACGCGCTTCTGCGCCTCGCCGTCGGCCACGGGGACGAAGACCGGCGCTGCCAACCGCGCCGCGAGCCCCGCCGCGCCGCCGGTGACGGGCGTCGACCCCGCCGCGGCAGCGACGGCCGGCGCGCGCGGATATCCGCCGCCGCCCAGCGCGCCCGCCGAGCCCTGGTAGAAGAAGACCCGCGGCGCTTCCGCCGGTGCGACGCTCTGGGCGAAGGCGATGCGCCCCAGCGCCGGATCGACGGCGACCGAGCCATCGGGCCAGGTGCCCGGAGCGGGCGTCACGTCCGGCGGGCGGTGCCAGTCGGCGAGATCGCAGATCCGCAGCGCCTCGACGGGCAGCACCGTGCCGCCCACCGAGAGCGCGAGCACGGGTTCGGTCCCGAAGTAGAGGCTGTCCTTCGGCGCCTTGGGCCCGAGAGTCGCGCGCGCCGCCTGGAAGGCCTGCAGATCGTCGAAGACCGCCCGCCGCCGCAGCGGACCCGGCACCACCTCCTCCGTGGAGAGCCGTGCCACGTCGTCCTCCACGCCGCGGCGGTTGAAGAGGTGCAGGTCGTTGCCGAGCGGGCTGAAGCGGTAGAACCCGGCGCCTCCCGCGTCGGCTGCGCTCCCGGCGTCGGCGAAGTCGATCGGGTCGCTCTCCAGCCGGAAGAGGAAGAGGCCCACGTCGGGAAGGTTGTAGCGGCCCCTTGCGCTGGAGATGCGCCGCACCTCGACGGTGTGGGCGGTGGCCTCGAAGGGTCCGCCGAGCAGCCCGAGCAGATCGTCGCGGCGCAGGTCGGGCGTGAACGTGCTCGCGGGCCGCAGGTGGTTGAGGTGCTGCGTGGTGGCGAGGAGCTGGAAGAACTCGACCGCGTGCGCGGGCCAGTCGGTCAGATCCTGCGCGAGCTGCTCGAGCATGGCGGCGGTGCCCTTGCGCCGCCGGTACCCGAGCACGTTGGCGACGTACGCGCGCTGGCTGTAGGTGCGCGTGCCCACCGGGTTGAGACCGCGCACGCCGAGCAGGTCGGCGATGTACGGCACCACCCACTCCTCGCAGGTCTCGACGAACCAGTTCTCGTAGAGCCAGGCGATGTCGCCCTCGAGGGCGTCCGCCTGCGTGTCGAGCACGGCGAGGAGCGCGCGCAGGGGATACCCGCGCTCGCCGTCGCGAAGCCGGTGGATGGCCGGCAGGAGCTGCAGCAGCCGCTCGCGGGTGGCCACGCTCATGACGCGTTCCCCGCCTCGGTGAGCCGGATTCCGGTGGGATGGAGGAGGAGCAGGTCGGCGGCCACCATCGATTTCGAGCTCTCGTCCCAGTGGGCGACGTCGGCGGGCAGGATGGCCATGGCGCCGCTGCCCTGGTCGGCTCCGGTCTCGTCGACCTTCACCAGCGTCGAGAGGGTGCAGGCGACCACGCCGGCGACGTTCTGCAGCGCGCTCACCACCTCGGCGCTGGTGACCCGCTGGCCGAAGTCGCGGTTCGCGAAGGTGAAGCGCTCGCGCAGCGCCGCCGCGGCGGCGTCGAGGACGCGGGCGGCGTCGGCGTCGGGCTCGACGGCAACCGTCGCCTCGACGCGGAAGAAGCGCGGCTGGAACGTGTCCACCTGCACGCGCTCGAGCCCGTCCGAGGAGGCGGCCATCGCCCGGGTCAGGTTGCGGTACAGCGCGCCGGCAGGGTCGATCGGGGTGCCGTCCGCAGCCGCGGCGGTGACGTGCACCAGTTGCGAGGTGCCGCTCCAGATCGCCGTCGCTTGTGCCTTGCCGATGCCGGCGAACGAGCGCACGAAGTCCTCGTAGTCGCGCAGCGAGACGATGCGGCCGAGCGTCCGCACCGTCACCGGCGCGTTGCGGCGGGCATCGGCCAGCGCCTCCATGTCCGCCGCGCCCTCCGCCGCGAGCGGGTTCACCACCGATCGCACGCCGAGCGGGCGGCTCATCAACACTGAAAGGCTGCCCGCCGCGACCTCGCCGGGCTGCCCGATCCCGCTGCGGTAGGTCGCGACCACGTTGCCGGTCCCGGTGGGCAGGCGCGCTCCCCTGACGCCGTCGCCGAAGATCACGCTGGTGCGGCCGTCGGCGCCCATGCGCAGGACGTAGCAGCGGGCGTCGGGGGCCTGGCCGTAAAGGCTCGGGACCTCGTGCCAGAGCACGTCGTTCACCCGGATGGAGAGGGTGCTCTTCCTGCCCGTCGCGGTGGGGGCGGTCACCCAGGTGAGCGGCGGCTTCTGCAGCGTGAAGCGCTGGTTCCTGGCGCTGCCGTCGCCGCTCCCGAGGATCTCGCCGGAGACCGTCGCGCCGTGGGTGGCGGCCGCCGCGTTGGCGGTGAGCGTGACCGTCGCGCGCTGGTAGCGGTGGCGCAGCCGGCTGGCGAGGTAGAGGGTGCTGCGTCCGCCCCGGTGCATGACGGCCGCGAGCTGCACCGCCTCGCTGCGCACCGAGCCGGCGCGGTCGTCCGCGTCGAGGGTGGTTCCCGTGAGCAGGAGCGTCTGGCCGACGGCGAGCCCGAGCACCATGCGTTCGAGCTCGATGGCGAAGGCCCCGAGCGGGCTGCCCGACCCGGATCGATCGTCGAGCGAGTCGAGCACCGGAAGCGGCGCCAGCGCGAGCTCCTCGCTTTCGACGTAGACGCTGGTCTTGCGCACGAGCAGCGCCGACTGCGCGGCCGTGCCGGTGGAGCCGGTCGCGCCGGTGCCGGTCTTGCCGACCCCGCCGCCTCCCGTCTGCTTCTGGCGGAAGGTGCGCTTGACCTTCTCCTTCGTGTTGCCCTTCTCCGGCGAGCCGCCCTGGAGCACGAGCCCGGTCGCCCGCGCGGTGAGCGAGAACTGGTTCAGCGTCTGCTCGCCCACGCCGGTGATGCGGTCCACCAGCCGCTCGGCGCCGCTCTCGAAGAAGGCCCAGGTCCCGCCGGTGACCTTCTGCACCGCCCGCTCGAGGAAGACGTCGAAGTCGGTCGAGTCGATCCAGGCGCCGCCGTCCGAGTCCTCCCAGATGGTCCGGGGGAACGTGTCCCAGTCGCCGGCGTCGCCGGTCACCGAGACGAGCACGGTGTTGCCGTCCTTCTCTTCGGGGACGAGGTGCACCTGCGCGTAGGGGGGCGCGTTGTGCCCGAAGGGCGCGAGGCGCTGGCGGAAGACGAACAGCTTCGAGCTGCCCGAGGGCCGGGCGAGGAGGCCTTCGACGATGCGGGTGAGCTCGGCCCGGTCCCAGCGCTGGATGGCGCAGAGCTCGGAGAGCGACTGCTCGTCCCACACCTCGGGGAGGATCTTCGTCGAGACGGTCTGCGGGTCGAGCCGCAACGGCCTGGTCTCGATGACGCCGGTGGTGGCGGGAGGTGGGTAGGGCGGCGGCGGCAAGGGCGGCACGCTCGGCAGCGCGCCGGTGTCGATCCGCAGCATCGTCTGCTTCGCGTCGTCGTCGGTAGTGACCGCCAGCACCTCCAGGGGCAGCCGGGTCGAGCCGTCGGAGGCCAGGAGCCTGTCGCCCGGCTTGATCCCGGTGCTGGTGCCCTTGACGAAGAGCAGGTTCGCGATCACCCGGTCGACGCCGGCGACGTCGCGGAGATCGAGGCGGCCGGAGGCGACCGCGAACGACTGCGGCTGCGTGATCCGGGGGCGCAGCTCGTTCCAGTCGGCCCGCGCGACCAGGTCCTCCACCGTCTCGAAGGTCTGCGGCAGCTCGCCGGGGCCGGGCACGCTCTGCACCGCCGAGCCCGCGGGAATGGCCGCCGTGCGCGGCGGCGCAGGCGGCGTGGCGGCGGTGCCGAAGCCGATCGGCGCGGGCGGCGTGTCGTCGACGCTGAAGGCGAGCTCGGCGCTGGCGGCGACGCCCGGGCTGAGCTCGTAGCCGATGGCGCGCGCCAGCTCGAGCACCGAGCGCTGCTCGGTGGCGGTGCGCAGGTAGCCTTCGTTGGCGATCCGCTCCTGGTAGAAGGAGAGCACGTCCGCCACCACCGCCCAGGCGTCGGCGACCGCCACGGTGGGATCGTCGGCGGCGCTGGTGTTGAGGCCCGCGAGCGGGAGGAACTTCCCTTCCGGCGCGTCGACCTCCTGCTTGGGCAGGTCGGCGAGCATGCGCGCAAGGAAGCTCCCCCAGGTGCCGATGCGATAGCGCAGCTCGGGCAGGCCGGGGCGGTTGGAGACGCCCGCGTCGGCGGGTTCCGCCGCGCAGCCGTCGCAGCCGCGCACCGGGGCGCGATCGTCGGGGCGCCCGCTCACGACCCGCCCTCGAGGATGAAGTCGATGCGCCCGTTCTCGGGAAAGTTCGGCGAGCTGTCGGCGCGCGCGATCTCCAGCCGGCCCATGGGGATGTAGCCCAGCGCCTCCTCGTTGGCCGGGGGCTTGCCGAAACGCTGGAATCGGTGGCCGCGGGTCGGGTCGGAGAGATCGACCCAGGCGACGCCGGGCTGCGCCATCGCGGCGGCGACCACCTTGCTCAGGTACACGGGCTGGCCGAAGGTGAAGTTGTCGGGATGGAAGAAGCCGGTGCGCCCGTCCTCGAGCACGGTGGTGGAGAAGGCCGCCGTGAGCGCCTGCTTCACGTCGGCGCGGAAGTAGCCGGGGGCGACGCACACCTCCATCACGATCTCGAGCGGAACGTCGACGGGACGCTCGATCTCCAGGTCCTCTCCCGCGAGTCGGACCCGCTCGACCGCGTCGCGCACGCTGGGCGCGATCCCCTCCCAGTTCTCGGTGCCGCCGGCGGGATCGATGCTGAGGTAGACCGTGTACCAGCTTCCCGTCCACCGCCGCGTCGCCACCGCCTTGCGCACGCCCGGGACCCCTTCGGCGGCGGCGGCGTAGTCCGCCTCGGTGACGGCGCGCTGCTGGGTGAGGAACGCCTGCGGAGCGTACTGGCGCACCTCCTCCATGCTCTCCGGATCGCTGCCGCCGGCGGCGGGCAGCGGATTGTGGATGCGGCGCACGGTGGTGAGATCGGCGATGCCGTCGGGGATCGCGTGGGCAAGGGCGTCGGCGCCGACGTTGCCGGCGGGGCCGTTGCCGACCCGGTACGAGCACACCAAGGGCGCGTTCTCCGGCGCGGGCTTCCCGTGCACGCCGTCGCCGAAGCGCAGGAAGGCGGTGCCGTCCTGCTCGACCTCGACCACCACGTGCGGGTCGAGCGCGTGGCTCGAGAGCAGATCGCGCCGCACCCGCCAGCCCTCGGGCCCCTGCACCGCAAGCGAGGCGATGGCGCGGCGCGGATCCTGCCTGAGCGTGTCGGCTGCCGCGGGCCAGGGGGGAACCTGGGCCCAGGGCTCGCTCTGGGTGATGCCGGGCTGCGACAGCGCCGGCCGGTAGGGCCGGTCCGGGTCGGGCCGGGGAAGGGTCTCGTCGTCGACCGGCCAGCCCGCATCGGCCAGCACCACGTTGCCGCGCGCCACCGACAGGTTCGCGACGGGCTTCTCGTCGACGACGTTGCAGACGCAAAGCGGGAAGCGCAGCGCGTCTGCCGGATCCCATTGGACGGTGAGGTAGTCGGCGCCGGTCAATTCGTCGTGGACCGGATCGGCCACGCCGGTGAGCCGCACCGCCTGCCTGCGGCGCACGTCCGCGCTGCGCGCCCGCCCGTCGGGGCCGAGCACCTCCTCGAACACGAGCACGTCGCCCGCGACGAGCGCGAGAGGAGCGCCGCTGACGTCGAGGTCCGTGGAGGTGGCTCCCTTCGCCAGCCAGTAGCGCGAGTTTCCCCAGGCGTAGACGGGGATGCGCCCGTGGTTCTGGCGCAGGGTGAGGGGGTGGAGCGTCTCGAAGACGAGGGTTCCGTCGTCGAGGGGCGGCGTGGCGATCGGCGCGTCCGACCGCGCCTGCCGGGTGCAGATCCGCGTGCCGGCAGGAAGGACGACGCCCTCCGGCGGTCCCGACTCGACGGCGATGAACGCGCGCGCGTTGCAGCCGTCGTGCATCTGGTAGTCGAGCAGACGCGCATGCCGCCGCACCGAGATGCGCCGCCGGGCGGTGCCGAGGTATGCCTCGGTCGCCACCGCGTCCTGGAAGTAGCTGAGCTGATCGGCGCGATAGGCGAGCGCCTCGATCAACGTGACCACCACGTCCGCGGGGCTGCGATCGGCGAACGCCGGCATCACCACGGCCAGGCGATCGAGCATCAGCCGCCGGAAGCTCCCGTAGTCCTTCGCCAGGTAATCGACGCGAAGCTCGGCGGGCGGCTCCGGCGGGCAGCAGGGCGCGGCGCCGCAGTCGCCGTCGCGCGGGCACTCCACCTTGAAGCGGAACTCGATCTGCGAGAACTTGAGGTCGAACCCCTGCGGCACCGCCTCGTCGGACGCGCCCGCCGCCAGCCGCAGCCGGTAGGTCGAGAGATCGCCTTCCCAGTCGTGCGCGCCCGAGCCGGTGCGGACTACCAGCACCCGCGCGCGGTCGGCCTGCGCGGAAAAGCGCGCCGCGAGGATGGTCGCCAGCGCGGTCTGCTCCGGGGCGGGCACCACCGCCGCCGGCACCTTCGAGGGCGGATCGAAGTCGGCCCCGGCGAACGCCCAGGCGACTGCGATGCCCTTGACCCGTACGCCGCCGTCGAGACGGACGTTGTCCGCCGAGAAGCCGGCGGGGACCGCGCGGAAGAGCTCGACCAGCAGCGTGCGCTGTCGTGGCGTGGGCGCCGGCGCGTCGCTGTCCAGCACCTCCAGCGCGTCGATGCCGTTCAGCGCGGAGGCGTGCAGGAGCTCGCGCCGGTCGCTGCTGCGGTCGCTGGGAGAGAAGTCGCCCATCTCAGACCCTGCGGGAGAACGTCGAGGTGGCCCGGCGCTCGTCTCGCCGCACCATGTAGCGGACCGTGACCTGGATGACCGACTCGACGCTCGTGTCGATCGAGGTGCCCTCCACCACGATGACGTCGCCGAGCCACTCCTGCAGCGCGGCCTGGACGAGGAGCTGGGCGGTGGCGCCCTGCTCGGGGCTGTTGGGCCCGAACACCAGCCGCAGGAGCCCGCTGCCGAAGGTGGGCCGGTTCACGCGCTCGCCCGGCGTGGTGAACAGCACCTGCTCGATCAGGTCGCGGACGTGGTCGTCCTCGTCGGTGACGCCGGTGCGGCCGCTGCGATCGATCTGCCAGGGGAAGTCGACGCGCATCTCACATCCCCGTGACCCGCGGTTGGACGTTGACGACCACCGCCGGGCCGGCGGGGATCTGGTCGGCGCTGATGCAGAGGGAAGGGGCCGGGGTGAGCACCACCGGCATTCCCATGATCTTCAGCCGGGCCGCGGGAGTGGTCCAGCGCACCATCACGCACGGCTGCGGCTTGGGACCGGGGACGGTGAAGGCGCACCCGGCGACGAGGAACTGATCGCCCACCGTCGCGACCGGCATGCCCATCACCGTCACCCGCGGGGCGACGGGAATGGTGGTCACCTGCCCTCCATGCGGGCAGGTGGCGACGGCGAGCTGGTGGAAGAGGGCGCCGGGCATCGATCGCGCTCAGGTGACGACGAGGGCGCCGCCGTTGATGGTGACGGTGGGCGCGGTGATGTTGATGGCGCTGGCGGCGACGATGTTGACGGTGGGCGCGCTGATCGTCACCGGCGTCGGGCTGCTGACGGTCACTCCGGTGTCGAGCAGCGTGATCATCGCGCCGCTCCGGCTCTTGATGGTGATGCCGCCGGGCGGCGAGGGCGAGTCGGAGAGCAGGATGGTGTTCTGCTGCACCGTCTGCATGCAGATGTTCGCGCCCGGATAGGCGGCGGGCGGCGCGAGCCCGAGCGCGGGCGGGTCGCTCGGCAGTCCCCAGAACCCGCCCACCCAGATGGGGTAGTCGAGGTCGCCCTGCTCGAACTCGATCCACACCGCCGAGCCCACCGCGGGCACGCAATAGATCCCCGACTGCGTGCCGGCGATGGGCACGCAGGGCATCGCCCAGGTGGTCGGCACCATCCCGTGGACGTCGGGGCTCATCACCATCAGCCGCCCCAGCATCATCGGATCGATGTTGTTGATCACCGTCGCGCGGTACTTGCCGTAGTAGCGCTTCTCCTCCGGGACGTTCATGGGCTCACCGTCGACTGGAGCGGCAGCACTCCCTCGCGGGCGAGGGTGAAGCTCTGCTTGTATTCGCCGCGCTTGAGGCTGTGGGTGACGCTCTTCACGTAGTAGACGCCGTCGTAGGCGCGGCCGGCGCCGCGGACGCCCACCAGCTTGCGCGATTGCAGCACCCGCCCGTAGCGGGCCACGTCGAGCGTCCCGGTGCCGGTCACCACGTCGCCGCTCTGCGAGGCGCGCGCGAGCCCGATGGCCGCGGCCTGCGCCGGATTGAGCTTGCCGACTCCCTCCGCGGGGTCGATCGGCTCGAACTTGAGCGGCAGCGCCTCCTTCTTGACCAGGGGCGGCTTGAGGATGCCGACGTCGGGCAGCGGGATGGGAATGGGGAACTTCGTCTCCTTGATGTAGATGGTGAGCAGGTAGATGGTGCGGCCCACGCCGTCGAAGGAGAAGCCGAGCGAGTCGGTGTTGGTCCTGGCGTCGAGGTTGATGCTCAGCGCCGGCTGCACGTCGCCCCAGCGGACCTCGGGTCCCCAGTACGCGACGCTCATGCCGACCGAAGGCCCGGGCACCACGTAGAACTGGTACCCGGTGCGCGAGGCCAGCCTGCGGACGTAGTCGAGATCGGTGCCGAGCTGCTTGGGGATCTTCTCGGTCGGGATCGAGACGTTGATGATGGGGCTGGGGATGATCAGCGGGATCACGCCGAGGATGGCGTACTTGGCGACGATGAGCGCGACGATGGCCTCCGCCGGCATGGCCGGGTAGGGAATGAGGCCGGTCAGGTTGGTGAGCTCCATGGCGGCGCTCATGTCCGAGCCCGTGACGGTGAAGGTGGACATGCCCGGCTGATCCGAGGGCGCCATGTCCTGCCGCGTGATCAGCCCGTCCATCAGCACCTGCGGGGTGCCGTTCACGGTGACGACCAGGATCACGCGGACCAGCGGATCGAAGAATCCGCCCTGGAGATCGGCGTCGATGGGCGAGCCCTTCGCCCAGCTGAAGACGAGCTGGAAGCCGCTGCGCCCCGACGTCTCGGTGACCTGCGCGCTCACCAGCGACTCGATGATCCGCCGCGGCACCGGAGCGGCGACGCCGGCGCCCATCATCAGCGTCAGGTGGAAGCCCTTAAGCATCGGGCGCCGCTCCCGGCACGCCTTCGGGAAGGGTGATGCGGATGCGCCGGCCGATCTGCGCGGTCAGCTCCTCCGGATGCAGCGCCCCGTTGGCGTCGCAGAGCCGCCAGAACTGCTCGGGGTCGCCGAGGTAGCGCGCGGCGATGCCGTCCAGCCGCTCTCCCTGCGTCACCACGTGCTCGACGAGGGTCGCGAACCGGTCGGGCTGCGGCACGAACCTGCGCCGCAGGTAGGAGAGGACGGTCCCGTCCTCGAGCGTGCGCTTCGCGGTGGCGACGGCGAAGTACCTGGAGGTGGCGGGAAAGCGGCTGGCGACGGGAAGCGTGAACGGCGTCAGCGCCGGATTGGGCGGGAGCGTCATGGGATCTCCGTGATGCCGAGCGCGCCCAGGGCGCCGCCCGGCAGGTTGAGTCCGGCGAGGCGCTCCTTCTGCTGGTGGTAGACCATGAAGATGCCGGAGGCCTTCGAGTCGAAGCCGAGGTCGTTGACGCTGAGCACGCGAAGGCCCAGCGAAACCTTGGCGCGGATTGGATTGAGCGCGGTGTCGAACGCCTCCTCGGTGATGGAGAAGTCGGTGATGCGGACCGGCATCACCCGGCTGCGGCTCCAGACGAAGAGCGTCAGCGGCGCAGCCGCAGGCAGGATCTCCAGCGCCCCCGCGTCGGCGAGCGTGCGGTTCGCCTGCACGTCCGCGAGGGTGGGGTAGACCAGCACCTCGAGCGCGGCGAGCTGCGGATGCAGGCCCAGATCCACCGCGTTCCTGTTGTCCTTCGGCTTTTCCAGCTGGTCGGTCGCATCCAGCTCCGCTTCCACCCGGATGGTCTCGACCGGCGGGCCCTTGAGGCGGAGCACCTCGGCGTGCGCGCCGCCCTCGCCGGTCCCCTGTACTTGAAGGGTGCGCGCGACCGAGTCGGGGTTGTACTGGAGGGCGATGAACCTGAGCACCGAGGCGGTGTCGGGGTCGATGATGACGAGCCCGCCGCGGACCAGGCGGGGAGATCCGGGAAATCCGCTCATCGCGGCGCCTCCGCCGGATGCTGCGCCCTTCGGGCTCCGCCCGTCGCCGGCAAAGCCGGCTCCTCCGCCGGATGCTGCGCCCTTCGGGCTCCGCCCGTCGCCGGCAAAGCCGGCTCCTCCGCCCCGTGGATCGAGGCGGCGATCCTCTCTCCCAGCCGCTCCGGCGCGGCGGCGGGAATCGCGACCGGCGGGCCGCGCAGCGCCTCGATTTGACCCTTCCAGTTTCCGGGAAGCCGCTCCCCGATCAGGCGCTGCAGCTCGCGGGCCAGGCCATCGGCGATCCGCGGGCCGCTCCCGGGGCCGAACCCTTCGAGCACCAGCTGCTCGATGTGCAGGTGGACGCTGCGCGGGCTCATACCCAACCTCCGATCTCCGCCTCCGAGAGGGGCTTCTCCATCTTCGCCAGCTCGGTCTTCGCGGCGGCCACCAGGTGGGCCATGGTGACGGGCTGGCCGCCGTCCGCCGCCAGGAAGGCCGCGTTGAGGGCGATGTTGCGGATGTTGCCGCCGGGGACTCCGAGTTGCGCGAGCTTCTCGTGGTCGAGCGCCTCGGTCGGCGTGTCCCTGGGGAAGATGCGGCGCCAGATCTCCTTGCGCTGGCCCGCGTCCGGGAAGGGGAACTGCACGACGAAGCGCAGGCGGCGCACGAACGCCGTGTCGAGGGCGGTCTTGAGGTTGGTGGTGAGGATGGCGAGGCCGCAATAGGACTCCATCCGCTGCAGCAGGTAGCTGACCTCGATGTTGGCGTAGCGGTCGTGGCTGTCGCGCACCTCGGTGCGCTTGCCGAAGAGCGCGTCCGCCTCGTCGAACAGCAGCACCGCCCCGCTGGTCTCGGCGGCATCGAAGATGCGCCGCAGGTTCTTCTCGGTCTCGCCGATGTACTTGCTCACCACCTGGCTGAGATCGATGCGGTAGAGATCGAGATGAAGCGCGTCGGCGATCACCTCGGCGGCCATGGTCTTGCCGGTGCCGCTGACGCCCGCGAAGAGCGCGCCGATGCCGAGCCCGCGCCCGCCCCGGCGCGCGAACCCCCAGGTCTCGTACACCTTGTGGCGATGCCGGACGTGTCCCACGATCTGCAGCAGGATCGCGCGCTGCTCGTCGGGAAGGACCAGGTCGTCCCAGCTCGCCGAGGGCAGGAGCCGCTGGGCCAGGTCGTCCAGGCGCAGCCGCGACTGCGCCCGGCACGCTTCCCAGAGCACCGGCTCGAGCCCGCGCCTGGGCTGGCCGGAAAGCTCGCCCAGCACCGCGGCGCCGACGGCGCGGATGGCGATGGGCCCGAGCTGGAACTGCGAGACGACGCGGTCGAGCGCGCCGTTGGCCTGCGCCGCGTGCCTGCCGAGCGCCTGCTGCCACATCGAGCGTTGCTCGCCGGCCGCGGGCAGCCCGACCTCGACGGGGACCGCCCCCTCGACGACGCGGAGCGGATCGCGCGAGGAGATGGCGATGCGGCCGCCGCCGTGGTGCGCGAACGCGGCCGCCGCCCGGAGCTGCTCCGGCTCCTCGTCGCACTCGACGAGGAGCGCGCCCCCGCCGAGCCGGACCTCGCGGGCCCACAGGTGGGCGAGCGACTGGCGGTCGGCGGCGAGCGGAGGCAGATCGGCGGCGCGAAGCAGGCGCAGGGGAAGACGCAGCTCCTCGCAGGCCGCAGCGAGGATGAGCTGCCGGCTCGCGGCGTCCTGGCCGCTGAGGTGGAGCGGCACCTGCGCATCGTCGCCGCGCCAGAGCCGCGCGATGCGCGAGGCGAGCGCGCGCAGGGACGGGGCGAAGGGCTCGCCGGCCGCTCCGCACGCGGTGAGCAGCGGCTGGAGGCGCTCGTCCAGGCAGTCGAGCCCGGCGAGGACGTGGAGGATGCGCTCGTCGATGCGCAGCGGCGACGAGGTCAGCGCATCGCCCGGCCCCACCTCGACGAGGCGCCAGCGGCGGAGCGGCGCCGCCGGCGTGATCGAGCTCCAGTGGGCGTCGGGCAGGAGCGAGAGCGCGAGCGCGAAGGTGACCGCCGGCCGCTCTCCCTGCGCCGCCGCCACCAGCGCGAGCATCTCCGAGCTCATCTCGACGCCCGCGCAGAGGAGCAACAGGTCGCGCTCGAAGGGCGAGAGCGAGAAGGCGGCGCACACCGCGTCGAGAGAGGAGCCCCCCGGCACGGGGCAGTCCCGGGCGATGGCCTCGCGGGCGGCGGGCGGCGCGTGCTCGCGCCCGAGCTTGCGGGCGACCAGGGCGCGCACCCGCGCGAGCTCCGCGGTGAGGCGCTTCTGGTTCGCCTCGATCCAGCCGGGGGCGGCGCGGTTCACGGCACCACCTCCACCGACTGCGTCAGATCGAACGCCGGCGAGGGCGCGGCGTAGTCGATCACCAGGCTGTCGACGCCGTCGACCCGGAGCCGGACGAACTGCCGGCCCAGAGGCGCGGCCGGGACCTTGAAGGTGAACTGGTCGACCTTCCCGGTGCGGGGCCCGGCGTCCACCGCCTGCGAGCCGCAGAGCAGGGTGAGCCGCTGCTCCTTCCAGACCTGCGGGCTGAACTTCACCGTCAGGGTGAGGGCGCCCTGCGCATCGAGCTTCGCCTTGCCTCCGACGGCGATGGCCGGCGTGATGGCGAGGATGCGCGGCGCCAGCGCCAGCGTGATCGCGCTCGTCACCGCGCTGCGCGAGGCGTCGGGCGCGAGCGTGACGGCGTAGACGCCCGCGGGCCACTTCGGCTGATCGGCCGGCCCGTTCGGCAAGGTGAGCTGCGCGGTGAGGCCGTCGCTGTCGACGAGCGCCGCGAGGCGCAGCGACACGGCCAGGAGAGGGTGCGAGAAGATGGCGGTGGGCGAGGGCCCGTCGAGGTGGAAGCCGTCGAGGGCGATCGCGTCGCCCAGCCGCGCCGAGGGCTGGCCGTGCGGCAGCGCCGCCCCGGCCAGCGTAGGGAAGGGCGGAGGCGGCGCCTCGACGCTGCCCTGGGCCGCAGCCCCGCGGTCGAGCGCGGGGAGCGCGGCGCGCGGCCGCCGGGTGCTGTCGATCAGCACCACCGACGCCTGGTACGCGACCGAGGTGCGGTAGTTGGTCGAGAAGATGGTCCAGAGCCGCGACATCTCCTCGGTGGTGATGGGATGCGGCGTGATGCGGATGCGCTCGATCTGCCGGGAGAGATCGCTCGCAGGCAGCGCGGAGCGGACGTCGCCGGGCAGGAGCACCGCGTGGTCGTGCAGCATGCTCATCGCCCAGCCGAGCAGGCGATGGGCGAGGATCTCGTCGTTTCCCGCCCCGTACGAGGTGATCAGGTAGTGCAGGTCGAGGGCGAGCGGCGGCGTTCCCACCTCGCCCCGGTGCGTCTGGCCCGGCATGTCCATGTTGCGGAGCTGGGCGTTCCAGGCAGTGTGGTAGAGGAAGACGTTGAGCTGGTTGGTGGTCTCGTCGGTCCGGGCGAGGTGGAGCGGAGCCGTGCTCACGTCGGCGCCGGCGAGCTGCGGGTCCTTGGCCGGATCTCCCGCCTGCGGGTTCTTCACCCGCAGCAGCATCTGCTGGATCGTCGAGGTGACGGCCGCGATGGCAAGCGAGTCGCTCATCGCGGACCCCGATCGCGGCGGTGCAGGTAGTCCTCGAGGGAGATCGCGGGCCCGGTGCGGCGCACCGGCGCAGGGGAAGGCGCCGCGGGGGGCACGGCGCGCACCTCGACCCTTCCGATGGTCACCTGTACGGTGGGCCCGGGCTCGGCCGGGGCGGGAGCACGGCGCGGGGCCGCCGGCTCGCGGCGCTGCGGCAGCGGCGAGGGCGCCGCGAGAGCGACTCCTGGCTGCCGCGGCGAAGGCTGCCCGGTCATCGTGCCGTCCGGGTGAACCTCCACCGTGCGCACCTCGCGTTCGATGACGCTCTCGCGCCGGTCGGATTCGCGCAGCGCCGGCAGGGGAGAAGGCGCGGCCGCTCGCGGAGGCTCCTGCGCGTCCATCGCTGCGGCCACCGCGCGCCGGATGCGCTCCTCGAGGGCGGCGGCCTCGGGGCTGCGCTGCGCGGCGGGCGCCTGCTCGTCCTGCCGCGGAGCCTCGGCGGGAACGTTGCCATGATGCACAGGAGGCGGGTTCGGCTGCGACGGCGACCCCGGCGCATCGGCCGCGGCAAGCGGGCGCAGGGGGGCGGACCGCTCCGCCGGAACGTCGGCGGCGGCGCGCGCCCTCCGGGGATGCCCGGGCAGCGGCGCGGCCACGGTCTCCTCGTGCCGTTCGAGGAGCGAGGCGGATGGCTCCGGCGCCGCATCGGGGCCGGGGTCGAACCGGGAAGGCACCAGCGGACGCAACACCTCGGCGCGCCCGTGGACGCGTTCGACCAGGCGCTCCAGGTACCCGCTCATCCGGTCACCATCTCGAGGTAGAGCGAGCGCCTGCGCGGCGAGAGCGCGAGCACGTCGGCCTCGCGCCAGCCATAGGCGCGCGCGAGCGCATCGACCTCCTGGAGAAGCCGCCGCGCCCGGCGGGTGACGTCGGCCCAGAGCACGGTGAGCACGTCGAAGAGCACGGTCCACCGATGCGCGCACGCGGGACAGGTCAGCGCGATGGTCGTCTCGGCGCCGGCATCGGCCCTTGCCATCGCCTCGGCCAGCGCGGAGGCGGCTTCCTCGGGCAAGTCCTTTGGCTGCAGCTTCTCGTCCGCCCGCGCCGCCTGCAGGATGCACCGCTCGAGCAGCGCGCGTCCGGCGTCCTCCGGCGCGCAGCCCTCGACCGCGACCAGGTCGCGGCTGTCCGGCAGCCGGTAGCGCACCACCGTCTCCCCGCTGCGCCATTCGTAGGCGGGGGCAAGCGCCTCGCTGCCTGCGGCGGCGAGCTCGCGCGCGTCCAGCGTGCACTCGAGGTCCTGGGCACAGCGCGGGCACCTGCCGGCGAGCGGCATCTTCGCGCCGAAGGTGGCGGCGCGCAGCGCGAGGAGGCGGCGGTCGCGCGCGCCGATGGGCAGCGCGGCAAGCTCGCCCACCGGCGCGGCGTCGGCGGCGGAGAGCAGGAGCAGCGCGCGCTCCAGAGGCGCGCAGGCGGACCCCTGCTCCCAGACCCGCAGGACATCTTCGGCAGTGAGCGCGCCCATCTCAGAAGTTCAGCGTGGGCTCTTTGGGCTCGGCGATGCTGGTGTCGCGGGTCCACCCTTCGTTCTCGACCTTGATGTGCTGGATGGCGACGGCATTCGCGTTGGAGTCGAGGTCGGGGAACGCCTGGTATTCCGAGACCCAGCAGCGATAGACCTGGTAGGCGATCACCAGCTGCCCCGATTCGTTGTAGAGCTCGATGATCAGGTCCTTGCGGAAGTCCGCCAGCGAGCTCTCCGCCCCGAGGCCGCCGCCGTAGTCCCAGACCTTTCGCGCCCAGTTCTCGAACTCCACGTCGTGGGTGATCCCGCGATCCAGCGTGATGGCCTCGTACTCGGTGCGGCCGGGCGACTTGCGCGAGGTGGACGCGTCGCCGCCGTCGCGGTGCTTCACCACCTCGGTGGTGCGCTTGAGGACGCTCACCTTGCTGACCGCCGCCACGTACTTGCCGTCCCACTTCACGCGGAACTTGAAGTTCTTGTACGGGTCGAGACGCTGCGGATTGACGCTGAACGTGGCCATGTGCGCCTCCTCAGGTTGCGATCTGACCCGCGAGCTGCTGGAGCTGCAGGACGACGAACTCGGCCGGCTTGAGCGGCGCGAAGCCGACCAGGATGTTGACGACGCCATGGTTGACGTCGTCCTGGGTGGTGGTCTCGCGATCGCACTTCACCAGGTATGCATCCTTGGGCGAGGCGCCCGCGAACGCGCCCTGGCGGAAGAGCGTGTGCATGAACGAGCCGACGTTGAGCCGGATCTGCGCCCAGAGCGGCTCGTCGTTGGGCTCGAACACCACCCAGGCGGTGCCGCGGTAGAGGCTCTCCTCGATGTAGAGGGCGGTCCTGCGCACCGAGATGTAGCGGTATTCGTCGCCCAGCCGGTCGGCGCCGCGCAGCGTGCGCGAGCCCCAGACCACCGGGCCCGCTCCGGGCAGGACGCGCAGGCAATTGATCGCCTGCGGGTTGAGGAGGCCGTTCTCGGGATCGGTCATCATCACCGAGAGCCCCTGCACGCCCTGCAGCGCCGCATCGAGGCCGGCGGGCGCCTTCCACACGCCGCGCGTGGCGTCGGTGGCGGCGAAGATTCCCGCCACCGCGCCGCAGGGGACGAACTTCTGCGGCTGTCCCTTGAGCAGCGGATTCGGCTGGACGAGCCGGGGATAGAACACGGCGGCGTTGCGCGCGGCGGGGCCGAAGAGCCCGACGTCGGCGGCGTCAGGCACCGGATCGGGCAGCGTCCGGGTCTCGTCGTCCGCGCTCTCCCACTTCAGCGGCGGATCGACGATCAACATGGCGCGGTGCTGCACGCAGTAGCCCAGCGCCGTGCTGTACACCGCGGTGCTCACTTCGCCGCCGCGGGTGTCGGGCGGGATGCAGAGCAGGTTGAAGATGTCGGCGCGGTCGAGGGCGTACATGCCGGTCTTCTTGCCGCTGGCCTGCCCCAGCACCGTGTCGCTGCTCATGTCGAGCGCCTTGCCGTCGTCGCCGCCCGAGGCATGGGCGACGAGGACCGCGCCGTTGGAGTCCGACGGCGTGGCCGCGGGCCGGCCGCTGGTGGCCATCGCCGGCGAGGCGGGAATGCGCACCAGCTGCGACTCGGTCTTCAGCACGCGATCGATGCGCCGCGTGCCGTCCTTGAGGGAGACGTTGCGGATCTTCTCGGTGGGGCCGTCCGGGGTGAGGCGCACATTGACGTTGAAGAGGTCGGCGCGGGTGACGCCCAGGCTCGCGGCGAGCGCGTCGGCCTCGGCGATCTGGGCCGCCGAGGCGCCGCCGGGAAGCTGGATGCCGTCGTAGTCGATCCAGGCGACCAGGTCGTCGCCCCAGGCGCCCGGGCTCGCCGCCTCCAGCACCAGGTCCCCGGCGGACAGCGGCGCCGCCGAAGACGAGCTCGAGGAGCTGCCGCCGGACGAGGAAGAGGAGCTCGAGGACGAGGAGCTGGAGGAAGACGACGAGCTCGACGAGGAGGAGGAGGAGCTCGAGGAGGAGGAGCTCGAGGACGAGGAGCTGGAGGACGAGGAGGAGCTCGACGACGACGACGGGGAGCTCGACGAGGACGAGCTGGAGGAGGGCAGCACCGCCGGCAGGCTGATGCGGGCTGCGCCGCCGGCCCCATCGGGCGGGTTGTAGAGGCGCACGATCAGCGCCAGCGCCCCACCATTGGCATAGAAGTCGCGGACCGCATAACCCATTGGATAACCGAGGCTCAAGCCGCCGAACTTGCGCTCGAAGTCGGCGAAGCTGGTCACCACGACCGGCTCGTCGAGCTGGCCCCTGGGCGCCCTGCCGAGGAAGGCGGTGACCGAGGTGGGCACCCCGGTGATGGTCCGGACGCCAGAGGGAATCTCTTCGACGTAGACGCCTGGATAGCTGAGCGCTACCGGCATGGGTGCCCCCTCGTCGCCCGAAAGCGAGCGATCCGACGAGGCCGTTCGAGGAGGAGGATCCGGCGGTTTGACCCCGCGAGCGCATTCGCATAGCAAGGGCGCTCCGAGGCTGTCAAGCCGACGTTGGGGAATGGATTGCGCATGGAGCTCTGGATTGCCGGATTTCCCTCGGGATACGGTGGCGCCGACACCGAGCTCGATCACCTCATCGACCTGCTCCGCGCCCACGACGTCGGCGTGCACCTGGTGCCGATGTTCGGCAGCGACACCGAAGCCGCGCGCCGCGCCGCCGCCCGCGGCTGCGAGATCCACGAATACCGCAAGGACGTGTTCCGCGGGCGCGTGGTGGCGAGCTTCTGCAACGGCCACTTCCTCGAGCGGCTCCCCGAGATCGTCCGGGCGGGAAGGCCGGCGCTGGTCATCTGGTTCAACTGCATGACCTTCGTGTTCGAGGCCGAGCGCCGCGCGCACGAGCGCGGAGAGATCGATCTCTTCGGCTTCATCAGCGCCTACCAGGAGAGCTGGCTGCGCCCGGCGCTCGAGCGCATCCGGCCGGTCCGCACGATGCGGTACCGTCCCTATTTCAATCCGCGGCGGGCCGATTTCCTCTATCGTGAATGGAATGGGGAATATCGCATCGGGCGCATCTCCCGCGACGACGGCGCGAAGTTCGCGCCGGATACCTGGCGCATCTTCGACCGCGTGCTGGTTCCCCCCGGGCTGCGCAAGAAGACCTTCATCCTCGGCTATGGGCCGAACGCCGCGGCGAAGATTGGCCCGGCCCCGCCCGGCCTCGACTGGCGGACCTGGGCGGGAAACGAGATCCCGGCCACGCAGTTCTTCCGCACGGTGGATACGATGATTCACAAGACGGGCGGCTCGCGTGAGTCGTACTGCCGCGTCCTCATCGAGGCCTGGGCGCACGGCGTGGTCCCCATCGTCGAGCGCGACTATGCCTTCCCCGAGCTGGTGGTGGACGGCGAGAGCGGCTTCATGGCGTCGGACTCCGACGAGATGAGCTACCGCGCGAGCTGGCTCGCGCACCACCCCGGCGCCCACAGGAAGATGGCGGAGGCAGGCCGCCGGCGGCTGCTCGAGATCGTCGACGAGGAGGCGTGCTGGGAGGGCTGGCGCGAGGTCCTGGGAGGGATGCGCGTCGCTCCCGCCTTGCGCGCCGTTCCTTGATTTCGCCGTTTTGCGGGTGCAATGGTCCGGCCGTGCCGACGCAGGTGCCGCCGGGAAAGCTCGCCGCTCGCGTCCGTGAGATCGTCTCGGCGCCGCCGCGGAAGGCGGCGCCGGCCGCCGCGGCGATGCGGGTCGCCGTCCGCGATCATGGCGCTCCGGCGACCGTCGCGCCGGCGCTGCCGTTCGAGTTCGGCGCCGTCCCGGTGCAGCAGGCGGCCCTGCCCGCTGTGGCCGGCAAGGCGGAGTCCGGGGCGCCGCATGCGGGCGGGGAGCATGGCGTCGAGCACGCGGCGGAGCCTCGAGCCGCGCCTGCGCCGGCCGCCGCGCTTCCCCCGGCCGCGCCGAAGATGGAGATCAAGCCGAAGGCCGCGGCGCCGCCGCCACCCAAGCCGGAGGTCCCGGGCGCGCGCGCGGAACGGCTGCCGCCGCCGCCTCCTCCTCCGCGTTCGCCCGGCGCAACGCCCCCGATTCCCGCGGCGGCGCCGCTCCCCGCGCCTCGGGTCGCGCTTCCCGCTGCTTCTGCCGTCCGGCCGCCCGCGCGCGATCGCGCCGCCGAGACATCCGGGCCGCCACGCCGCGACCTCGCCAGGGTGGCACCTCCCTCCGCGTCGCCGTGGATCCGCATCTTCCATGGGCTGCGCCAGGTGGCGGATGCGCTGCTCGCCCGCGCGCTCGCGAGCCGCAGCGAGGTTCTGCCCGGGCCGGCGGCCGGGCGCGCGCGCGAGGGAAGGCCGGCCCGGGACGAGCGTGTGGCCGAGCCGGGCGGCGAGGCCGCGACTCTGGCAACCCCGGCCGGCGAGGTACGCCGCTGGGCGATCGACGCCGGCGCCGCAGCGGCCGCCGTGGCGACGCGGCCCGACGCCGCCGGGGCCGCTCCCTTCGGACTCGAGGCATCACGGATCGGCCATGCCGCGCGCGCCGTCGGTGCGGGGCTCGCCGCCGTTCGCGCCTGGCGCGCCGCCGCCGGAGCCGGTTCCCGTGCGCGGATGAGGGTGCCTTGGACCGCGCTGGAGTCGCTGCTCGGACGTGCGCGGGCGGGCGATGGCGGCATCGGTCCCGCCGTGAGCGCGGCCGCCGCGTCGGCCGAGGCGGAAGCGCTCGCCCCCGGCGCAGCGTCACGGCCGCTCGCCGAGACCGGTGCGCCTCCCCTCTTCGCCGCCGTCCAGGGCATCGAACGCGCTCTCGAAGAGGCCGCGCACGGCCTCGCCGGCGCCGGTCCCGGCAAGGACGACACGGCGGCAATCCCGGTCGAGGCGATGCTCGAGAGGGCCGCCGCCGTGGCCGGGACGGCAGGCGCCGAGCCGCCCGCGGGAGTCCTTCCCCATCCCGCCGCGGAGGGGCGCTACGCCGATGAGCAGCGCGCGCCCGCGCCGCGCGTGCCGCCGGAGAAGCGCGCCCGCCCCGAGAGATGGGAGCTGCGGATCGCCGCCACCTCCACCCAGGTGGGAGTCGAGGACATCGCGCGCGCCCTGGGAATCGCGCGCGCTGCCGACGTCCGCGACGTGCTCGCGGAAGGGCTCTCCACGCGGCACCAGTTCGTGCTCTGGACGCGCGTGGGGACCACGCTCACCGCGGCGCTGCAGAGGCTGGTGAACGACGGCCTGATCGAGACGCGCATCCAGCCGCGGGGATGATCGCGATCGTTCCATTCCGGGGCTGGGAAGAGGGCCGCGCCGAAGCCGCCCGGCAGGTGGTGGCGTCGCTGCGGCCGATGGCGGGGCGCATCGTCGCCGTCGAGCAGGACACCACGCACGTCGAGCTCGGCGCCGATGCGTACGTCCAGCTTCCCGACCGCGGGCCCTTCAACCGCTCGGCCTGCTTCAACGCCGGCGTCAGCGCGCAGCGCGAGCTCGCGACGCGCCAGCCGCTGCTCTTCACCGACGCCGACGTGCTCTGCCCGGCGCAGGGCCTGCAGGCGGCGCTCGCCGCCCTGGAGCGCGACGACGCCGTGAGCCCGTACGACACGCTGATCGATCTCTCGCATGAGGAAACGCGCGCCGTGTACCGCGGCCTTGCGCCGGCGGGCGGCGCCAGGCGGAGCGGAATCAACCTGACCGGCGGCGCCGTGCTGATGACCCACTGGGCGTACCGCGAGTGCGGCGGCTGGGACGAGCGGATGGCCGGCTGGGGCGGCGAGGACGATCTGATGTCGAGCAAGATCGCCAAGCTGGGCATCCGCTACTCGTTCCTGCCCTTCACCGCGCACCACCTCTGGCACGGGCGCGGCGCGCGGGCGCCGGGCTCGGATGCGCAGTACCGGCGCAACCTCGAGCGGCTCGACCGGATCATGCGCCTCTCCGCCGCCGAGCTGCGCAGCGAGGTGAGCCTCAACCAGACCAGCGCCGGCCGCTGGCTCGGATTCCACGCCGGCGCGACGAGCGAGGTCGCCTACGGCGACGTCACCACCTACGAGAAGGGGGCGCGCTTCCTCGACGGCCTCGCCGTGGAGGACTGGGGCTGCGGCCTCGGCTGGTTCCGCCGCCACCTGCGCGGCGGATATCGCGGGATCGACGGCTCGCGGTCGCGCTTCAGCGACGTGGTGGCGGACCTCTGCAGCTACACCTCGCGCAGCGAGGGCCTCTTCATGCGCCACGTGCTCGAGCACAACCAGGACTGGCAGCGGATCCTCCGCAACGCCGTCGCCTCCTTCACCCGGCGCATGGCGCTGGTGATCTTCACGCCGCTGGCGGACTACACGACGGTGCTCTGCAACCGCGAGTACGCGCCCGGCCTGTTCATCCCCGACATCTCCTTCGCGCGCCGCGACCTGGTCCGCGAATTCGAGCCGCACCTCGTCGGCGAGGAGTCGCTGCAGACGGCCACGCAGTACGGGTTGGAGCACGTGTTCTACCTGGAGAAGCGCTAGCTTTCCCACCACGTCCCCGGCGGGAAGGGATCCCACCAGCGGCCGTCGTTATCGGTGTAGAGGACCGCGTCGACGCCCGCCTCGAGCGCCCGGCCGCGCACCTCGACCGCCAGCTCGCGGTTCGGAACGATCAGCTTGAGCGCATGGAGCGGGCTCCCGTCGGGCAGCTTGCGCCGCTTCACCCAGCGCTCGATGTCCGCCCACTGTTCGTCGTCCATGGCGGGAGGGACCACCGCCTTGTAGCCGGTGGCGATCCGGCGGTCGTAGGCCGTGAGCGGAGGATGCGCGCTCGCGCCGGAGGCGTTCTCGCGAAGGTCGCCGGCCTCGTTGTAGGAGGTGTCTCGATCCAACCCCACGTGTTCGATCAGCCACTGCTCCTGCCGCGCGCGGGCTGCGGCCAGCGCCTCGGCGTCGCGGATGCCCTGCGCCCAGCGGAGGGTCACCAGCCTGCCCTGGCGGGACCGCTTCGAGTCCGGCGGAAGCCTGGCCTTGAGCACCGCGTCGAGCTGGGTCCGGGTCGCCTGCGCCCGCAGCGCCTCGACGTCGAAGAGATCGAGCGGTGATCCCGGCGCGAATCCGAGCGTGGCGACGTGCGGCGGGCGCGGCCGCGGATACGGGTCGTCGAGCAGCGTGTTGCCGCTGGTCAGCACCGCCTTCGGCGCCAGAGCGGGAAACAGCGCCGCGCCGAAGGCGGCGAAGGCATCGAGCAGGCCGTCCGCGCGCGAGGCGACGTCCTCGCCTGCAAGCTGTACGTCGGCGGAGAAGAGCGCCTCGCGCAAGCTGAGCCGCACCGCGGTGGTATCGGCGTCGTACTCCGGCTCGCGCTGCAGCACGTATTCCAGCGGCTTCCATTTCCGCATCAGGCTTTCCAGCTCGTCGGGACCGCGCAGTTTCCGCAGGCGCCCGCCGGCGGTGCCGGAGAAGCGGTAATCCAGCCAGAGCCCCGCGCCCGTCAGGGCCTCCGCGAGCGCCCGCCCGACGAGCCCGTCCTTCCACCACAGGGAGGGCTCGTTGAGCTCGAACTCGAGCGAGAACGAGATCCGGTCCGGAACCGCCATGGAGCGGGGTCGTAGCATCGCGGTCGCAGGCGATCCAGCCGCCGGGAATCGCACAGTCCGGCGCGCCTCGCTTCGGTTCTCGCCGGCGGGGTGTATGCTGGGCGCGGCCGTTGGGGGACCGGATGCGGCGGGAGATGCCGACGCAGATCGCCCGGAGATCGAGCGCCGTGCCGGCGCGCGAGAAGCGCCCGCTCGCGGCGAGGGCAGTGCCGAAGGCGCCCGCGGCGGTCCGCCCGGAGCGCCGCAACCTGCGGCCAGCGGTCCGTTCACCGGCGGCGCTCGAGTTCGCAAACATCTCCGTCGAGCACCGCGAACCGGCGGCGAGGGGCGCGCGGGTGGCGCGGGCGCGGCCTTCCCCGCCGCCCCGCAGGGCGCGCGCTTCTCCCTCGCCGCGGGCGCCCCCCGCCCGCTCGGTCCGGCGGCGCAACGGGGTCCCCGGCGGGCCCTCTCCGCCGGCCCCGCGCCAGGACGATCCGGCGACGCTGGTCGAGTCGGCGCGCAAGAGGGACGCGCGCTCGGCGCCGCCATCGATTGCGCTCTTCGCCGCGCGCCTCGGCCGTTCCCTGAGCGGTCTCGAGGTCTACCGCGGCGCCGCCGCCCGTCGCGCCTGCGAGCGGCTGCGCGCTCGCGCGCTCTGCGCCGGCAATGTGCTGCTCTTCCGCGACGACGTCCCCGCGCTGGCGCTGGTCGCACACGAGCTTGCCCACGTGTTCCAGCAGCGCGCGGATCGCTCGCGCGCCGCCGCCTTCTCCCCGGGAGCGCTCGCCGTCGCCGCCGCCGCGAGTCGTGCCGAGCGCGACGCCGACGCATTTGCCGGCGGGACCTGCGGCGCAGCCGACCTGCAGCGCGCGCCGATTGCCCTCTATCGCGCCGAGGTGCCCTCGGGTCTCGACGAGACCAACCTCGAGGAGGAGGAGCAGCGGTTCAAGGAGTTCCTGCTCGAGACGGGGAAGAAGAGCTCGAAGTGGGCGAAGTTCGGCCTGCACGAGCGCAGTCCTCCGGTGTTCCGGCGCGAGAAGGATGCCGAGGAGGGAACCGGCGGCAGGTACAAGCGCAGCTCGGGCGAGAAGTTCGCCTTCGCCGACTACAACGAGGTCGTCAAGAACGGACACGACGGCGAGCTGCGCAAGATCCTGGCCTCCGGCGAGAAGTGGCGTCTCTCGCAGGTGGGCGGCGAGGATGCGCGCAAGTACGCGGTCACCGGCTCTGGAGAGTACCAGCCGATCATCTACGAGATCGAGGTCGACCGGAAGGGCCCGACGCCCGAGGAGAACGCGGCCAGCCTGCGCGACTACCGCGCCTCCTGCGGGAAGATCACCAACACGAAGATTCGCAACTGGGCGAAGAACAAGTGGACCCAGGAGGTCACCGCCCACGTCAAGAACCTCTCCGCGGTGACCGACGACGAGCTCTCCAAGGCGCGCGACGTCATGGAGGCCAAGATCGTCGACGTCTACGAGGACGACGTCGACGGGCTCTTCAAGGACGTGGTGAAGACCGCCGCGTTCCCCAAGCCCTACACGCGCATCCAGGGAAACATCTTCGAGAAGTGGGTGGCGAAGAACCGCCCGGGCATCGATGCGAAGGCGGGCCAGCCGGTCTTCAAGGACAAGACCCTCACCAAGGAGCGCTACGGCGACCTGGTGGTCAAGGAAGGCACCGACTTCATCATCGGCGAAGTCAAGGCGGTCACCACCGGACCCAAGGACACGCAGATCGCGCAGATGAAGGATTACCTGCGCATTCTCAGCCGCAAGCCTCCCATCCAGGGCTACGTCAAGGACCCCAAGGATCCCGACGGCGTCAAGGGACTGACCTTCATCCGCGTCCGCTACTACTTCGGCCCGGACACGAAGATCGCCGGCCTCTGGATGAAGGAGTTGCTCGTCGTCTTCCGCAAGCGGACCGATCTCTTCGAGACGGATCCCCCGCTGCCGAAGACCCAGCCGAAGAAGAAGGTCCAGCAGGGGATCAAGAAGAATCCGGTCATCGCCGTCACCGTCGACGACGCCGACGACGCCGCCAACCTGACCCACAAGCTCGTCGATCCGCCGATCACCCATCCCGGGCTCAAGCTGAAGGAGTACGAGGTCACGCTGCGCACTCCGGGCTATGCGCCGATCGAGTCCGGCTCGTTCACCATGCTGCTCGACGCCAAGGGCGCGCCGCTGACCGCCGAGCCCACGCCGAAGAAGTTCCAGCCCGTTCCGGCGTCCGACCCCGCGACCCCGGCCGCGCCTGCGCCCGCCAACGCTCCGCAGATCGTCGGCACCATCGACGGAGGCCTCGACAAGCCCCAGCCGGGCGGGCTCGACAAGTTCCTCAAGAAGGTCCACGCCAAGGTCGATCTCAGCGACGACGGCCTGACCGGGTCGATCTGGGTCGATCCCGGCGAGAAGATCGCCAAGGACATCCGGATCGACAAGGCGCAGATCGACGCCGGGCTGACCAAATCGCGCGGCTTCTTCGCCAAGGGCGAGGTGGCGGTCTCCTACCAGCCCGATCCCGACAAGTTCAAGGGCAGCGTCACCGTCGAGTACGCGAAGGGGAAGTGGAAGATCGAGGGCAAGGCCACCGTCGCGAAGCTGATCGAGGGCCTCGACCCCTTCGACGTCTCGATCAAGCACGAGAACGACCTCACCACCATCGCCGCCGACAAGCTCAAGCTGCGCAAGAAGGTGGCCGGCATCGACCTCGAGGGCGGCGTCGACCACCTCGCCTACGACGTCGAGACCGGCGGCTTCTCCGCGCAGAACATCAACTTCAAGGTCGACCTGGGGCTCTTCGGCTCGGCGACCGCGACCGCCGACATCGCCAACAGCGAGCTGCAGAGGCTCCGCTTCGACTACGAGTCGAAGACGCTGCAGTACCCGCCGAAGAGCAAGTCGCCGCTGGTCTCCGGCACGCTCAAGGGCTCGCTGCTCTACGAGAAGGGCAAGTACTCCGGAGACATCGGCGGGACTGCGTATCTCAAGATCCCCGCGCTGGAGAAGATCTCGAAGGGCCTGGGCGACACCGGCTTCGTCATCGCCGTCCACATCGACGAGCGCGGCCGCTACTCGGGGAGCATCGCGCTCGCCGAGGACAAGCCCATCCAGCTCGGCAAGTACCTGCGCATTCCCCAGCTCAAGCTCGCGCTCGACGAGGAGGGCGCGCTCTCGTCCGAGTTCACCATCGAGGTGACCGAGAACCTCAAGTTCGTCAAGGAAGCGCGCATCTCCTGCGCCATCACCAAGGAGGGAAGGTTCGAGATCCTGCAGGCCTCGGCCAGGGTGAAGGTGGGCGACGAGACCAAGGATCGCGTCGCCGCCGAGCTGGGGCTCGACTACGACAAGAAGCTCGCCGCCCTGGTGGTCACCGGCACCGTCTGGATCCGGATCAAGGAAGGGATGGTGGCGAAGGGCACCCTCACCTGGAACTCGGCGACCAACGAGGTCAGCGGCAGGCTCTCCATCGACCGCATCCAGCTCCTCAAGTGGAGCGGCCACAAGAAGTTCATCGACCTGAAGAAGCAGATCACGCTCTTCATGATCTACGTGCTCGGGATCTACCTCGACGTCCGCTTCGAGCTCTCCTTCAACTACTCCTTCGAGCTCGGGCTCACCCCCAGCATCGAGCTGCAGGGGCTGAGCCTCGACGACTGGTCGTGGAAGCTCGCCATCGCCACCGTGAAGCTCGACGGGCTGCTCAAGGCCGAGCTGGTGGGCAAGCCGGGCATCGGGCTCGGCCTCTTCGCCATCCACCCCAAGGTGGTCCGCGGCGGCGGCGGGCTCGCGCTGCCCATCTCCGCGCTCGCCACCGTCGATCCCTCGGGCACGGTGCAGATCCGCTACAAGCCCGACGGTTCGCTGGAGGGCGGAGGGCGGGTCGGCCTCACCCTCACCTTCGGCATCAAGGCGGCGCTCAAGCCGTACGCAGAGTTCTCGGTGCTCGACGGCCTCTACGAGCCCACCTGGGAGGGCGACGCCCTCGCCGAGTTCGTCATCCTCGAGGAGCGCGAGCTCTTCACCTACTACATCGACTTCGGCGCCGGCCTGCAGAAGGAGGAGGGCGAGCCCAAGCTGCCCTCGGGCGATGGGGGCAAGGGCCCGCCGGCGCAGGCGGGCGACGAGAAGAAGCGGATCAGGACCACCCGGCCGGCGCCGAAGGCGGAGGAGCCCGAGCACGGCAAGCGCGATCAGGATCCGCCGGAGAAGAAGAAGACCGAGGACGCGAAGAAGGAGGGCGGCTTCGACTTCAAGACCATGATCGGCCAGCTCCTCAACTCGCCGAAGTTCGCGCCGATCAAGAAGGTGCTCGACGCCGCCGCCGACACCTGGGAGGCGATCACCGGCGCGTTCAAGGCCATCTACAACTTCTTCAAGAAGTGGTTCGACGTCATCCGCGAGGGCATCGAGGCGCTGGTCGACGCCATCCGCACCATCGCGAAGGAAGGGCTGATCGCCTACTTCAAGAAGCTGCTCAAGCGCAAGCTCGGCGCCTTCTACGACATCATCGCGCCGCTCTTCGACGCGCTGGAGAAGGTGGCGGGCAAGTTCGAGGACCTGCTGGCGAAGCTGATGGACGATCCCATCCCGCTCACGCCGGTGGCCTTCCTCAAGTGGACCCTCTCGACGGTGGCGGCGATCTTCGGAATCGCGGTCAGCGCCATCGGCGCCTTCGTCAAGGCGCTGGTGAAGGTGGTCGACAACGCCAAGAACGCGTTCCTCGACTTCGTCAACTACCTGATCCAGAACGGCCAGCTCGGCGTGCGGCGGTACGTCTATTACGTGCCGCGGCCGATCGTGAAGAACATCTATTTCTATGCGCCCACCGAGTACAAGATCCATTTCTGGGGAATGGACATCGAGGAGAAGGTCGACGGCGATCTGATCGGGCTCTCCGACGCGCTGCACCCCTCGCGCATCGTCCACAAGGCGATCGCGTTCCTCCTCTGGGAGTTCTTCGAGTCGTCGTCGCGGATCCACTCCACCGGCGGCTGGAACGACCCCGACGTCGACGACGACACGCGCAAGGACTACTGGAAGTAGCGCCTCAGGCAGCCGGGTTCATCGAGGCCGCCGCCGCCGTCCGCGGAAGCCTCGCGGCCACCGTCCGCAGCAGGTCCTGGGTCTCGGGGTGGGTGGCGCGCGCGATCGCGTCCGCGACCGGCAGCCAGACGCGCTCGCGGCCGGCATCTGCCGGCCTGGTGGACGCGAGCGCCTCCATCAGGAAGTAGCGCACCGTCACGTTCGCGCCGTCGACGATGTAGGAGACGTCGGAAAGCTCGCCGGTGATGCGCGCCCAGACGCCGGTCTCCTCAAGCACCTCCCGCACCGCGGTCTCCCGCGCCTTCTCCGCAGGCTCGACGTGTCCCTTGGGCAGCACCCAGGCGCCGGGGTCGTCGCTCGCCTGCAGCAGGAGGCACTCCTGGCCGTCGCGGAGCACCACGCCGCCCGCGTGCGAGACGGGCTCCTGGCGCAAGGGCTCGCGCCGCCTGGACTGGCTCTCCAGCGTGATCAGGTACCAGTACGCCTGGTTCACCGCCTTGGCCCGCCGCTCGCAGAAGCGCCAGAACGCAAAGGGCAGCAGGACCGCCGCGGCCGCGGCCACCTCCTTGCGGTGCTGGGAGAGGCCGAGCGCGACCAGGATCAGGAGCACGATGAGCAGGCTGCGGAAGAACTTGGAATCGGCCTCGAGGCGCTCCACCTCCGCGATCGCCGCGGGGTGCTTGAGGATCAGCCGCGCCTTGCACCACTGGAAGGCATTGATGCTGCCCTCCGCCCCGAGCGGCGCCAGGTGGCGCTCCTTCAACGCCACCGCCTGGCGCAGCGGCGCATCGACTCCCTCCTTGAAGACCAGGCGCGCGAGCCCGCGCAGGACGAAGAACGATCGCCGCTGCCCCTTCGCCAGCCTGCGGATCTGCGCGCCGCGGGTGGCGTCGCGAATGGGGTCGTAGACGTGGTCGTCGAGCAGCACGGAGCCGAGCAGGAAGACGAAGTGGCCGATCAGCCAGGCGACGAAGAGAAACGCGATCCACCGCGCGGTGGGCTCGGCGGGAGCCCAGGGCCGGAGCCGATCGCCCAGCGCCCAGGTGAGCAGCGCGCCAGGCAAGAGGATGGAGAAGAAGTCCACCAACCCGATGAAGAGCTTTTGCGGCTCGAAGTTCATGGGGACACCTCGCGCCTGCGCTACGCCATTTCCTCGATCTGCGTCAATCCGCGGCCGGCCCGGTTTCGTGCCGCCGCGGGGCGGCATGGTCCGGAGCGCCGTCGCAGGATACATTCGCCCTCTCCCCAACCGAGAAGGAGCGCATGGCCTTCAATACCGACGACCTCAGGATCCGGGCCATCAAGGAGCTGGCGCCGCCTGCGCACCTGATCCGCGAGTTCCCCTGCACCGACGGGGCCGCCACCGCCGTCCACGACGCGCGCCAGGCCATCCATCGCATCCTGCACGGCATGGACGACCGGCTCATCGCGGTGGTGGGGCCCTGCTCCATCCACGACGTCCGGGCGGCCAGGGAGTACGCCGGCCGGCTCGCGGCAGAGCGCAAGCGCCTCGCGGCGGATCTCGAGATCGTCATGCGCGTCTACTTCGAGAAGCCGCGCACCACCGTGGGCTGGAAGGGGCTGATCAACGACCCGGATCTGGACGGCAGCTTCGAGATCAACCGCGGCCTGAGGCTGGCCCGCGAGCTGCTGCTCGACGTCGCCGAGCTGGGCCTGCCCGCGGGCTGCGAGTACCTCGACATGATCACGCCGCAGTACATCGCCGACCTGGTCTCCTGGGGCGCCATCGGCGCCCGCACCACCGAGAGCCAGGTGCACCGCGAGCTCGCCTCGGGCCTCTCCTGCCCGGTGGGCTTCAAGAACGGCGTCGACGGCAGCATCCGCATCGCCATCGACGCGGTGAAGGCGGCGCGGCAGCCGCACCACTTCCTCTCGGTGACCAAGGGCGGCCACTCCGCCATCGTCTCCACCAGCGGCAACGAGGACTGCCACGTCATCCTGCGCGGCGGCAGGACGCCCAACTACGACGCCGCCAGCGTGGCCGCCGCCTGCCAGGAGATCGCCGCCGCCGGCCTCGCCCAGCGGCTGATGATCGACGCCAGCCACGCCAACAGCGGCAAGAAGCCGGAGCGGCAGGTGCCGGTCTGCCAGGACATCGCCGCCCAGATCGGAGGCGGCGACGAGCGCATCGTCGGGGTGATGGTCGAAAGCCACCTGGTCGGCGGACGCCAGGACCTGGTCGCCGGCAAGGAGCTGGTCTACGGGCAGAGCATCACCGACGGCTGCATCGGCTGGGACGATACGGTGCGCGTCCTCGACCTGCTCGCCGCCGCCGTGCGCCAGCGCCGCCAGGGCGGCGAGCGATCGACCTGACAGGAAAGATCACTCCGGCCGCGTCCAGCCCTCCACCTTGCGCTTCTCCTCCGAGCGCAGCTCGCGGCGCAGGAGCTTGCCCACCTTGGACCTGGGCAACATGTCGCGGAACTCCACGTAAGAGGGCACCTCGTAGGGCGCGAGCCGCTCCCTGCACCAGCGGATCAGCTCCTCGGCGTTGACTCCCTTCACGTCCGCTTTCGTGACCACGAAGGACTTGATGCGCTCGCCCAGCTCGGGGTCGGGGACGCCGATGGTGCAGGAGGCCACCACGGCGTGGTGCTCCTGCAGGACGTTGTCCACCTTCGAGGCCGCCACCCGGTAGCCCTTGTGCTTGATCACGTCGACCGAGCGGTCCTGGAAGAACATGAACCCCTGG
>DASSQZ010000199.1:0-9162 GCA_035702105.1 Myxococcales bacterium | reverse complement strand
CGAAGGCAACAAGCTCGCCTCGCTGGCGGCGCGCGACTACTTCTTCGACAACCCCTGGAAGCGCGCCTGGTTCGGCAACTTCACCAACCTCGTCCCCATCCAGCGGCGCGGATCGCTCAAGGAGTCGTTGCAGACGGCGGTCCGCACGCTGGAGTACGGCTACCACCTGCTCATCTTCCCCGAGGGCACCCGCTCGCCGGACGGCAGGCTCCAGGAATTCAAGCCCGCCATCGCCTACCTGAGCTTCGCCGCCGGAGCGGACATCCTGCCCGTGTACCTGGACGGAACCCACGAGGCCATGCCCAAGGGCGCGTTCGTCCCCGATCCGCGCAGGCGGCGCAAGCTGATCGTGCGCATCGGCCCGCTCTTGCGGCACGACGAGCTGCGCGCCGCCACCCAGGGGCTCCCGCGGTCTGCGGCCCACAAGGAGGTGACGCGGCTGGTGCGGCTGGCGGTGGAAGCGCTGCGCGACGGCACGCCTCCTCCCGGGATCGGCAGGCCCGGGCGCCTGCTCGAGGCCACGCGGTGAAGCTCCTCGTCACCGGCGCCACCGGCTTTCTCGGCTCCACGCTGATCCCGGTCCTGCGCCTGGCGGGCCACGAGGTGCGGGCGCTGGTGCGCACGGGCGCGCAGATCGCCGGCGCCGAGACCGTCAAGGGCGACGTGCGCGACGCCGAGTCGCTGCGGCGGGCCCTTCACGGCGTCGAGGGCGTCTATCACCTCGCCGGCCTGGTGAGCCGCGATCCGGCCGACGCCCGCAAGATGTACGAGCTGCACGTGGACGGCACTCGCAACCTGCTCGCCGAGGCGCAGCGCGCGGGCGTCTCGCGCGTGGTGCTCGCCTCCTCCTCGGGCACCATCGGCGTCTCGCGCACCCGGCGGGTGGCCACCGAGGAGGACGACTATCCCATCGAGACGGTGGGACGGTGGCCGTACTACCTGAGCAAGATCTACGAGGAGAAGATCGCCATCGAGTTCGCCCGGCGCGGGCTGCCGGTGGTGGTGCTGAACCCCTCGCTCCTGCTCGGTCCGGGGGACGCGCGCATGTCGTCCACCCAGGACGTGTTCCGCTTCCTGATGGGGCGCATTCCGGTGATGCCCCGGGGCGGCATCTCCTTCGTGGACGTGCGCGACGCGGCGGCCGCATTCGCCGCGGCGCTGACCCGGGGCAACTCCGGCGAGCGCCACCTGCTCGGCGCGGCGAACTGGGAGTTCCACGAGTTCTTCGCCCGTCTGGGGCGCATCGCGCACCGGCCGCCGCCGCTGTTGCGCATGCCCTCGCGCCTGAAGATTTCCGCGGCGCACTGGCTGGAGCGGTGGGCCCGCGAGCGCGGGCGCGAGCCGGACCTGCCCGCGAGCGACGTGGAGATGGGCGAGTGCTGGTTCTTCATCGATTCCTCGAAGAGCGAGCGGCTCCTCGGCTTCCGGCCGCGCGATCCGGTGGAGACGCTGAGCGACACCGTCCACTACGTGCGCGAGAACTTCATCGCGAAGGGCGCGTGATGTTCGGCTGGCGCAAGGCGCGGCAGAAGCACGCGAACCGCGACGCCGCGGAGCGCCACGACGAGATGTCGCTGATGAAGATGTCGCGGGTGGGATTCTCGGCCCCGGCGAAGATCCGGCGCAGCTACCGGCCCGCGCGCATCGAGGAGCGCAGGGGCCTGCGCGTCTTCATCTTCTTCGAGGAGGAGATCGTCCCCTGGCCGGCGGCGAAGCGCTGATGCTCCTCTACCTGGCGCGACATGCGCAGACCGCCTCTTCCGCCGTCGACTCGTTCAACGGCCAGCGCGAGCTGCCCCTCACCGCGCACGGCCGCGAGCAGGCGCGCAGGCTGGGGGAGCGGCTGCGCGGCATCGAGTGGGCCGCGGTCTACCGATCGCCCCTGGGGCGGACGCTGGAGACCGCGACGCTGATCGCGCCGGGCAGCGATCCGGTTGCGCTGCCGGGGCTGGTCGAGATCGACTACGGCGACTGGGAAGGGCTCTCCGCCGAGGGTGCGCGGGCCCGCGATGCCCGGCGCTACGACGCGTGGGTCGCCGACCCCGCCGCCGTGTCTCCTCCGCGAGGCGAGACGGCGGCGCAGGTGGCGCAGCGCGCGCTCGCGGCGCTGGAGGAGATCCGTTCCCGCCACGAAGGGTCCCCGCACCCGGTCCTCGCCGTCTCGCACAAGGCCACCCTGCGCATCCTCGGCGCCGCCCTCACCGGCGCTCCGATTTCGAGATATCGCCTGCGCTGGTCGCAGGACGAGTGCGCGCTGAACCTCGTCGAGCTGCGCGCCGGCAGGGACCCCTTCCTGCGCCTCTGGAACGACACCTCCCACCTGGGAAACGACCCGGGGACTACCAGCCGCCCGGGCAAGTGAATGAAAATGGGGACACCCTACTTATGTAAATGGGGACACCCGACTTAATTCCCCCTCTGCAGCCCGGTGCCGGCGATCGAATTAAGTAGGGTGTCCCCATTTTCACCCCCGGCGTTCGAAGAGGAAGGACAGGTCTTCCTTGCGGGCGGAGGATGCGTCGGCCACGGCGAACTGGCGGCGCTTGCCGGTCGTGGAGAAGCCGTACATCGACGCGCCGCCGTACTGGCCGGCCTTGTTCACGGCGTAGAAGCTGATGTCGAAGCTGGGCCGGCCCGGCGCCGCCAGCAGCCGTTTCTCCCGCGTGGTCTTCGCGATCCGCTCCAGCGTCATCAGGCAGGCCTCGCGCGGGTGCCTGCCCTGGCGCATGAACTCCACCGTCAGGTGCCCGCCGCTGACCAGGATGTTGGCCTCGCCGCGGCCGGTGCTGCCGGCGGAGCCCACCTCGTTGTCGGTGAAGCAGCCCGCGCCGATGAGGGGCGAGTCGCCTACCCGGCCCGGCATCTTGAAGAAGAGCCCCGAGGTGGTGGTGCAGCCCGCCAGGTCGCCGCGGGCGTCCACCGCGCTCAGGTGGATGGTCCCTCCCCGCTGCGGCCTGCGGAGCTCGTCCCAGCCGAACTCCTCGATGAACGCCTTCACCTCGGGCGGGTAGTGCGCAGGGTCCGGCTCCAGCCACTTGTCCTTGTCGGAGAGGTTCTGCTTCCAGAAGAGCCAGACCTTGCGGGCCTTGTCGGTGAGAAGGTTCTCGGTCGCGAACCCGTTCATGCTGGCGAAGTGGCGCGCACCGGGGCCCACCAGGAGGATGTGGTCGGTGCTCTCCATCACCAGCTTCGCCACCTTCGACGGATTCTTCACTCCCTCCAGCGAGGCCACCGCGCCGGCGCGCGCGCTGGGGCCGTGCATGACGCAGGAGTCGAGCTGGACCACGCCCTCCTCGTTGGGCACGCCGCCGTACCCCACCGTCATGTCGTTGGGATCGTCCTCGACGATGTTCACGCCCGCGATGGCCGCGTCGAGCGGGTCCTCGCTGGCCTGCATGCCCTTGACGGCGCGGGCCACCGCCGCGAGGCCGTTCGACGACGCGACCGCCACCGGGCGCACCGTGGCCTTCTGCTGCCCGCGCGCGGCCTGGGCGAGCGCCGCCGCTGCCGCCGCCGTGCCGAGGAACTTCCGCCGGGAAATGCTCATTCGCGCTCCAGCGACAGGACGTCGCGTCCGGTGATGCCGAGCAGGTAGAGGATGGCGTCGAGGCCCATGGCGGAGATGGAGGTGTGCGCCGCCTCGCGCAGCTTGGGCTTGGCGTGGAAGGCGATGCCGTGCCCCGCCTTCTGCAGCATGAGCAGGTCGTTGGCGCCGTCGCCGATGGCGATCACCTGGTCGAGCGGCACGCCTTCGCGCAGGGCCAGCGTCTCGAGGACCTCCGCCTTGCGCTGCGCGTTGACGATGGGCCCGACCACCTTGCCGGTGAGCGCGCCCGAGGCGATCTCCAGCGTGTTGCTCCAGGCGAAGTCGATGCCCAGGCGCTTCTGCAGCGCCTCCGCCGCAACCGAGAACCCGCCCGAGATCACCGCGGTGCGATAGCCCAGCCGCTTGAGCACGCGCAGCAGCGTCTCCGCGCCTTCGGTGAGCGGCAGGTTCGCGGCCAGCTGGTAGAGCACGCGCGCGTCGAGGCCGCGGAGCAGCGCCACCCGCTCGCGCAGGCTCTGGTCGTAGTCCATCTCGCCCAGCATGGCGCGGCGGGTGATGGCGGCCACCTTCTCGCCCACGCCGTGCGCCCGCGCCAGCTCGTCGATGACCTCGATGCGGATGAGCGTGGAGTCCATGTCCATCACGATCAGCCGCTTGCTCCGCCGCAGCAGCGACTCGCGCTGCAGCGCGCAGTCGAACGCGCCCTGCCCCGCCGCCACCAGGAGCGCCCGCTTGAGCGGCGCCTCGTCGCCCTCCAGCGAGAGGGCGACCTCCACCGCCTCCAACCCTCCCTCGGAGAGCCGCTGGATGCGCTCGATGTTGGCCCCGTGGGCAGCGAGGATCTCCGCCACCGCCTGCAGCTCGCGCGGGCCCAGCGTGGCGGCGATGACCGTGAGCGCATAGCGCTGCGCCCCGTCCGCCCGCGCCGGCTCGGGCTTGCGGAAGTCGAGCGAGAGCCCCAGCTCGCGGGCGACGAAGAGCAGCTCCTTGAGCAGCGCCGGCTCGTCGTCCACCCCCACCGCGAACCCGATCGTGAGCAGGCCCTGCACCACCACCTGCTCCACGTCGGAGAGCCGCGCTCCGCCCTGCGCCAGCACCCGCGAGATGCGCGCCGTGATCCCGGGCGCGTCGCGGCCGGTGAAGGTGAGGATCAGCTCGCCCACGGGGCGAGTCTTATGTCACAGCCGAACCGCAGGCGCGGCACTTTCGCGCCGCCGCCGGCACGGTCTCCAGGCACTCCGGGCAGGCCTTGGTGGCGGGCGGCGGCGCCGGCTTCTCCAGGATCGCCTTGGTGAGGAAGAAGACGACCAGCGCCACGATGACGAAGTCGACGATGCGTCCGAACAGGTCGCCGTACTTGATGGCGTTCTGGCCGGAGAGCACGAGCTGGGCATTGCGCCATTCGCCGCCCGGCAACACCAGGCCGAGCAGCGGCATGAGCACGTCCTCGACGATGCCGCTCACCACCTTGCCGATGGCGGCGCCGATGATGACGCCGATGGCCAGCGCGAAGGCATTCTGCTTGAGCAGGAACTCCCGGAACTCGGTCGCGGTTTTCTGCATGCCGCAATCTTGCCGCGCCGCGCGAAGGGCAGGCAACCGCCTGCGCGCGACAGGGGGCCGGAGGGTCCATTGAAGAGCAAGGGGCGCGAAGCTAATCTCCGCGCCCCCACAAGGAGGAGTTCATGGCGCCGTTCAGGACCCTGCTCTTCGCCCTCTTCATGCTCCTGTCGACGGTCGCGTGGGATCGCAAGCACGCGGTCACCTTCGCGACCTTGCCCGCCGACAGGGCCAATCCCGAAGGGATCACCATCGACGGCGCCGGCAACGTCTTCGTCGCCGACTTCGAGGTGAAAGGCTCGCCTCCGGGGCACGTGGTCGCGTTCGACCGCAACGGCAAGTTCCTGCGCGACATGACCATCGCGGGTTCCAGCAACCTGCTCCTGGGAATCGCCTTCCAGCAGTCGACCGGCAAGCTCCTCGTCATCGACTTCGGCAACGGCCAGGTGCTCAGCGTCGACCCGGTGAGCGGCGCCGCCACTCCCTTCACCGTCATCGGCCCCGGCTCGGGCCTCAACGCGCTCACCTTCGACAAGACGGGCAACGTCTACGTCTCCGATTCGTTCCAGGGCGCCATCTTCAAGGTCGCCCCCACCGGCGGGCCGGCCACGCTCTGGAAGCAGGACCCGCTCCTCGCCACCGCCGGGGTGCCTCCCTTCGGCGCCAACGGCCTCGCCTTCAACAAGGCAGAGAGCTTCCTCTTCGTCGCCAACACCGGCAACGACACCATCGTCCGCATCGCCAACGCCGGAGCGACCGGCGGCGCGGCGGACGTGCTCACCAACTCCATCAACGGCGCCGACGGCCTCGCCATCGACGAGGACGACAATCTCTGGGTCTGCGCCAACCAGGGCGACGAGATCGTCATCGTCGATCCCACCGGGAAGGCCATCGGCAAGCTGGGCGACTTCGACGGGCTGAAGAAGGGCGCGCCCGACGGCCTGCTCTTCCCCGCCAGCCTGGTGTTCGACGGCGACTCCATCCTCGTCACCAACCTCGCGCTCGACCTGCGGCTGTTCGGGTTCAACACCGTGGACGCACAGTGGGCGGCGCAGGTGACGCAGCACACGGTCGCCCGCCTGCCCAGGCGCATCCTCACGCCGCCTGCGCGCTGAGCGGGCGGCAAGAGGCCCGCCGGGCCGGGTTGTGGGAGGGGGTCCGGCGTGTTATCCACCGCCCTCGATGGAGCGCCCGCAGATTTCCGTCGTCATTCCGCTCTTCAACGAAGAGGACAACGTCCAGCCGCTCCTGGACGAGCTCTTCGCCGAACTGGCGAGGCTGGGGCGCACCCACGAGGTGATCTGCGTCGACGACGGCTCGCGCGACGGCACCTTCGCGGCCCTGGCGCGCATCGCCGCGCAACGGCCCGAGCTGCGCGTCATCCGCTTCCGGCTCAATTTCGGCCAGACCGCGGCCATGAGCGCCGGCATCGAGGCCTCGCGCGGCGAGGTCATCGTGCCGATGGACGCCGATCTGCAGAACGATCCTGCCGACATCGGCCGCCTGCTCGCGCAGCTCGACGCCGGCTCCGACGTGGTCTCGGGCTGGCGCAAGCACCGGCAGGACCGCGAATTCGGGCGCAAGCTGCCGAGCCGCGTCGCCAACCGCATCATCTCCGCCATCTCCGGCGTGCGGCTGCACGACTATGGCTGCTCGCTCAAGGCTTACCGGCGCGACGTGCTGCGCGACGTGAAGCTGTACGGCGAGATGCACCGCTTCATCCCCATCTACGCCTCCTGGCAGGGAGCGCGCGTCACCGAGCTGGAGGTCAACCACCGCGCGCGCCGCGCCGGAGCGTCCAAGTACGGGCTCTCGCGCACCTTCAAGGTGGTGCTCGACCTCATGGTGGTGAAGTTCCTCGCCAACTACGCCACCAAGCCCATCTACGTGTTCGGCGGGTTCGGGTTCCTCTCCTGGCTCTGCGCCCTGGGCGCCTTCGCCTGGGCGCTCTACTACAAGCTGCGCGGCCTCAAGGACTTCGTGCAGACGCCGCTGCCGCTCGTCGCGGTGATGTTCACCCTGGTCGGCGCGCTGTCGCTCCTCATGGGCCTGCTCGCGGAGCTGGTGATCCGCACCTATTACGAGTCGCAGGACAAGCGCCCCTACCTGGTGGCGGAAGAGCTGAACCAGCCCGCGGAAAAGCAACTCCCCCGCGCCGTGGGCCAATAGCATGTGCGGCATCTGCGGCGACGTCGACCTGGGCGGTGCGCCCGACGCGGAGGGCGTTCGCCGGGCCGCCCGCGCGCTCGCGCACCGCGGCCCGGACGCCGAGGGCTTCTACGGCGAGGGGCCGGCGGCGCTCGGACATCGGCGCCTCTCCATCCTCGACCTGGAATCCGGCGACCAGCCCATGGTTCGCGACGGCGTCGCCATCGCCTTCAACGGCGAGGCGTACGACTTCTCCGCCCTGCGCGAGGAGCTGCGCCGCAAGGGCCATCCCTTCACCAGCCGCAGCGACACCGAGGTGGTGCTGCGCGCATACCTCGAATGGGGCGAGGGGTTCCCCGAGCGCGTGCACGGCATGTTCGCGCTGGCGCTCTGGGACTCGCGGCGCAACAAGCTCGTGCTCGCCCGCGACCGGCTGGGCAAGAAGCCGCTCTACTACTTCGCCAGCGGACCGCGGGTCGTCTTCGCATCCGAGCTCAAGGCGCTGGTCGCCCACGGAGCCGCACCGCGCGAGCTCGATCCCGAGGCGCTGGTGCAGTACCTCGCCTGCGAGTACGTCCCTGCCCCGAACAGCATCCTTCGCGGCGTGCGGAAGCTTCCCGCCGCGCACATCGCCGTGTTCGACGAGCGCGGGCTGCGGCTGCGCCGCTACTGGGATCTTCCGGCTCCGGAGGATCGCGCCGTGCGGGTGGACGATGCCGCGCAGGAATTGCTCGCGCTCCTCGATGCCGCGGTGGCGAAGCGGCTGGTGGCCGACGTTCCGGTGGGCGTGTTCCTCTCCGGCGGGGTCGATTCCACCTCCATCGCGGCGCTGGCCGTGCGTCACAAGAAGCCGCTGCAGACGTTCTCCATCGGCTTCACCGAGGCGAGCTTCGACGAGTCGGCCTGGGCCGCGCTGGCCTCGCAGCGGCTGGGCACCGAGCACGTCTCGGAGAAGTTCTCCGGGCAGGACTGCCTGGACCTCTTGCCGGCGGCGGCGGCGCAGCTCGACGAGCCCTTCGCCGACCCGAGCTTCCTGCCCACGCTGCTGCTCTCCCGCTTCACCCGCAGGCACGTGAAGGTGGCGCTCGCCGGCGACGGCGGCGACGAGCTGTTCGCCGGCTACGATCCCTTCCTCGCCCACCGGCCGGCGGCGGTCTTCGCGCGCGTGCCGCCGCCCTTGCGCTCGGCGCTGCAGGCCATGGTGCACCTGCTCCCCGCCTCCTCGCGCAACATGAGCCTCGACTTCCGCCTCAAGCAGTTCCTCCGCGGCGTGGATGCATCGCCCTCGCTGCGCCACGCGTCGTGGCTCGCCTCCTTCCTGCCGCGCGAGATGGCGTCGCTCCTGCAGCCCGCGCTGCGGCACGTCGCCACCGCCGACGTCGCCTTCCGCGCGGTGCTGGAGGACGCCGCGCGCAGCGGAGCGCGCCCCGGCTCGGTGGACGAGGCGCTGCACTACTACCTGACCCGCTATCTCGCCGACGACATCCTGGTGAAGGCCGATCGCGCGTCGATGGCGGCGTCGCTGGAGCTGCGCGCTCCCTACCTGGACACTTCGGTGGTGGAGTTCTCGGCGCGGCTGCCCTGGCAGCTCAAGATGTCGCTCACCCGCACCAAGCTGATCCTCAAGCGCGCCCTGCGCGGCGTGGTGCCCGACGAGATCCTGCGCAGGCCGAAGAAAGGCTTCGGCATTCCCGTGGCGGCCTGGATCCGCGGTCCCTTGCGGCCGCTCTTCGAGGACCTGCTCTCCGAGCGCACCCTGCACGACGGCGGCCTCTTCGATCCGAAGGCGGTGCGCGCGCTGCTCGAGGCGCACCTCGACGGCCGCGCCGACCTGCGCAAGCCGCTCTGGACCCTGCTCATGTTCCAGCTCTGGCACAAGCACCACGCGCAATCCATCTCACTGCGGA
>DASSQZ010000198.1:0-17427 GCA_035702105.1 Myxococcales bacterium | reverse complement strand
GGCGCGCTCCTCGCGCACCTGCACCAGCTCCTCCTTCTCCAGCAGCTTGACGCGGCTCTGCACCTGCCGCGCCTTGCTCGCCTTGGCGCGGAAGCGCTCGATGAACGCCTGCATCTGCGCGCGGCGCTTCTGCTGCCGCTCCGCCTGCGCCTCGAGCAGCGTCTCCTCCTGCGCGCGCAGCTCCAGGTAGCGCTCGTAGTTGCCGGCGTAGGAGCGCAGCCCCTCCGGCTCGAAGGAGAGCACCCGGTCGATCTGCCGGTCGAGGAACTCGCGGTCGTGCGAGACCAGCAGCAGCGCCTTGCGGGAGCGGCGCAAGAAGGCGTCGAACCATTCCAGCGTCGGCACGTCCAGGTGGTTGGTGGGCTCGTCCAGGAGCAGGAGCTCGGGGTCCTGCAGCAGCAGGGCCGCGAGCGCGGCGCGCATCTTCCAGCCTCCGGACAGCTCGGAGGCCGGCCGCGTCATCGACGGCTGCGAGAACCCCAGCCCGCTGAGGATCTCCTCGGCGCGGTGGCGCCCGTAGAGCTCGTCGTGGTGCGCGAGCTCCTCGTGCAGCTCGGCCAGCTCGCCCCCGAGCTCCACCTGTTCCGACTCCGAAGAGGCGCCGGCGAGCGCCGCCTCGGTGCCCGCGATCCGCGATTCCAGCCACGTCCTGCCCGGCACGCTCGAGAGGACGCCGTCGATCAGCGATCCCGGCGGCAGCTCGGACAATTCCTGGGGCAGGTACGCCGCGCGCGCCCTGCGCACGAGCTGCACCGTGCCGGCGTCGGGCTCGATCTTGCCGGCGAGGATCTTCATCAGCGTGCTCTTGCCGCTGCCGTTGGGTCCGATCAGCCCGACGCGGTCGTGGTGCCCCAGGGCGAAGCTCGCGCTGTCGAGCAGGATCCTGGGGCCGTAGCGCAAGGACAGCCCGCGTGCGTGCAGCAGCGACATGGGCGGCGCAGTCTACTTCACCCCAGCACGGTGACGACCAGCTTGCGGTTGCGGGGCCCGTCGAACTCGCAGAAGTAGATGGCCTGCCAGGTGCCGAGCAGGAGCTTGCCTCCCTGCACGGGAATGGTCTCGGAGAACCCCAGCACCGCCGCCTTGGCGTGGGCGTGGGCGTTGCCCTCCTCGTGCTTGTAGTACTTCTCGTTGCGGGGCACGGCGCGCTCCAGCGCGTTGAGGATGTCGGCCTGCACGTCGGGGTCGGTGTTCTCGTTGATGGTGACGGCGCCGGTGGTGTGCCCGCAGAAGATCGAGCAGAGCCCCGACTGGATGCCGCTCGCCGCGACGATGGCGCGGACGCGCTTGGTGACGTCGATCATCTCCGCTCGCCGGGTGGTCGGCAGCTCGATGGCAGCGCTGTGGAACATCACTCACCTCCCCGGTACCCGTCGGCCAGGTACTCGTCGATCTGCCACAGCCCGGCCAGGTCGTGCACGTCCTTGCGCAGCCGGGGCACGGTGAAGAGCGGAACGCCGCGCAGCGTGTCGCGCAGCCGCTCCACCTCGCGACGGTCCAGGTCGGCGAGGATGGCCTGGTCGGTCAAGGTCTGGCAGAGGCGCTCCGCCAGCCCGTCCTGGTTCTTGATCTGCGCGAGCTGCAGCGCCTCCTCGATCGCGGGCACGTTGTCCGGCCCGCCGTGCCGCCGCGGATCGCGCTGCACCCGGTTGACCACCACCGCGGCGGTGCGGATGCCGTCCTGCTCCAGCGCGCGGTGGAAGAAGAGCGCCTCCTGGGTGGTGAGGGGATTGGGCCCGGTCACCAGCACGAAGCCCGACTCGCGGGAGGCGAGCAGCTGCTTGACCCGGGCGGCGCGGTCCTTGAACCCTTCGTACATGCCCTCGAACGCCATCATGAACCCCGCCAGGTCGCGCAAGAAATCGCTGCCGGTGAAGCGCGCCAGCGTGCGCAGCACCAGGCCGGAAGGCGCCGCCAGGAGCCGGAACCCGAACTTGCCCGCCTTGAGCATGGGACCGAGCACGACGCGCATGGCGTTGTTGTCGAGCACGTCGAGGATGCGGTCGGCGGCGTGGAGGAAGTCGAGCGCGTTGGAGGTGGGGGGCGTGTCGAGCACGATCAGGTCGAAGCGGCCGCTGGTGTACACCTCGTAGACCTTCTCCATCGCCATGTACTCCAGGCTCCCCGCCATCGCGGTGGAGAGGGTCTGGTAGAGCTGGTTGCCGAGGATCGCCTCCGCCTGGTGCGGCGAGCGGGCCTGCCGCTTCACCAGCTCGTCCCAGGTGTGCTTGAGATCGAGCATCATCGCCCACATCTCCCCGCGGGGGGCGAGATTGGCGGCGGCGAAATGGGCAGGCTCGATCCGCGTCTCCTCGTTGCCCATCTCGCGCAGGCCCAGGCTGTTGGCGAGGCGCCGCGCCGGATCGATGGTCAGGACCAGCGCGCGCTTTCCCTCCATGGCCGCCTGCAGCGCCAGCGCCGCGGCGGTGGTGGTCTTGCCGACCCCGCCCGAGCCGACGCAGCAGATGACCTTGCGCCCCTCGAGCGCCTTCACAACGCGGCCTCGATGGCGTGGGCCACCTTGTCGATGGCGGAAGCCCCGAAGCTGCGCTCGAAGAGGAAGGGCACGGTGAGCAGTTCGCGCGGCACCACCTCGCGCAGCACCCGCTCGTAATGCGCGGAGAGCGAGGCGCGCGACTCGTGATTGTCCGCCGCCTCACCCGACGCCGCCAGCAGCGGCCCGCCGCGCGTGACGGCCGCCAGCTCCTGTGGAGTGAACCGCGAGCGGAACGCGGAGTTGAGGATGAGGGGGCCGGAAGGAAGCTTCCGCTCGCGGAGCGCCCGGTCCAGCTCGATGGCCTCGTTGGCCGGCATCTCCTCCGGCAGCGTGACCACGCAGACGCTGCAGCGCTCGGGATCCTCGAGCAGCGCCTGCATCGAGCGCATGTCGCGGGCCAGCGGCCCCTCGGCCACCAGGCGCAGGAAGGTGTGCGGCACGGAGAGGAAGGTGAGGCCGTGCCCCGTGGCCGGCGCGTCCAGCACCACCAGGTCCCAGCGGGCGTGGCCGCGCTCCTTCTCCTGCGTCGCGTGCCACCACACCTTGCCGAGCATGACGATCTCCGCCAGCGAGGGCGCTGCGGCGAGGAAGTAGCGCGCGGCAGCGTTCTCGAAGGCGAGGCGGTAGAGGGTCTCGTACTTCAGCGTCATCAGGGCGTACTCGCGCATGGCCTCGCGCGGCCGCACGTGCACGCTGTAGAGGTTGGGGAGCAGCTCGCCGATCCGCGTCCCCGACGGCGGCCGCCCGAAGAAATCGGCCACCCGCTCCTTCGCCACCACCTCGCAGACCAGCACGCGCTTTCCCCGGCGCGCGGCAGCGAGCGCCAGCGCGGCGGAGATGGTGCTCTTTCCGGTGCCACCCTTGCCAGTCACCACGACGAGGCGGCGATCGAGGAGGGACGGCATGGGGCGCGGGACTGTAGTTGTGCGTTTCCGGTGCGTCAACCGCGCCTTGACATGCTGCGGCGGCCCACTACATTGCCGGCGCACGGAACCGGGAAGGGGGATTGCGCATGCTCCGCGACAACACGGTGTTCAAGAAGATGATCGCCACCGGCGAGGAGCGGATGAGCAAGATCGCATCCCAGCTCCTCTCCAACGAAACCTTGATGGGCGCCCTGCAGAAGACCATGAGCGCCGCGCTGGAGGCGAAGGCCACGGCGGAGCGGGCGGCGCAGAGCGCGCTCGGGGCGATGAACATCCCCACCTCCGGCGACGTGCGCAAGCTGGAAGGGAAGATCGACGAGCTGGAGAAGGTCTTCGAAGGGCTCTCGGCGAAGATCGCGGCGCTGCAGAAGAAGGACGGCGAAGAGCAGACGCACTGAAGGCCGGGTCAGGCTGCTCAGCCGTTCGAGCATCGATGCAGGAAATGCGGCTGTGGCCTGAAGCTGCAGCGTTCTCCTCGACCAGACGTGACCGGAGTTGATCCGGCGGCTCGAAGGTTCAGCGGCGTTTTGCGGGAACTATCGCCGATTTGCCGTACCGGTTGGTTCAACCGGTTGAACTGCGTCGCCTCGCAATGTGCAGCTGGGCAAGAGTGAACACGCGCGCGGGGATCTGTCAGGTGCGTGGTGATGGACGCCCGGAGCGGGCGAGGTCGCTTCCTCAAGCACTCTTCAGCGCGCCCTCGCCCTGCGGCACTCCGTCCACGTACAGCACGCGGTTCTGCGGCAGCGCAGGCACCCGCGCGCCCGGCGTGAGCAGGCCGGTGAAGTTGAGCGGGTCGCAGGCGCTGAGCGAGACGCGCTCCGCGCCCTCCCTGGGGAGCTTGCGCACGGCGCGGAGCGCATCGACCGCCTGGGGAAGCGCGAACTGCTCGCCCGAGAAGGCCTGGGCGAACCGGCCGCCACGGATCTCGCCGCGGGCTTCCATCCGTCGGTACGCCAGGAGCAGCTCGCGCCAGGGCGGGCAGCGCGGCTCGCGGGAGAGCAGGTCGCGGAAGACCACGCCGTAGCGGCGCAGGTACTGCTGCGCCAGCTTCTCGAGGAAGGGCTGCGGCGGTTCGTGCCGAAGCGGGCGCAAGAGCGACCAGCGGCCGGAGGCGGCCTGCGGCTTGCCGTCGAGCAGTCCGCGCAGCGCCGCGAAGCCGTCGCAGGTGACGCGCCCGCCGGAGACCAGCTCCCAGAGCGCGGCGTGAAGGTCGCGCCGGTCCAGGCCGGTCTGCGCCCGCACCTCGTGGAGGAAGAGGGCGCCGCGCTCTTCGAGCAGGGCGAGCAGGAGGCGCGCCCTCTCCCCGAGCGGCTCCGGTGCGCCGCGGGTGGCGTCGAGCAGCCACTCCAGATCTTCCCGGCGGACCAGCGCGATGGGCGTGGAGCGCCCCGGCGGAGCGCGGCGCGGCGCCTCGTCGGCGCAGGCGAGCCGGCCCCAGGCGATCTCGCCGGAGAAGCAGAGCTGGTCGAGCAGCGCCTTGTCGTATCTCGCCACGCGCGCGGGCAGGAGGTCGCCTTCCCACGCGCCCGCGGCCGCCTGGAAGCCCTGGAGCTGCGCCAGCACTTCCGACAGCCCCTGCGCGCCGTGGAGCTGCGTCCCGGGATGCAGGTGCTGCCAGCGGAAGAGGTACCGGTGGAAGTCCTGCGTGGTGGCAGGCTCGATCTCACGGCGCAGCCTGCCGAGCGTGAGCGAGTGGATGCGCGAGAGCAGCGTGCGCTCGCACCATTCGGTCCCGGTGGCGCCGGCCCGGTATCGGCCCCGCAGCACGAGCCCGTCGTTCTCCAGCGCGGCGAGCTCCGCCTCGACGCTCGCCACCCCGAGCCTCGCCGCCAGCTCCGCCGCGGTCACCGGCCCGCAGATGCCCATCCAGCCCCGCACCGCGTCGAGCAGCTCCGCGCCCTCCCGCTCGGTCGCGCGCCAGAAGCCGCCGCGCTCCCGGGCGCGGCCGGCTGCGCGCAGCTCCTCGAGGAACGCGGCCCACTGCGGCGGCACCTCGCGGAGCAGCCCCAGCGTCAGGAGCACGTCGTGCAGCTCGTCGGCCGAGCGCACGTCGGGGAAGGCCTGCGCCACCACCTCGGCGATGGCGTCGCCGTCCAGCGCCCCCAGCGCCGCCGCATCGCGCGGGTCGAGCGAGCGCCGCATCTGCACCGCGCGGGAGCGGCGCTCCTCCAGCGGCGCGTCGTCGAGGTAGGCGTAGGGCGCGGAGTTGAGGATCTCGTGCGAGAGCGGCGAGGGCTCGGGCGTGTCGCGGGCGACGAGCCGCAGCTCTCCCCGCTGCATGCGCAGGAGCAGCGCGCGCAGCGCCTCGATGTCCATCGCCTCGGTGAGGCAGTCGCGCAGGGTCTCGCGCACCAGTGGATGGTCGGGCGGCTCGATGGTGCCGGTGGCGTGCTCCTGGCACTGCGCCTGCGCGGGAAAGACCTGCGCGAGCAGGTCGTCGGTCCGCATGCGCAGGATGTTGAAGGGAACCTTCCGGCCCGCGCGCGAGCGGAGCACGGCCAGCGATCGGGTGGCGTTCCAGCGCCAGCGCACCGCCCACATGGGAGCGCGAAGCACCGCCTGGGTGAGCATCTCGTCGATGGTCGCGGGAGCGAGGAAGTCGAAGATGGTCTCCAGGGGGAAGCTGTTCTGCGGGCCAAGGGAGAGCAGCACGCCTTCGTCGGTGGCGGCGGCCTGCAGCTCGAAATCGAACGTGCGGCAGAAGCGCTTGCGCAGCGCCAGGCCGAAAGCGCGGTTCTGCCTGGCGCCGAAGGGCGCGTGCACCACGAGCTGCATGCCGCCCGCCTCGTCGAAGAAGCGCTCGGCGACGATCGTCTTCTGGGTGGGGAGCGTGCCCAGGGCGTCCCGCGCCGCGCCCAGGTAGCGGACGATCTGCGCGGCGCCCGCCTCGGGCACGGCGCACTCCGCGACCAGCCACTTCACCGCCCGCGCCTCGTCCTCGAGCATCGGCTCCAGCTCTTCGCGCAGGGCCGAGACTTCCTGCGACAGCTCCGGCGTGCGCCCCGGCGCCTCGCCGTTCCAGAACGGCACCGAAGGCGGCGCGCCGTGCGCGTTCTCCACCCGCACCCGCCCGGCCTCGACGCGCCGGATCTTCCAGCTCTCGTTGCCGAGCAGGAAGATGTCGCCGGCCATGCTCTCCACCGCCCAGTCCTCGTCGACCTGGCCGACGGTGACGCCCTCGGGCTCGGCGACCACGGCGTACTGCGCGGTCTCGGGGATGGCGCCGCCGCTCAGGATGGCGGCGAGCCGCGATCCCCGCCGCGCCTTGATCACCCGGTTGACGCCGTCGCGGTGGAGCCGCGCGCCCTGCGCCCTTCCCGCCCGCCGCGCCACGCCCTCGGCGTGCATCTCCACCACGTCGTCGAACTGCTTGCGCGGCAGGTCGCGGTAGGGCCAGGCCCTGCGCACCAGCTCGTAGGCCGCGTCCTCGGCCAGGTCCTCGCACGCCGCCATCGCCACCAGCTGCTGCGCGAGCACGTCGAGCGGCCACTCGGGAACGCGGGTGACCTCCAGGTTTCCGCGGCGGATGCCGCGCACCAGGGCCGCGCACTCGACCAGCTGGTCGCGGGTGGCGGGAAAGAGCCGCCCCCTGGGAACTCCGCCGCGGTGGTGCGAGGCCCGGCCCACCCGCTGCAACGTCACCGAGAGGCTGCGCGGCGACTCGAGCTGCACCACCAGATCGACCGCCCCCACGTCGATGCCGAGCTCCAGCGAGGCGGTGGCCACGGCGCAGCGGACCTGTCCGAGCTTGAGCTTCTGCTCCGCCGCCATGCGCATCGCGCGCGACATGCTGCCGTGGTGCGCGACCACCTGGTCCTCTCCCAGCCGCTGCGCGAGCTGATGGGCGACCCGCTCCACCTGCCTGCGGGTGTTGACGAACACCAGCGTGGTGCGGTGGGCCCGCACCAGGTCCGCCACCCGCTCGCAGGTTTCCTCGCGCTGCTCCTTCGATGCCACCGCGTTGAGCTCGTCGCGCGGGACCTCGATGGCGAGGTCCAGCGTCCGGCGCGATCCGCTCTCCACCACCGCGCAGGGCCTGCCGCCGGTGAGAAAGCGCCCGATCTCCTCGATCGGGCGCTGCGTGGCGGAGAGCCCCACGCGCACGCACCTGCGCCCGCAGAGCGCGTCCAGACGCTCGAGCGAGAGCGCGAGGTGGGCTCCCCGCTTGTCGCGGGCCACCGCGTGGATCTCGTCCACCACCACCGTGCGCACCGTGCCGAGCAGCTTCCTGCCGCTCGCGGCCGTGAGCAGCAGGTAGAAGCTCTCGGGCGTGGTGACGAGGACGTGGGGCGGCCTCTTCAGCATGGCCTGCCGCTCCGCCTGCGGCGTGTCTCCGGTGCGCACCGCGGCCCGGATCTCGGGCACGCCGGGCAGCTTGCGCAACTCGGAGAGCGGCTCGAGCAGGTTCACGCGGACGTCGTTGGCCAGCGCCTTGAGCGGCGACACGTAGAGCACCTGCGTCTCGTCGCGGAGCGCGTCGCCCTCCCGGATCATCGCGTCCAGGCAGGCCAGGAACGCGGCCAGCGTCTTGCCGGAGCCGGTGGGCGCGGCGATCAGCGTGTCCTCGCCGGCGAGGATCTTCGGCCAGCCCAGTGCCTGCGGCTCCGTGGGCGTGCCGTACCTGGCGGCGAACCACTGCCGCACGCCGTCGTGAAAGCCTTCCAGCATCGCGCCTGTATGGCCCGGACAGGCGTTCAGATCAACAGGCGGCTGCGCGCCTCACTCGTGCTCCCGGGTGAGGTCGGCGATTCGCTTCTCCAGCTCCTGGATCCGCTTCTGCAGGCGCTCGATCTCGCCGGCGCCGGGAACGCCCAGCGTCTCCACCACCGACTTCACCGCGGTGTCCACCTTCCCGCGAAGCTCGTCCACCGCGCGCTCGCCCGCCGCCATCACGTCCTTGACCGGGCTGGTCCCCTCCTCCTTGCGGAAGATGCCGGTGACGCCGCGCACCCGCTGCTCCAGGTCGTCGCGGATGCTCTCGGTCCGCGTCTTCAGCTCTCCCAGCTTGCCGGCGAGGCTGCCCGCTTTTTCTGCGTAGAATCCCGCAACCGCCTCTCCGCCGTGGCGGATGATCTCGCGCAGCACACCGAGCGGCATCTGTGAGCGCTTCTTCTCCTCCTCGAAGATGATCTGCGCCAGCGTCACCGAGGTGAGATCTTCCTTGCTCCGGTTGTCGATGATCTTCACCTCGGCGCCCGCCTTGATCATCTGGGCGATCTCGTCGAGGGTGACGTACCGGCTCTCCACCGTGTCGTAGAGCTTGCGGTTCGTGTAGCGCTTGATGACCTTGGGCTCTTTCTTGTCGCCCTCTGGCGCGGGAGTCTGCGCCTCGGCTGCCGGGCCCTGATCCTGCTCGCTCATTGCTGGAAACTCCGTCCTTCTGCTTGGCCCCGATGGCGGCCGGAAGAGCGCCTTGACGCGAAGCGGTGCGCCCACCATTGCTCCACACCTGACGGTGTGTGTCAAGGCGCGCGGCACTTACCTGACATCCGGACATTTCCTTGTCAGCAAGGCGGACTACGCAGGAGAATGCCAGCGTGGTCGTCCAGTGCCCAACCTGCCAGTCGAAGTTCCGCATCGCCGACGAAAAGGTGACGGACAGCGGCGTGCGCGTGCGTTGCACCTCGTGCAAGAACGTCTTCCAGGCGCGGCGGCCCGCGGCAGGCGCCGAGCCGGCGGGCACGACGCTGGATCTGACTTCGGTCGGGGCGGCGCCGGTGGGCAAGGCCGTTTCGCGAACGCCTGCCGCAGTGCGCCCGGTTCCGCCTCGCGCTGCGGCAACGCGTCCAGCTGCCCGCGGCGCGGAGAGCGCCGCGCGCAGGCTGGAGGCGGATGATCTGTTCGGCATGGCCGAGCTCACGGGAGATGCGCCGCTCCCGCCGCTCCCGCACTCGTCAGCGGTGACGAAGCCGGTCTTGCGCCCCGAGGCGGCGTTCGGGGATCTCGACCTCGATTTCGTGGCGACCGGGACCCCGAGCCTGGGCCCTGCCCTGCCGCCGCCTCCGCCGCAAGACGTGCAGGAGGAGGAGCCTGGAAAGGACGAGCGCAGCGCCCGCGAGCCGGACCCGAGCGGCACGAACGGCGCGCCGGCCATGGCGGACGACTTCGACCTGGGTTTCGGCCACCCGCAGGCGTCCTCCGCCGCGCCCGCAAAGGCGGCCGAGCCGGCGGAGCGCTCGGCTCCTCGTGCAGCCGAGCCTGCGGGACCCGCCGCTCCTCGTGCGGCCGAGCCAGCGCGCACCGCCGAGCCGGAAGCCGCGCCGGGCAGGGCCCTGCTCTCCAGCGCCTTGACCGGTGTGCTCGCCGCCGCGCTCGCGATCGCCGTGGGGATCGGTTCGGCGCTCTCCGGCGGCCGCGCCGGTTGGCTGGGCCTGGCCGCCCGCGCGGAGGTGGTCGCAACCCGCGTGGTGAGCGGCCTCTACGACACCGCCGGGGGCAGGCCCGTGTTCTTCGTGCGCGGCAGGGTGGAAAACCGCAGCGGCAAGGTCCACGGCCCGGTCCGCGTCACCGCCGAGCTGGTCGCGGAGAACGGCCTGCCGGTGCGCGCGGAAGCGACCGCCGGGGCCGAGCCCAGCGCCGAGGAGGTCTGGTCCTTGCGCACCGCTGCCGACGTCGAGCGGCTCGGGCGCAGCCTGGACACCGGGGACCGCAAGCTGGAGCCCGGCGGGAGCCTGCCCTTCTTCGCCATCATCGCCGATCCCCCCGCAGATCTCCGCCGCCACCGGCTCCGGGTCAGCGTCGAGACCCTGGACGGGCGGAAGGCCTCCAGCCCGGGCGCGAAGGACCAGTGAAGGACGCCGCCGCGCTGGCGCGCGCGCTAGCCTCGCTGCCTGCGGGAGAGCTGCGGGCGCGCAAGGCCGCGGCGGTACTGTCCGAGCTCACGCCCGAGGACGCGATCTCGCTGCTGGGGCCGCTGATCCGCCGCGCGGATCGGCGCAACGATCCGGAAGCTGCCGCGCTGGAGGGCCTCCTGCTCGCCGTGCGAGAGATCCTGCCCCGGGAGAAGGTCGAGGCGCTCTACCGGGCAGCGGCCGACGATCTCGAGGTGCAGGCGCTCTTCGGCCGCGCGCAGGCGCGGCGCAGCTTCGATCACGACCGCGAGGAATGGATCGATCGCGAGATGCGCGCGCGCACCCTGGGCGACCGCCGCGCGCTGGCGCGCACCCACGATCGCGACCTGCTCGCGCGGCTGGCCGCGGATCCCGATCCGATGGTGGTGAAGCACATCCTGCAGAACCCCCGCTGCACCGAGCGCGAGGCGCTGGCGGCGGCGTCGCGAAGGCCGCAGCGGCCCGAAGTGCTGGAGGAGATCTTCCGCTCGCAGCGCTGGTCGTCGAACCGGCGCGTCCGCCGCGCCCTGGCGCTCAACCCCTACAGCCCTCCGGCGCTGGCCTCGGCTGCGCTCGCCCTGCTGACCGCGCCGGACCTGCGAGAAGTGGCAGCCGACCTGACCATCTCCAGCGACGTGCGCGTCCAGGCGCGGCGCCTGCTCGGGGCCAGGGAGTGAGGCGGGCGCGCGGGGAGGTGAGCCCGCTATCGCTTTCCTGAGGCCGGCACCTTGGCCTCCGGCTCCGGCACCTTCTCCTTGGGAAGCGCCTCCTTCTTCGGCGTCACGTCGATCTCGTCCTCGCCCGAAGTCGCGCGCTTGAAGTTCTTGATGCCCTTGCCCAGGGCATCCCCGAGCTGCGGCAGCTTGCTGGCACCGAAGATGAGGAGGATGACAAGGAAGATGAGGACCAGCTCGCCGAATCCGAAGTTCATCGCAGTGTCACCTCGACGGGGAGCCTAGCACGGACATGCTCCCGGCGCACTTTCGTCGCGTCAATCGGCCACTCGTGTACGGGCACCGCGGGGCTTCCGCGGAGGCGCCCGAGAACACCCTGGCCGCCTTCCGGCTCGCGATCGAGCAGGGCGCGGACGGCGTGGAGCTGGATGCGCAGCGCTGCGCGACCGGCGAAGTGGTGGTGGTGCACGACGAGTCCCTCCTGCGCACCACCGGCCACGACGGGCTGGTCACCCGCACCCCCTGGTCCACGCTGCGCGCGCTGGACGCGGGCGGGTGGAAGGCGGAGCGCTTCCGCGGCGAGCGGGTGCCGCTCCTGGCCGAGGTGCTGGAGGCGGTTCCCCGGCTGGTCAACGTGGAGCTGAAGTGCGACACCGCGAACGACGGCGGGCTGACCGCGGAGGTGGTGCGCATCGTGGGCGAGGCGGGGGCCGGCGAGCGGGTGCTGCTCAGCTCCTTCAATCCGCTCTGCCTGCTTCGCGCGCGGCTGCTGGCGCCGCGGATTGCGCGCGCGCTGCTCTTCGAGCGGGATCAGCGCTGGGTCCTGCGCTCGGGCCTCTCCGCGCCGGCGGTCGGCGCCCTCGCGCTCCACCCGGAGCATGTGCTCGCCACTCCGGAGCGCGTCGCGCGCTGGCGCAAGCGCGGATATTCGATCGGCTGCTGGACGGTGGACGATCCCGACGACGGCGACCGCCTCTACCGGAGCGGGGTGGACGCGCTCATCACCAACCGCCCTTCGCTCCTTCGCTCCCGCCTTGCCGGGACGGTTGCAGGGGTCACTGCGCGGTGATCTGCACCTTGCAGCCCGGCGCCACGTTGCAGCGGACGCCGGCGGGCTTCACCTTGGAGAGGTTGGGAAAGGTCTGGTCCACCACGCAGGAGTCCAGCGCCTGCCCCGCGGCGTTGACCACGGTGCACCCGACCCCTGCACGCACGCCCTGGCGGGCGCCGGCGCTGACGGTGAGCACACAGGGGTTGCGCCCGATCTCCACCACGTCGGCGGGGATGAAGTTCGCGGGCTGGAAGATGGTGCCGATGGCATAGCGGCCGGCGTCGCCGGCGTCTTTCGCCTGGACGCGGATGTACACGTCGCCCGGCCCGTCGATCTCCCGCGTCACGCTGCCCGCGATCCGATCGCCCCCGTCGTCCTGCGACCTCATGAAGTATGCCGCCACGTTCGACCTGCGCCGCGCGCGCAGCACCTTGAAGCTGATGGTGAGCCTGCCCTTCTCCTTCAGGGTCGCCTTGTAGAAATGGAACTGGCGGCTCTTCGAGTAGTCCACCTCCGCCGTCCGCGAATCCGCCGGCAGCTTCAGTTCCTCCGCGCCGTCCAGCGAGCAGGCGGGGCCGCCGTTCTTGCAGGTATCGGCGATGGCGAAGGCGGTGTTGAGCCGGTAGCGCCCGGCGTCTCCTGCCTCGTTGGCGTAGACCTTGACGAAGTAGTCGCCCGCGGGCAGGTCGGCCCTGGTGAGCCCCTGGGCGGGATCGATCCTCTCGGCGGCGCCTCCGGGAGCCACGAACTCGGCCGAGAGGTTGTGGCCGCGGTCGTCGAAGCGGATCGTGAGCGTCCCCTCGGCCGTGAGCGGCACCTTCCACCAGCACGTCCGCCGGCGCGCCGAGTAGTCCACGCCGTCCTCCACCTGCTTTCCCGCCTCCAGCTCGCGCGCCGACTCCCGCGTCCTGCACGCCTGCTGCGCGCCGTCCGGGTCCTCGGGCCGGTAGACCGTGCGCAGTTCCACCCGCGTGCGCGGCGCCTCGCTGGCGGGCTGGCTCACCACCACGTACCAGGTGCCGGGCTGCAGCACGCCCGTCTCCACCCTGGCGCCCGCCCCTCCGCTGGCGACTGGCTCGCGCGCGCCTTCGGGGAAGATCGCGACGGTGATCGGCGCCCGGGCGCCCGGGGCTTCCGCGATCGCGATCAGGGCGCCCCGGGCCGGCAGCTGGTAGCGGAGCGCCGTCATCGCGTGGCTGGCGTCTTCGCCCAGCGTCAGCGCCTGCTTGCGCCCCAGCGCGCCTTCGGAGGCGTCGCGCGCCAGCGAGTAGCCGGCTGGCATCGAGAACGCCGCGCCGCGCTCGTGGCAACCCGAGAGCGCGGCGGCGAGCGCGGCCAGCGCGATGCGAACTGGCTTCGACATGGAGGTCCTCTTCATGGTTCGTGCCCGGGTCCGTACCGGCCAGGGTCGTTGCCGATGAGGGCGGCCGCGAAGAACCGGTGGAGGGGATCCAGCGCCTCTGCGGGCAGCCGCTTCAGGCGATAGAGCCGCCAGAAGCCGCGCTTGTCCTTGCGGAAGCCGCCCGGCTCCTGCGCAACCTCGTGCAGGACGCGGCGGATGGCGGGCTCACCGCTCCCGTAGCCGGCGATGGCGAGCAGGAACGAATCGTCGCCGAACTCCGAGAGCAGGCTTGCGAGCTGGCGCGCCGCGGCCCGCGTCTCCTTGACCGCGTCGGTGCGCTCGTCGACGCGCCCGTCCACGCGCAGCCCGAGGTCGCGGGCGCGCGCCTCCGTGAACTGCCACATGCCGCGGCCTCCGGAGGCCGCCTGCGCCGCGGGATCGAATCGCGATGCGGTCCACGCCACGTAACCCAGCTCCGCCGGCAGGCCGAATGCCGAGAGCTCCTTGACCACGAGGGGCCAGTACTTCTGCTTGCGCGCCAGGGCCTCGCTGACGCCCGGCCGGCGCAGCATCGCCTGGATCTCTTGCCGCACCCGCTCCTCGAAGACGGCGGGTACCGCGTAGGCGCGGGCGTTCAGCCGTTCGAGGATCCCGCGGAGGTCTCGGTCCAGGTCGTCGCCGGACCGCTCCGCCCGGGCGGCTTCGGACTCGTCGACCCGCCCCAGCTCGCGGAGCCTGGCTTCGGCCTGGCCGGTCAGATCGGTGAGCTGGTCCTCCAGCGACGCGAGCTTCCCGGCATCGCGCTCCGCCTCCATCGCCCGCCCGATCCTTCCGATCTGCTGGTCGAGCGCCGCCTTCTTCTCGAGGATCTCCGCCACCCGCTGGTGGTGGTGCCAGGCGACGGCGGCGAGGGCGAGGGCGAGCAGCGACGCGGCGACGACGAGCGGCGCGAGCCTGCGCCGCCTGCTGCTGGCCCGCGGGGGTTCCTCCGCGTCGATGGAAGCGAGGCGCTGCGCCGGCGCACTCGGCCGCGCCGCCGCGCGGACCGTCGCGATCTTCTGCTGCACCTCCCGCGCCAGCGCGTGGGCGTCCTGCGGCCCTGCTGCCGCGCGGGGCTGGAACTCGTCGGGGCAGAGCGGTTCCTCGCCGTGGCGCTCCGCCGTCGGTTGCGCCGGATCGCCGTCGATCCCGAACGCCACCTCCGGCCGGCCCTCGCCCAACGCGATCTCGTCTTCCGGCCTCAGCGCGTGGCGCCGCACCGGCTTGCCGTTGCCCAGCGGCGGCGCCATGGACCGAAAAGGCTAGCACGCGGCGTTCGGCGCCGGCAAAAGGAGTCTTGCTTCACGCGCGCTCGCGGACCTGGAGCCAGAGGTAGTGCAGGGCCACGAGCGAGACGCAGAGCGCGAGGCCGACGTCGCTGACCTCGAGGGCCATGCGGGTGAGGCGGAGGGCGCGGTCCATGATCCGGACCAGTGCAACGGCCAGACCAGCCGTCCCGGCTGGAAAAACCGCCTTCTACGCGAGCCGAGGCCCTCGACGCCGGCAGCGGCGAGCTACGATTCGTAGATCGTAGATCCCGGCTATCTCTGCGCCCGCTGCCGCTCCTGCTGCTGCGCCACCACCGGCTGCTTGCGGTGCACCACGATGGTGCGCTGCGTCTGCAGATCATCGTCCTCGCGGGCGATGATCACGACGGTGCTGTTGCCCGGCTTCAGCGGCAGGTCGGTCTGGAACTCGAGCTGGTTCTGCGTAGCCGGACCCTGGGGGGACTTGCGGGCGGTGCGGAAGAACACCTTGCGGTAGTCGTTCTCGTGCTGGATGAAGATCTGCAGGTCGCGCATGCCGTTCGCGTCGGCGGCGGTGCCTGCCAGCGGCAGGTGGTCCTGATCGGTATCCACGCCACCCCGCGAGGTGTCCAGGTTGGCGAGCCGGATCGACGGCGCCTCGCTCTGCATCACCTGCGTCACCAGCTTGAAGTTCGCCTTCGCTCCCGGCGCCTCCCGGGCGGCGGCCACGGGTAGGAAGCCGGTGCGCCCCTTCTGCCATTCGACCCGCCAGAACTGCCCCGCCTTGCCGTGGGCCGCGAGCACCGCGCCCTTCTTCACGTTGGCCAGGCGCGCGCCCTTCTCCTGCGCGCTGGCCAGGACCACGCTGTCGGCCTGGACCCGCACCGCGCGCGGGCCTGCCGCGACCGGCACCGGGGCGCCCACCGGCAGGAGCAGCTTGTCCCGCTGCGCTTCGTAGAGGTCCTTGTCGCCGACCTCCAGCCGGATGGAGACCGGCTCGTCCAGCGCCTTCTTCGCCTCCAGTACGAAGGTTGCGGTCTTCACCTCGCCGGGCTTGAGCGGCCCGAGCTTGGTGCGGCCCTTCTTCACGTTGATGCGGTCCTCGGAGAGGTTCCGCAGCGCTGCGTAGCTGTCGTACGCCTGGCCCGCGCCGATGTTCTTGACGTCGACCACGATCTCGGCCGTCTCGCCCTTGTGCAGGAGGCCGTCACCGCCCGCGATCTGGTAGCTCCAGGCGAACGCCGGCCGCGGCAGCTCGGCGATGTCGCTCTCCGCCCTCGCGTCCTCGAGCGTATCGCCGGCGTCGTCCTCCCACTTCACCGTCACGTCGTCGCGGCGCGAAGGCATGTAGCGGGGAATCTTGATCGGCACCGTCCAGCTTCGCTTCTCGCCGGGTTGCAGCGCGCCGAAGACGAACTCGCGCCGGTCGAGCACGCCGTCGTCGCTCTTGGTCCAGGCACGCAGGCGATAGAGCGGCGCGGTGCCGGTGTTGTGGGCGGTCACGGTCATGTCCATGGTGCCGCCGGCCTGCGTGCGGGGCATGCGGATCTCGGCGGACACGCGGGCCTGGCCCTTGGGGGCGGAGGCGGGCATCGCCGCCCAGTTCACGCCCATGGCCTCGAGCTGCTTCTTCACCTTGTCCCGCTCCATCGCCCGGCGCTGCTCGACGAAGGGCTTGGCCTGCTGCAATTGCTGGCGCCGGTCGGTGGAGGTGGCCTGCAGCAGGAGGTCGCGGCAGAACTCGATCTGGTAATCCACCTGCACGCCGTCCTCGTCGGAGGGATCGTCGTCGTCCTCCTCCGGCGCCTGGCCCGCCTCCACCAGCTCGCGGTTCTTGCGCTCCTTGGCCGTCTCGTCCTTGACGAAGCGCAGGGTCTCGAACGGCTTCTGCGTGACGCGCTCGCGCCCGGCCTTGGCCTGCTCCTCGCTGCGGGCGAAGCCGTTGAAGAAGTGCTTGTCGTAGTCCGCCTCGCGGAAGGTCTTGGGCGGGGCGAAGAGATCGATGCGGTCCTTGACGATGCGCGCCGGCACCAGCTCGATGTCCGGGGTGATGCCGACCTCCTGGATCGACACGTCGCCGGGCGTGAGGTACTGCGCGATGGTGAGCTTGAGCGCGCTCTCCTCGCCGCGCTCGCGGTCGGGGAAGTCGTAGAGCACCTGCACCGAGCCCTTGCCGAAGCTCTGCCGGCCGACGATCACGGCGCGGTTGAGGTTCTTGAGCGCGCCGGCCACGATCTCCGAGGCGCTGGCGGACTCGTTGGAGATGAGCACCGCCATGGGGAAGTCCTTCTCGCCGCCGTCGGGGCGGGCCTGCTTGGGCTCGCGCAGCGTTCCGTTCACGCCCACGGTGGTGACGATGGTGCCCTCTTCGACGAAGGCGTCGCTGACCTGGATGGCCTGCTCGAGCAGTCCGCCCGGGTTGCCGCGCACGTCGAGGATGAGGCCCTTGAGGTTGCCGCCGTTCTGCAGCTTCATGCTGCGGATGGCCGCCATCATGTCGCGGGTGGTGGTGCCGGAGAAGCCGGAGAGCCGCACGTACCCGACGCCGTTGTCGAGCAGCTTCGCCACCACCGTCTCGTAGGTGATGAGCGCGCGGGTGACGTCGATGCGCCGCGGCTCCGACCCCTTGTGCGAGACCCAGATGGAGACGCGGGTGCCCGGCTTGCCGCGCATGCGATCGACCGCCTCCTGCAGCTCCATGCTGACGGTGGAGTCGTTGTCGATCTGCGTGATCACGTCGCCCTTCTTCACTCCGGCGCGGAAGGCGGGCGTGTTCTTGAGCACCTTGCGGACCGTCAGCTTGTCCTCGATCATCGAG
>DASSQZ010000197.1:0-16411 GCA_035702105.1 Myxococcales bacterium | reverse complement strand
CGACGTGATGGGCGAAAGCGACGTCCCCACCCGCCTGCACTCGGAGTGCCTGACCGGCGACGTGATGGGCTCGTTGCGCTGCGACTGCCGAGACCAGCTGGAGACGGCGTTGCGCCACATCGCCACGCTGCCGCGCGGGCTCGTGCTCTACCTGCGCCAGGAGGGACGCGGCATCGGCCTGATCAACAAGGTCCGCGCCTACGCGCTGCAGGACCGCGGCATGGACACCGTCGACGCCAACCTCGCGCTCGGCTTTCGCGACGACGAGCGCGACTACGCCATCGCCGCGCACATGCTGGAAAGCCTCAACATCGGGTCGGTGCAGCTGATGACCAACAACCCGAACAAGATCCGCCAGCTCGAGCAGCTGGGCATCCGCGTCTCCGGGCGCATTCCCCACGTCATGCCGCCCAACGACCACAACCGCTTCTATCTCCAGACCAAAGCGGCGCGCTCCGGCCACTTCATCGACTTCGAGGGCAAGCAGCACCTGCCCGAGCAGGACGAGCCCGTGCTGGTGGAGGGCATGGCGCGCGGCTGAACCCGATTCCGCCCGGGTCACTTCGCGGCGAAGAGCGTGGCGGCCAGGCTCGCGGCGAGCGCGACCAGCGCCGCGGCGGCCAGGGGGCCGGAGAGGCCGGACGCCCAGAGCAGGCCGGCCGGTCCCCACTGGCCGGCAACTCCCTCGAGCGAGCGGAGCAGCGCCGAGGCGGCGAACCCCAGGACCGCGAACGTGCGCAGGTGAGGCAGCGCCAGCGGCCGGCCCGCGAAGCCGGGGGCAAGCCGTCCGGCCATGGTGGCGATCAGGGTGAGCAAGAAGCCGATGGTGAGGAGGTGCCGCCGCGCATCGAGCCAGAGCGTGTGCGCGGACGCGCCGAGCAGGTCGGCGGCTCCGGCGACGGCGCCGATCACGGCAGCGAGGGCGAGCAGGCCGTACGCGGCGCGCGCGCCGACCGGGAAGAAGGGGTCGCGCGTGCGATCGATCCCGGGACCGTCCGCGGTGCGGGCGAGGCCGAGCTGGAGCGAGAGGGGCACGATCCCCGCGGCGAAGACGATGTCGGCGACGCTTGCCAGGCGAAAGGATGCGAAGACGTCGGCGGCGCCGCCCAGCGCCACCGAGGCGGCCCACGCCCAGGCTGCCGCGACGAAGAGCCGCTCGCGGGCCACGGTTGCCCGGCCGACCGGCGAGTAGGAGAGCGCGGGCGGGATGCCGAGAAAGCCCGCGAACATCCGCGCCGAGATGGTGAGGCCCATGCCGACGGCGAAGCCTTCGATGGTGAGCCGCCACGCGCCCGACGCGAGGGACGCGGGCAGGTCGCCGTCGGCAGGCGAGGACCACCACGCCGCGGCATCCACCAGCGCCCCCAGCGCGAGGAATGCGAGCGTCGCTCCGAGCAGCCGCTCGTGCCCGCGCGGAGGTTCGCCTCCGCGGCGGACCGCGCGGAGCGGCTCGTAGAGGGCGGCGGCAGCGGCGAGCCCCGCCGCGGCGATCAGCAATGCCAGGACGCGGCGCAGCGCCAGCGCCGCCGTCCCCGACGCCAGCGGGACCGCGAAGTCGGCGCACGCGGCAAGGGCAAATGCGGCCGCGGCAGGCCGCAGCAGGCCCGCGCGGATGGGCCGTCCCGACACGACGCGCGGCACGAGATACGTCCCGAAACCCACCACCAGCGGGACGATGAAGCCGAACACCTGAGCCTGACCGTGCACCTGCTTCCAGAGCGGCGAGACCGGTCCGAGCGCGAGATGGATGCGGAGGATGAGGACGGCGCCGAGCGTGCTTCCGGCGAGGCCCGCGAGAAGGCCGACCGCGGCGAACGGCTTGATCAGGAGAGGATGCTTCGGCGCGCGGGCGACGGGCAGCGGTGCAGCCTTCGCCCCGCGATCGGTCATGCCGCGGCGAGCCGTGGAAAGAGCACGTGGTTCTCCAGGTGCACGTGGCGAAGGACGTCGCCTTCCAGCGCGCGCAGCTCGGAGAGCAGCCTCTCGTAGCTGGTGCAGGCCCAGTCCGGCGTGGTGAAATCGTCGGTCAGGTCGCGGATGCGGTGCAGGGCAGCGCCCACTTCCAGGTGCTCGCGCTGGGCCCCCGCCAGCGCGATGCCGCCCTCGGCGCCCCGGGGCGCGGGCCCCGTGACCAGTCGGAAGAGGACGTTCTCCTCGTCGTCCAGGTGCGCGTCGAGGAGGTCGCGCAGGCGCACGAACACCTGCTCCAGCTCGACGAGCTTCGGGTTGTGCTCGCCGTGGACGCGCGCCACCTTGGAGACCAGGTATCCGAGGAGCGGCAGCGCCGTGCGCAGGAACTGGTGATGGCAGGAGACGATGTGCGCCACGAGCTCGGCGGTGGACATCCGCTGCGGGTCCTCCGCGGCAGGCGGCTCGCCGGCGGCGATGGCGCGCTCCAGCCGGCCCACCACCTCGGTCGTGTCCACCCCGCGCAGGCCGCAGGCGGCAGAGAGCGTGAGGTCGCCCTTGCAGCAGAAGTCGATCCGCAGGTCCTGGAGGACGGAGGCGCAGGCGGGGTGGTCGAGGACGATGCGGCCCAGTGTCGTGTTGGCGAGAGTCATGAAGGGGCCTCTTTCACGCGCCATGCCTGCCGCACCCCGAGAGGAGGCCGCCCTCGTGCTGTTTCAACATGGAACCACATGGAACGTCGCGACTCACCGCGGCAGGCGCCGGGCGCGCATCTCGCCGGTGATGGCGGCGAGCTGGGCCGCGTTCAGCACGCGGTTCACCTCCGGGAAGATGAGGTCCTCCTCCACCGAGAGGTGGTGCGCCCAGAGCTCCTTCATCCGCGCCACGCCCTTCTCCATGCGCGCGACGAGCTGGCGCCGGCGGCCCGGCTCCGTAGCGAGCCGCTCCCAGAGCGGCAGCAGGGTGGCGAGGGTCTCGTCGAGCTCCTGGTGCTGCCGCCGCATCCCCCCGAGCGCGTAGCGGATCTCCGGCGCGACCAGCGGCGCCAGCCGCGGCCCGATCGATTGCTCCTCGTCCGCCTGGTGGAGCGGCAGGGCGATGGCGTGATAGCGGTGCACCCGCCGGGCGGCGTCGGCCACGTCGGCGTCCGAGGCAGGCTCGCTGGAGGCGACGCGCGCGGCAAGCTCGGTGAAGGTCCGGATGCGCTGGTGGCAGCCGAGCAGCAGCTCCAGCGGCCCCTCGGAAGGGGAGCTCGCCTTCGACGCGCCAAGGATCTGCAGCACGCTCATTTCGATGCCTCCGCGGGCGAGTCGATGCCGTAGTCCTGCAGCTTGCGCCAGAGCGTGGTGCGGCCGATGCCCAGTACCTTCGATGCCTCGCCGTGCCGGCCCCCGCATGCCCGCAGGACGTGGACGATGTGCCGGCGCTCCATCTCCGCCAGCGTGCAGAGCGCGTCCTCGCGCTCCTCGGCCGGTTCGAGAACGCCCCGGGGAAGGTGCTCCACGTCCACGTCCGCGCCGCGGGAGAGCACGGCGCCGTGCTTGGCGGCGTTGGCCAGCTCGCGCACGTTCCCCGGCCATGAATGGGCGGCGAGCACGCGCTCCGCCGCCTGGGTGAAGCGGCCGGTGGGATGCTTCTCCTGGCGCAGGAACATCTCCGCCAGCGGCAGGATGTCCTCGGCGCGGTAGCGCAGCGCGGGCACCTCCAGGCAGAAGACGTTGAGGCGGTAGTACAGGTCCTCGCGGAAGCGCCCCTCGGCGACAGCTTTGCGCAGATCCCGGTGGGTGGCGCAAAGAATGCGCACGTCCACCGAGAACGGGCGCGTGTCGCCGACGCGGCGCACCTCGCCGTCCTGCAGCACGCGCAGGAGCTTGGCCTGGAGCGCCAGAGGCATCTCGGCGATCTCGTCGAGGAACAGCGTCCCGCCGTTCGCGGCCTCGAAGAGGCCGCGGGTGGACTGGGTGGCTCCGGTGAAGGCGCCGCGCACATGCCCGAACAGCTCGGATTCGAGCAGCTCCGCCGGCAGCGCCGCGACGTTGATGGCGACGAAGGGCGCCTTGCGACGGGGCCCGTTGGCGTGGATGGCGCGGGCCAGCACCTCCTTGCCGGTGCCGCTCTCGCCCAGGATGATGACGGTGGAGTCGGTAGCGGACACCGAGGCGGCGCGCAGCGTCAGATCGCGCATGATCTGGCTGCCGGCCACCGGCGTGCACACACGCCCCCCGCCCAGCGGCTCCATCACGCTGCAGAACCGGCACAGCTTGCGGCCGGCCGCGGGGGTGGTTCCACAATCCTGCGTCTGCATGTTCCGCTCCGTTCCATTCCGGGACGCCCGGCTGCGGCATTCCATCTTCAAACCCCGTGCCGAAGGGCGCTTGCGCACGGCACACGCGCTGCAGACCCGGCCAGCCAGACTTCCCCGGAGATCCACCGATGAAACGTATCCGCCTCGCCGTGTTCGCGCTGCTCCTCGTTGCTGCGACCGCGCTGGTGGTCCGCCCCCGCAGCGTGGCCGTGAGCAGCGCCCACGCGGCCGCCCCCGGCACCCTCGACCAGATCATCCAGCAGCGGAACCTCACCCCGGACGAAGCCGCCGCCGCGCTCAAGGTCTTCGTCCCCCCCGGCAAGTACGACGACTTCGTGATGGTCACCTCGGGCGGCCACCGCGGCAGCGTGATGCTCTACGGCGTCCCCTCGATGCGGCTGCTCAAGGAGGTCCCCGTCTACTCGCCCGACTCCTGGCAGGGCTGGGCCCAGGGCGAGACCGAGTCGATGGAGATCCTGCGCAAGGGCTCCTTCGGCGGCGGCCTGCCCACCCTGACCTGGGGCGACCTCCACCACCCGCAGATCTCGCTCACCAACGGAAAGTACGACGGCGAATGGATCGCGGTCTCCGACAAGAGCGCCGGCCGCGTCGGCATCATCTCGATGCGCGACATGAAGACCAAGCTGATCTTCAAGACGCCCAACACCGTCAGCGATCACCACGCCGTCTGGACCGACGACAGCGAGTGGCTGGTGCAGAGCGCGTACTTCCCCATGCCCTTCAACGAGAAGAACGGCTACGCCCCGCTGGAGCAGTTCAAGGAGAAGTACCGGGGCTCCGCCAGCTTCCTCAAGTTCGACCGCAAGAACGGAACCATCGACGTGGCGAAGTCCTTCCAGGTGGAGCTGCCGCCCTACTTCCAGGACATGAGCATCCTCGGCCGCGGCCCTTCCGACGGGCTCCTCTTCATCAACTCCATGGACACCGAGCAGGCCACCGGCGGCGACCTCGACTCGCCCAGGCGCCCGCCGCTGGAGATCGCCGCCTCGCTGCGGGAGATGGACTACCTGCACGTGCTCGACTGGAAGAAGGCGCTGGAGGTCTCCAAGGACCCGAAGAAGGTCCGCACCGTCAACGGCATCCGGGTGATCTCCCTCGCCACCGTGGTCTCCGAGGGGCTGCTCTGGTACGTGCCCGAGTCGAAGAGCCCGCACGGCGTGGACATCGTGCCCGGCGGTGAGTTCGTGGTGGTCTCGGGCAAGCTCGACCCGCACGTGTCGGTCTACTCGGTGGACAAGATCCGCAAGGCCATCGAGTCGAAGGACTTCGAGGGCAAGGACAACTACGGCATCCCCGTCCTCAAGTACGCCTCCTGCCTGGAGGCGCACGTGCCGGTGGGCCTGGGCCCGCTGCACTCGGTCTTCGACGACAAGGGCTACGGCTACACCTCGCTCTTCCTCGACAGCGCCGTGGCCAAGTGGTCGATGGGCGGCGAGTACCAGAAGAAGAGCGGCGAGAAGACGCCCTGGAAGCTGGTGGACAAGGTCCCGATCCACTACAACGTCGGCCACCTGCAGGCGCCGGGCAGCAACACCCGCAAGCCCTACGGCAAGTACCTCGTCTCGCTCAACAAGTGGTCGGTGGATCGCTTCCCGCCGATGGGGCCGCTGCACCCGCAGAACCTCCAGCTCATCGACATCAGCGGGCCGAAGATGGTGCTCCTCTCCGACACGCCCACCATCGGCGAGCCGCACAACGCGCAGATCATGCCGATGGAGCTCCTGCAGAGCTGGCGCACCTATCCGGAGACCGGCTGGGACCAGGTGTTGATGAAGAAGAGCGCCTGGGCCACCGCCCAGGGCAAGGAGCGCATCGAGCGCAAGGGCAACGTCGTCACCGTCTACGGCACGGTGATGCGCTCGCACTACACGCCCGACATCGTCCGGGTGCGCGAGGGCGACAAGGTGATCTTCGCCTGGACCAACGTGGAGACCGCCGAGGACGCCACCCACGGCTTCGGGCTGCACGGGTGGAACGTGAACCTCTCCATCGATCCCGGCGCCACCGAGCGCGCCGAGATCGGGCCGGTGAAGACCGGCGTCTATCCCTACTACTGCACCGAGTTCTGCTCCGCGCTGCACATGGAGATGACCGGGTGGCTGCTGGTGGAGCCGCGCAAGGTTGCCTCCTCCGGCTCGGCCGGGGGGGAGAAGTGACGATGGAACGCTCGCCCGACGTCGCCGCCAGCACCACGATCTTCGCGGTGGCCGTGCTCTGCCTCGCCTGCTCGTGGGCCATGCCCTGGTGGGAGATGGAGGCCCGCGCGCCGCAGTACGGGCAGCGCACCCTCCTCGTCGAGGTCAATCCGCGCGGCGTCAGCGGCGACACCTTCGAGGTGGACGCCCTCGGCCATTACGTGGGCATCCGCAAGATGGAGACGTTCGCGCCGGTGGAGCGGAAGCTGGCGCCGATCGGCTTCTTCGCCACGCTCCTGACGCTGCTCACGGTGCCGTTCCTGCGCCGGAAGTCGTGGCGCGCGCTCCTGGCGGCGCCGGCGGTGCTCTTGCCGGTGATCTTCTGCATCGACCTTGACATCACCATGGCCCGGGCGGCGAACGACCGCGATCCCGAGGCCGCGCTCAACCTGATCTTCAGCCACATCGACACCAAGCTCTTCGGCGAGTACGTGGTGGCGCAGTTCAAGGTGACGGCGAGACCCGGCGTGGGACTGTGGCTCGCCGCGGTGGCGGCGCTGCTGGTGGTGGGCCTGGTGCTCTCGCAGCCGCTCCCCTTCCCCTTCCGGCGCCGCAAGGCGCTGGTGGCGACGGCGGCGGCGTTGCTGCTCCTGCCCTCGGTGGGGCGCGCGGCCGAGCTTCACGCCGGCCCCCGGGAGTCGCTGGCGGCGGTGCTGGAGCAGGCCAGGGACGGCGACACGGTGAGGGTCTCCGGCGTGCACCGCGAGCACGTGACGGTGCGGCACGGCATCCGCCTGATCGGCGCGGCCGGCGCGGTGCTCGACGGCGGCGGCGAGGGGACGGTGCTGCGCATCCAGGCGCCCGACGTGGAGGTGGCGGATCTGGCCGTGCGCGGCAGCGGCAGCATCTACAGCGCGGAGGACTCCGCCGTGCGCATCGACGCCTCCTCCGGGGTGAAGCTGCGCTCGCTGCGCATCTCGGACTCGCTCTTCGGCGTGTTCGCGGCCAAGGCCGACCGCTGCATCTTCGAGGACCTCTCGATCTCGGGAAAAGACGTCCCCACCGACGAGCGCGGCGACGGAATCCGGCTCTGGTATTCGAGCGGGTGCCGGCTCTCGCGCAACCGCATCGAGAACAGCCGCGACCTGGTCATCTGGTACTCGAACGGCACCCTCGCCGAGGACAACCTCGTGCGCAAGAGCCGCTACGGCCTGCACTACATGTACTCCGACCACAACGTCTTCCGCCGCAACCGCTTCGAGGACGACGAGGTGGGCGCGGCGATCATGTACTCGAAGGACATCACGCTGACCGACAACGCCTTCTCCTTCTCCAACGGGCCCAGCGCCGACGGCCTTTTGGTCAAGGACGCGGACGACGTCTTCATCCGGAACAACCGGTTCGTGCAGAACTCCATCGCGCTCTTCTTCGACAACGCGCCCCAGGGACGCGGCGCGCGCGTGGAGGTGAGCGGCAACCTCATCGGCCGGAACGACACCGGCGTGGCGCTGCAGCCCAGCTCGCGCGGCATCGAGTTCGCCGGCAACTCCTTCGCCGGCAACAGGGTGCAGGTGCAGGTGCAGGGCGGCGGCAGCGCCCAGGCCAACCGCTGGGACGGCAACTGGTGGAGCGACGCGCTGGTCTACGACCGCGACGGCGACGGAGTCTCCGAGCTGCCCCACTCGCTCGAGAGCACCTACGAGGCGCTCGCCGACCGCCATCCCGAATTGCGCTTCTACGCCGACTCGCCCGCGGCGGAGGCCATCGACCTGGCCTCCCGGCTCTTCCCGCTCTTCCGCCCCCGGCCGCTCCTGACCGACAACCGGCCGCTCGCGCGCGCGCCGCTCACCTCCTGGACGAAGAGCGGCGGCGAGCGCGAGGGAACGGGGCTGCTGCTGGCGGGGGCCGGCCTGCTGGCGGCGGCGGCGGTCGTCGCCGGCGCCGCCAGGACGGTGCTGTCATGATCGAGGCCGCGAACCTCCGGCTCGTCCTGCAGGGGCGCGCCGTGCTCGACGACGTCAGCTTCAGGGTCGACAAGGGGGAGGCGGTGGCGCTGGTCGGTCCCAATGGTTCGGGAAAGACCAGCGCCATCCGCGCTCTCCTCGGGCTGGTGCCGTTCCAGGGACGCGCCACGCTGGGCGGACACGATGTCGTCCGCGAGCCCGTGCGGGCGCGCACCCTGGTGGGCTACCTGCCCCAGCGGCCGGCCTTCGGCGACCTGACCGCGCTGGAGACGCTGCGCTTCGTGGCGCGGCTGCGGCGCATTCCCGTGGAGCGCATCGAGCCGGCGCTGGCGCGGGTGGGCCTTGCCGCCCACGCCTCTGCGCGGGCGCGGACCTTCTCGGGCGGGATGCAGCAGCGGCTGTCGCTCGCCGCCGCCCTGCTCTCGGACCCGCCGGTGCTGCTCCTCGACGAGCCCACCGCGTCGCTGGATCGCGCCGGCCAGCGCGACTTCCTCGAGCTGGCAGCCGGGCTCCGCCGCGAGGGGCGCACGCTGCTCCTCGCTTCCCACCGCGCCGAGGAGGTGGACCGCCTCGCCGATCGCGTCATCGAGCTCTCCGAAGGCCGCGTGCTGGGCCCTTCCGCGCAGGTCGTGGCGCTGCGGGCGATGCGATGAGGGCGCGCGAGACGGGCCTGGTGGCCGCCCGGGAAGTGCGCGAAGCGGTCCGCAGCCGCTGGTTCCTGCTCTCGGCGGCGAGCTTCCTCCTGCTCTCGCTCGGGCTCTCGCTCCTGGGCCTCTCGGGCGCGGAGCGCTCGGGCCTCGCCGGATTCGACCGCACCACCGCCGGCCTGCTGAATCTCACGCTCCTCTTCGTTCCCCTGCTCGGCCTCTCGCTCGGCGCGCTGGGAATCGCAGGCGAGCTGGAGGACGGGTCGCTCGCCATGCTGCTCTCGCAGCCGCTCACGCGCCTGGAAGTGTACGCGGGCAAGTACCTGGGCCTTCTCGCCGCACTGGCGGCGGCGGTCGCGGCGGGGTTCGGCTGCTCGGGAGTCATCGTCGCCCTCAGCGCCGGCGGCGGAGACGCGGCGGCGTTCCTCTCGCTCGCGGGGCTGGCGGTGCTTCTCGCCGCCGTGTCGCTGGCCATCGGCGCCTTGCTCTCGGTGACGCTGGGATCGCGGGCGCGGGCGGCCGGCGCGGCCTTCGCCGCCTGGATCGGGCTCGTCTACCTCTCCGACCTGGGCTCCATCGGCCTCGTTCTGGCCCGCAACCTCGGGCCCGACCGCGTGCTCCTGCTCTCGCTGGCAAATCCGCTGGAGCAGGCGCGCGTCCTCGGCACGCTGGCCTTGACCCGCCGCCCCGAGCTGCTCGGCGTGGTGGGGCTCTACGGCCAGGACCACTTCGGCAGCGCGGGCATGGTGACGCTCTTCCTCGGCACGCTCGCGGCCTGGGCGGTGGCGGCGCTCTTCCTCGGGGCGGAGCAGTTCCGCAAGGCGGTGGTCTCGTGACCCGGGCCAGGCTCGTGGTCGCGCTCTGCGCGCTCGCCGCCATCCCCGCCGCGCTGCTGGCCCTGGGAGGCGCGGCGCCCGCCACCGGGCCGCAGGAGATCCGCTACGGCCGCGACGCCTGCGACCGCTGCCGCATGCACTTCGCCGCCCGCGGATTTGCCGCCGAGCGGCGCGACGAGAAGGGCGTCCTGCACAAGTACGACGACATCGGCTGCATGCTCATCGCCGCCTCCCACGGCGCCAGCGGCGAGGCCTGGGTGGAGGATCACGCGGGCGGGGGCTTCGTCTCCCTGCTCTCCGCCACGCTGGTGGCGGGCGATGGCCTGGGCACGCCCATGAACTACGGAGTGGTCGCTTTCCGCGAGCCGGCGCAAGCCGCTGCGTTCGCCGCATCGCACGGCGCGCGCGTGGTTGCGCTCGACGCGCTTCTCCTCGATTCGCGCCGCTTCGGCGCGGAGGTGCATCGATGAAGGTCCTTCTCCCGGTCCTCCTGCTCCTCGCCACGTCCGCCTTCGCCGAAGGGCGGCCCCGCCCGCTCACCGAGCAGGACGCAAAGGCCGGCAGGGCCGTCTTCCAGCGCGAATGCGCCGCCTGCCACGGCGAGCGCGGCGACGGCAACGGCCCCGGCGCCGCGTTCGTCGATCCGAAGCCGCGCAACTTCACCAAGAAGCTGTTCAAGCTGCGCACCACCGCGTCCGGAGAGGCGCCGGCCACCGCCGACATCCTCCGCACCATCGAGCGCGGCATTCCCGGCAGCGCCATGCCGTCGTTCAGCTTCCTCAGCGAGCAGGAGCGGCGGCAGGTGGCGGCGGTGGTGCTGGACTTCGCCGACCTGCTCGACCAGCCCGAGCCCGCGCCGATCAAGGAGCCGGGAGCGCCGCCCGCGCCTGGCCCGCAGAGCGTGGCAAAGGGCAAGCAGGTGTACGAGGCGCAGGGTTGCGCGGCCTGCCACGGCACCGGCGGCAAGGGCGACGGCCCGGCGGCGAAGACGCTCGCCGACGACGACGGAAACGCGATCAAGGTGCGCGACTTCACCACCGGCGTGTACCGCGGCGGCGCCGATCGCAGGGACCTCTACTACCGCTTCACCACCGGCCTGGACGGAACGCCCATGCCGGCCTTCGCCGACTCGATCAACGATGCCGACCGCTGGGCGCTGGTGGACTACATCAAGTCGCTGGAGGTGAAGCCTCCGCCCCAGCCGCTTCCCAGGGACGCCATCGCCGCCGGCCGCGCCGTCGCCGCGAAGTACAGTTGCCGCGCCTGCCACGTGCTCGACGACGGCAAGGGCGGGAGCGCCGGCCCGGACCTGCGCATCTCCGGGCAGAAGCTGGACAGCGACTGGGTGCGCGGCTTCGTGCAGGCCCCGCGGGAGAAGGGGAAGATCTATCCCTGGCGCACGGCGCGCATGCCGCACCTGGGCGTGACCGCCGAGGAGGCCGACGCGGTGGCGCGCTATCTCGCCGCCATGGGCAAGCGCGAGGTGGGCCCCGCCGGAAAGCCGCCCCCCGGCTCGTTCGTGCAGGCGAAGGTGGACGCGGGCCAGCTCCTCTTCATGGTGCGCTGCACCGAGTGCCACAACCTCGGCCACGTGGTGGAGACGCCGCTGATCAAGCAGCAGGGCCCCGACCTCATCAACGTGGCCGGACGCGTCGACTACGGCTGGGCGCGCAAGTGGATCCTCGATCCGCAGAAGGTCTATCCCGGCACGAAGATGACGGTGCCCGGCCTCACGCCGGAGGAAGTGGACGCGGTGCGGATGTTCGTCTGGAAGACCTCGATGGAGGCGCAGGGAAAGCTCGCGGCGAAATAGGGCCTCCGCCTGAATCCTCCCGGCGGGAGAGGATACTAAAAGGGGGCATGATCCCCTGGTTCGTCATCCCGCCGCTGCAGCTCGGCCCCCTGGCCATCCAGCCCTTCGGCGTGCTTGCGGCGGCGGGCGTCTTCCTGGCGGGAAAGCTGCTCGCGCGCGAGGCGGAGCGCCGTGGGCTCGACCCGCTGCCGCTGGAGAAGGCGGCAGGCTGGGCGCTCATCGGCGGCATCGTCGGAGCGCACCTCGTCCACGTGCTCTTCTACCATCCCGAGGAGCTGCGCGAGGGCGGGCCCCTCCAGATCTTCAAGTTCTGGGACGGGCTCTCGTCCACCGGCGGCGTGATCGGCGGGCTTCTCGCCATCCTCCTCTTCTTCCACCGCAAGCGGCTGCGCTTCTCCACCTACGCCGACGTCTTCGCCCTGGCCGTGGCGCCGGGCTGGATGGTGGCGCGCCTGGGCTGCTTCTCGGTGCACGATCATCCCGGCGTGCTCACGTCGTTTCCGCTGGCGGTGGCCTTCCCCAACGGCGCGCGGCACGACCTGGGACTCTACGACGCCATCGCGCTGGGCGCGTTCTCGGTGATCCTCCATGCCCTGGACCGGCGCGGACGGATGCGCCACCGCCTCCTTCCCCTGCTTGCGATCCTCTACGGCACCTCGCGCTTCCTGCTCGACTTCCTCCGCGCGCAGGATCTGCCGTACACGGACGCGCGCTACCTGGGCCTCACGCCGGCGCAGTTCGCGTGCGTGGTGCTGGTGATCTGGGGACTCTGGAAGATCGGCTCCTTCAGGCGCCCTGCGCCGGCTTGAGCACGAGGAAATATTGCCAGGGCAGGAAGGTGTGCTCGCGGTCGAGCCGCAGGCCCGAGTCGGCTGCGATGCTCAGGAACGCCTCCCGCGACAGCTTCTGCTCCGGCGGCGGACCCACCGGCAGCTCGCGGTCGTGGAAGTCGATGTTGACCACGCGCCCGCCCGGCTTGAGCGCATGCTGGACGCGGCGCAGGTAGTCGACGCCGTCGGGGAAGTGGTGGAACGTGTTCACGATCAGCGCCAGGTCGCAGCTCGCCCGCGGAAGCAGCGGGTCCTCCTGGAGGCCGAGCACCGGCGTGACGTTCCTGGCGCCCGCGGCCGCGATGCGCTCGCGGAGGATCTCGATCATGCGCGGATGCGCCTCGACCGCGAAGACGTGGCCGGCCGCGCGCGCAAGGCGCAGGGAGAAGTAGCCGGGGCCCGCACCGATCTCGCAGGCGGTGTCCGCGCGTCGCAGGGCCAGGGCCGCAACCACCTGGTCGGGCTGCTGCCACTCTGCCCGCTCCTTGCCTTCCAGGCGCTGGAGGTACTCCTCCAGGTCGGCGGGGTTCCTGTAGCGATCGCGATCGTGATCATGCCCTGCGTGGCTCAAGGCGACCTCCTCGGGCCCGCAGGATAGCCCGGCGGCTTCAGGCGCGCGCCTCCGGCGGCTTTGCCGGCACGGTGCGGACGACGATCTCCGGCATCGCCAGGATGGCCCTCTTCACCGCGCACCCGTCGGCCGCTCGGATGAGCGGCTCGCGGTACTTCTCCGGGAAGTCCCTGGGCAGGTCGATGTCCAGCTCCACCGCGATGAGCTTCTTGTTCTCGATGCGCATGCGCTGGCGGATGGCGAGGCCCTCGGTGGAGAGCCCGCGCGACTGGCAGAAGGTGAGCGCGTAGAAGCCGGCGCAGGTGCCGATGGAGGCGGCGAAGAGCGCGTACGGCTCGGGCGCCGATCCCTCCCCGCCCGCCTCCCTGGGCTGGTCGGTGGCGATGGTCCTGCCGCGCAGCTCGGCGTTGACCTTCTTGCCTCCAGGAAACGTGATCAAGAGCTCCATCGGTCGCTCCTCTCGAGTTCTCCCCGTTGGAGCCGGGGCCGGTGCGCGAGGATTCCCGCCGCGCGGCAGAACGACGCAGCCGGCTCCCTCCCGGCGCTGGATTGGCTCCTACCGGCACAGACAGGGAGGTGCTGCCATGAAGAGCCTGTTCGTCCTGGTCGCGCTGGTCGCGGCCGGAGCGCTTGCCGCCGAGCCTTCTCCCGCGCGCCCCATGGGTCCGCGCCACGGCGGCGGCCGGATGATGATGACCCTGGACCCGTCGAAGCTGGAGACCTTCGACGGCACCATCGAAAAGGTGGTCGTGCGGGAGATGCGCCGGATGAAAGGAGTCCACGTCTTCCTGAAGACGGCGAAGGAAACCGTGGAGATCCACCTCGGTCCCGCCTGGTTCATCGACAACCAGGAGGCGAAGCTGCAGGCCGGCGACAGCGTCAGCGTACGCGCGGCGCGCACCACCATGATGGGCCAGCCGGCGCTCGTGGCCATGGACGTGAAGCGCGGCGGCGAGACCCTGCGCCTGCGCAACGACGACGGCACGCCGCTGTGGGCGGCCTGGCGGGGATGCGCCGAGCCCCCCTGCCGCGGGCCGGGGATGTAGGGTGGACCTGCACCCGATCGAGACGCTCCAGTCGCTCGGCAAGGACGAGCTGATCCGCATCATCGTGGACGACGCCAAGAACTGGCTGGCCCACGACGGGCTCTGGTTCCAGGCGATCGAGCGTCGCCACGGCATGGACGCCGCCATCGAGGCGGACCGCGCCGCCTGGGAGCAGTTCACGGTGATCGAGGCGACGCGGATCATGGATCGGCTGGGAATGAAGCCGGGCGGCGGAATCCCCGCCCTGCTCCGATGCCTCGAGCAGCGCTTCTACGCGCGCCTGAACACGCAGGACGCGGTCGAGGTGACGGAGACGCGCGCCGTCTTCCGCATGCGCGAGTGCCGCGTCCAGTCGGCGCGGCGGCGCAAGGGGCTGCCCGACTTTCCCTGCAAGCCGGTGGGGCTGGTCGAATACGCCGGATTCGCGAGGACCATCGACCCGAGGATCCGGACGCGGTGCATCTCCTGCCCGCCCGATGCGGGAAGCGGCGAAGTTGCCTGCGCCTGGGAGTTCAGCCTGGAGGCTTCCGCAGGCGAGTGAAGGGCCGGCTCACCCTGCGCGCTGCCAGCCCTCGGCCTCGACCAGCGCGGCGACGCGGCCGCGAATCTGGTCTCGGATGCGGCGGACATCCTCCAGGGGGCGGCCGTTCGGGTCGGGCAGCGGCCAGTCGTCGCGGCGGAGGCCGGGCACCGCCGGGCAGGCCTCGCCGCAGCCCATGGTCACGAGCAGGGCTGCGCCCCGGGCGAGCTCCGGCGTCAGCAGGCGAGGCCTCGCGCCGGAGAGGTCGAGGCCCGCCTCCTTCATCACCTCGACCACCTCGGGATGGACGCGCGCGCCCGGCTGCGTTCCGGCGGAGACCCCGCGCGCCTTGCCGGGGTCCGCGGCCGCGTTCAGGAACGCCGCGGCCATCTGCGAGCGGCCGGCGCTGTGGACGCAGGCGAAGATCACCGTCTTCACGGGGCCGTTCCCGGCGCGGCGGGAACGGTTCCGGCGCAGTTCCTGATTCCCGCCAGCTCCGCCGCGTCGCCGGGGAAGTACCGCCGCCGGAGGCGGAGGGCCACGTTGACGAGCCCGATCAGCACCGGCACCTCGACGAGAGGGCCGATCACCGCGGCGAAGGCGGCGCCGTGCGAGATGCCGAACGTGGCCACCGCGACGGCGATGGCCAGCTCGAAGTTGTTGGAGGCGGCCGTGAACGAGAGCGTGGCGGTCTGGCCGTAGGTCGCGCCCACCTTGCGGCTCATGAAGAAGGAGACGAAGAACATGATCAGGAAGTAGACGAACAGCGGGATGGCGATGCGCACCACGTCGAGGGGCACCTGCACGATGCTCTCGCCCTTGAGCGAGAACATCACCACGATGGTGAAGAGGAGCGCGACCAGCGTGACGGGAGAGATGCGCGGGATGAACACGCGCCGGTACCAGTCCTCCCCCTTCAGGGCGCGCAGCGCGAAGCGGCTGGCCATGCCGGCGAGGAAGGGGATCCCCAGGTAGACGAAGACGCTCCTCGCGATCTCGCCGATGGTGATGTGCACCTCGGCGCCGGCGAGCCCGAGCCAGCGGGGAAGGACGGTGATGAACAGCCAGGCGTAGAGGGAGAAGAAGAGCACCTGGAAGACGGAATTGAAGGCGACGAGGCCGGCGCAGTACTCGGTGTCGCCCCTGGCGAGATCGTTCCAGACGATGACCATGGCGATGCAGCGGGCGAGGCCGATGAGGATCAGGCCCACCATGTACTCGGGCCTGTCGCGCAGGAAGAGCACCGCCAGCCCGAACATGAGCAGCGGGCCCACCACCCAGTTCTGCAGGAGCGAGAGGGTGAGCACCTTCGAGTCGCGGAACACGCGGGGAAGCTCCTCGTAGCGGACCTTCGCGAGCGGCGGATACATCATGAGGATGAGGCCGAGCGCGATGGGCACCGAGGTGGTGCCGACGCTGAGGCGGTCCAGCGCCGGCACGATCCCCGGCACCGCGTAGCCGAGGGCGATGCCCGCGGCCATGGCGACGAAGATCCAGAGCGTGAGATAGCGGTCGAGCAGGGAGAGGCGGCGCAACAGGCCTGCCGGAGGGCCGGCGGTCATCGCGTCCTCCGCGCCGTGCGCTGGTGCCGGGGGCAGCAGCCGCCCTTGCTGCGCAGCCGGCGCAGCGCGGCGTCGTCGGCGGCGGCTCCCGGGACCTCTGCCGACGCGGCGGCGAGCGCCTCGAGTACCTTCCGGTGGAAGCCGGGCCGCGCCGGGGTGAGCCCGTAGAAGCACCAGAGGCCGCGCTTCTCGTCCTCCACCAGGCCGGCGCGGCGCAGGCTGGCCAGGTGCCGGGACACCTTGGGCTGCGGGA
>DASSQZ010000196.1:0-16497 GCA_035702105.1 Myxococcales bacterium | reverse complement strand
TGGATCTCCTTGAAGTCGTTGGCGTAGGTGATGTCGGGCAGCACCGCGCCCCAGACGATGGTGGGCAGGCCGAAGCGGTGGAAGGTGTCCACCGTGGCCATCGCCACCACCGAGCAGTAGTGGGTGACGCCGGCGACGATGGTGCGGTCCGATCCGGCCTTGGTGGCCATCTGCACGCCCGCGTCCGGCTTGCACTCGTCGTCCATCACCACCAGCTCGTAGTGGTATTTCGCCTTGGGGTCGGCGTTGCGCAGGCGCACCGCCAGATCGGCGGAGTTGCGTCCGCCCAGGCCGATGGCCGAGTTGCCTCCGGTCAAGGGACCGATGAAGGCGATGCGGACGTTCTCCTTGGCATCTGCGGCGAAGGACAGCGCGGCGATCAGCGCTGCGGCGGCGAATCTCATGGCGGCCTCCGGCGGGTTTCGCCGGACCGTATCAGAAATCTCCGCTGCTACGACAACGGCGCGGGCGGCGGCGGCTCGCTGCCCAGCCTGCGGAGGATGCGGCGGCGGACCACCTCCACGTGCTCGCGGAAGAAGTAGAGGTTCTCGGCGTAGGCGAGCGGCGTGCGGATGTGGTTGACGGCGCGCTCGGTCTCGTCGAGCCGCCGGAGCATGTCGTGCAGGTCGTGGCCTTCGCCCTCCTCGAGCTGCAGCTCGATCTGCTTGAGGTTCGCGTACCAGCGGAACACGCGCGAGCGCACCCGCCAGCGATACGCCGCCGGCACGATGCGGCCGAGCGGCACCACCACGGCGATGATGGGCACCAGCATCACCCAGAGGCGATCGACCAGGTTGGCCGCCCAGAACGGCAGGTAGCGCTGCAGGAACGGCACGCCGACCTGGTAGTAGCGCCGCGCCTCCTGGCTGATGGGAAATCCCGACTCGCGCGGCGAGGGGAACTCGCCCGCCCTGTCGAGCAGGCCCGCCGACGAATGCACCTCGGTCGCGGCGCGCATCAGCAGGTACGCGAGCGCGGGGTGCAGGCTGTCCTTCGCCAATAGATTCGCGGTGGGCGAGATCAGCACCTCGTCGCGCTCGGGCAGGTCGGCGGCCAGGTCGAAGACGCCGCGCGGCACCACCAGGCGCGAGAGCGCCGGGAAGATGCGCACGTAGGCGTCGGCGCGCGCGAAGCTGAGCATGCGCACGCCCGGCGCGGCGACCAGCTTCTTGATCATCGGCGCCTCCGCCGGCGAGACCAGGAAAGCGGCGTCGATCTCCCCGCGCTTGAGCTGCTCGGCGGCGTCGTCGCGCTCCACCGAGAGCAGCGTGGTGGGCGGCTTGTCCACGCCGGCGGCGGCCAGGAGCTTGAGCGCCAGCGCGCGGGTGCCGCTCTCCGGACCTCCGACCGCGATGCGCCGGCCGCCCAGGTCGCGCAGGTCCTCGGTGGGCTCGCCGCGGTAGAAGACCCAGAGCGGAACGTAGGCCACGCTGCCCAGCGACACCACGTTGGGGGCCTGCTCGCTGCCGTTGGAGCCGCTCTGGACGATGGCCACGTCCACGCCGGATCGGGCGTCGGCGAGCAGCTTGACGTTCGCCGGCGAGCCGGTGGTCTGGCGGACGTCGAGCGTGACGCCGTGGCGCTTGAGGATCTCCTGGTAGCGGCGCGCGTAGTAGCGCGAGCCGCCCTCGTCGCCGGCGATGGCGATGGTGAGCCGCTTGGGCGGCGCCGGCTTGACGAAGACCAGCGTGACCGCGAACGCCGCGGCCACGATCAGGACCGTGGGCAGGACCGCGATCCACAGGTCGCTGCGGAAGTAGCGGCGGACGCGGCGGTCGGACGGTTCGGACGCCATGGTGGGCGCGGAGTATAGGCCGCCGCGCGCCGCTTCAGCGCAGCAGGATGCGGCGCACCAGCGGAATGGGCAGCGCGCCCTGCGAGACGAAGGCGTCGTGGAACTGCTTCAGGGTGGCGTGCTTCTTCTCCATGTACTCGCGGGCCAGGTCCTGGATCTCCAGCTTTCCCAGCGTGTAATAGAGGTAGGTGGGGTTGTACGTGCCGCGGCGCGCCTCCTCGTAGGCGTTGGCGGGCTCCTGGAAGCATTGCTCGTGGAAGAGCTTTGCGCCCTGCTCCACCGTCCAGCCGGCGGTGTGGAGCTGGATTCCCACCACGTAGCGGCAGTCGCGGAGCAGCGCCTCGGAGAGCTGCGCCAGGCGCATCTTCGGATCGCCGTTGCCGAAGCCGTGGTCCACGGTCATCTGCTCGGCGTAGTGCGCCCAGCCTTCGCTGTTGGTGCTGGAGTGCGTGAGCTTGCGGGTCAGGGTGGGGAAGCGCGGGGCGTAGAGGAATTCGAGGTAATGGCCCGGATACGCCTCGTGGACGTCGATCATCCCGACGACCCACGGGTTGTAGAGGCGGAGGTGCTCCTGCTTGTGCTTCGCGTCCCAGTCCGGCTCGACCGGAGTCACGTAGTAGAAGGCCTCGGTGGCGCGGGTCTCGAAGGGGCCGGGAGTGTCCATCGAAGCGAAGCTGCCCGAGCGCGCGTAGGGCGGCGTGGGCTCCACCTGGACGCGGACCTCGGAGGGAACGGTGACCAGGTCCTTGTCGATGATGAACTGCCGCGCCGCCTCCACCGAGCGCGCCACCGCCGGGATGAGGTCTCCTTCCGCCGGGTGGACGTCGGAGAGCGAGGCCATCACCTGCTCGGGGGTCTTCCTCTGGTCGATGAGGCGCGCCGTCTCCACGAAGGCGAGGTGGTCCCTGCCGAGCTGCAGCTCGCCCCTGGCGAGGAGCTCCTGCAGCGGCATGTCCACCATGTCGTCGGCCTTGAGCTTGGCGAGGAAGTTCGCCGCCCCGATGGCGTAGCTGCCGTGCGAGCGCGGGAGGAGATCGTCCTGCAGCCAGGCGGAGAAGTCGCGCGCGGCGGCGGCGGCCTCCCGGTCGGCCTGTTCGAACTCGGCGAGCAGTTGCGCGTCTCCTCCCGCGGCGGTCTTCGCCCAGCCCGCCACCGCCTTCTCGAAGAAGCCGACGGAGCCCTTGGACATGCGGATGGCGAGGTCGGTGAACTCCCTGGGCGGGTTCTTGAGGTTCTCCTTCGCCGCTGCATGGACGCGGCGGACCTGCCGCAGGCGCGAGATCACCGACCGGAGCCGCTGCGGCGCCGGCGCGAAGTCGCGCTTCATCAGCCCGTCGATGGCCCCGCCGGGCAGGCGCACGTAGCCCATCGGGTTGTTCTCCCAGGTGCGGAGCACGGTCAGGTCGAGGAGCTGGCTTGCGATCTGGTTGTCGATGAGCTGCGCGTCGATCTCGTCGTCGAAGGAGAGCGTGCCGCGGCGGATTCCGGCGAGCTGCTCCTGCTCGCGCTTGAGCGCGGCGATGCGCTCCTCGATGGCGGAACGGGAGAGGTCCTCGAGGGCGCCGTCGTGCTCGTGCAGGCCTACGCGGGTGGCGCGGGAAGGAGCGCGGGCGAACTGCTCGGCGAAGTACTCGTCGGCAAAGCGGGCAAAGGTGAGGGGCGCGGAGGGTTTGGCGGCGTGGGCGCAGGAGAGGAGCAGCGACCGGAGCAGGGTCATGGTGCGCACGGTAGTACACCCTCGGCGACCTTCGGACCCGCGCTGCCCGGGCGGCTGCGAGCACCCGCGCGCCGGGCGGTTTCGGTTGTGCATGGTGCCGAATCGGCATACCTTGGCCGCATGCCGGGCGGCCGTTCGCAAGGCGCAGAGCGTCGCATGGCCGTCGTGGCGCCGCGGACGGTGCGGATCGGCCCCGTCGTCGCCGCGCTGGAGTCCGCCGGGTTCCGCGTCGAGACCGCCAGCAGCGAGGCTGCCGCCCTGGGAGCGCTCGAGCGCGGCCCGCTCGCCGCCGCGCTGGTCGCGCGGGAGATGGGGCCCCTGGCGCTGCGCACGCTGGTGGCCCGCGCCGCCCAGGCGCAGGCGCACATGCCCGTGATCGTGCTCGGCTCCTCCACCGCGGTGCAGGACGTGGTGGACGCGATGCAGAACGGCGCCGCCGACTACCTGCCCCTGCCGGTGGACCGCGACCTCCTGCTGACGCGGGTCCGCGCCCTGCTCGACCGCGCCGCCGCCGACGCCACCTCGGCGCCGTCCCTTCAGCCCGGCTTCATGGGCATCGTCGGGACCTCGCCGGCCATCCGCCGCGTGCTCGAGCAGGTGGAGAAGATCTCCCGCTACAAGACCAACGTGCTCCTGCTCGGCGCCTCCGGCACCGGCAAGGAGATCATCGCCCGCGCCCTGCACGCCCGCGGCCCGCGCCGGCAGCACCTCTTCGTCGCCCTCAACTGCGCCACGCTGGGCCGCGAGATCCTCGAGAACGAGCTCTTCGGCCACGAGCGCGGCGCCTTCACCGGCGCCGACGAGCGCAAGCAGGGCCTCTTCGAGCAGGCCGACGGCGGCACCCTCTTCCTCGACGAGATCTCCGAGATGGATCCGGGCACGCAGGCCAAATTGTTGCGCGTGCTGGAACGGCACGAGTTCCGCCGCGTGGGCGGGACCGCCAAGGTCAAGGTGGACCTGAGCGTGGTCGCCGCCACCAACCGCAGCCTGGAAGGCGCGCTGGAGAGCGGGAAGCTGCGCGAGGACCTCTACTACCGCCTCAAGGTGGTGACCATCGCGCTGCCGCCGCTGCGCGAGCGCAAGGAGGACATTCCCGCGCTGATCGAGGCCTTCATCGCCGAGTTCAACCTCCGCCACGGCGGCAAGATCCACGGCATCGCGCCGCGCGCGCTCAAGCTGCTGATGGACCACTCCTGGCCCGGGAACGTGCGCGAGCTGAAGAACGCCATCGAGAGCGCCGCCATCCTCGCCACCGGCTCCACCATCGGGCCGGAGGCGTTTGCCGACCTGGCGCGGCCCCGCGACCTCGCGCCCGAGGCCCAGGGCGATGCGGTGCGGCTGCCCATCGGCACCTCGCTGGAACGCGCGGAGCGCGAGCTGATCCTCGCCACGCTGGTGCGCTACCCCACCCGGGCGGAGGCGGCGCGGGCGCTCGGCATCGGCCTGCGGACGCTCTACACCAAGCTGCGCGGCTATGGTGCCGAAACGGCACGTGGACTGCCGAAGTTGCCGACCTCCGGTGTAGGCTGATCTCGTCCTTTCCCTCGGAAGAGTCGTTGGCCCGATTCCTGCTCCTTGGGGCCGGCCATGAAGCAGTCCGGGAAGGACGAGCCACGATGACGGCCGCGAAGAAGCCGCGCGGCCTTCCCGTCCTGCTCCTGCTCGCGCCTGCGGCGGGTCAGGACGGCCTCAGGCGGGAGCTGGCGTCGGGAGCCTTCCAGCTCCTGCCGGCGCTCTCGCCGGCGGAGGCGGAGGCGGCGCTGCGGGCCTCCCCCGTGGAGGCGGCGGTGGTCTCGCCCGAGGCGCCCACTTCCTGGATCGACGAGCTGCTCGCCTGCATCGGCAAGAGCCGCCCGGGCATCCCGGTGCTCGCCGTGCGGCATCGCAGCGCCGAGGAGCCCGCCGCCTGGCGCACCCACGGCGTGGGCGTCCTGCGCGAGCCCATCCTGCCCGGCGCGCTGGCGCGATCGGTGAGCGCGGTGCTGGGCCTGCGGCAAGGCTGAAGGAGAGCGATGCAACTGACCGTGAAAGAAGCAGCGCAGTTCCTCAACGTGCCCGACGAGAAGATCTACTCGTGGATCGACGACGGCGAGATCCCCTTCTCGCGCGCGCACGGCCGCATCCGCTTCAACCAGTCGGAGCTCCTGGAGTGGGCCACCTCGCGCGGGCTGCGCGCCTCGCAGGAGCTGCACGGCACGGCGGCGGCGCAGGTGGCGCCCGGCCTCGCCGATGCGCTGGCGCTGGGCGGCATCCACGAGGGAGTGGCGGGGAGCGACCGCGAGGCCGCCATCCGCTCCGCGGTGGGGCGCCTGCCCCTGGGCCCGGGCGCCGACCGCGAGATGCTGGTCGAGGTCATGCTCGCCCGCGAGGCGGCCGGGTCCACCGCGGTGGGTGATGGAATCGCCATTCCCCACGTGCGGGCGCCGGTGGTGCAGAACGGCGTGCAGCCCGCGGTGGCCCTCTGCACGCTGGCCAAGCCGGTGGACTTCGGCGCCCGCGACGGCAAGCCCGTGCACACGCTCTTCCTGCTGGTCACGCCGACCATCACCGTGCACCTCCAGGTCCTGGCGCGCCTGGCCGCGGCGCTGCACGACGCGGAGTTCAAGGCGGCGGTGCTGCGCCGGGCGCCGGTCGAGGAGATCCTGGCTCACGCGCGCCGGCTGGACGCATCGCCGCAGGCGGGGCGCTGAAGGTGGACCTGCTCCTGGCATCGCTGGCGGTGCTGGCGCTGAGCGCGCTCCTGGCCGTGGCGCTCTCGCCCTGGCCCCGCTGGGCAACCGCCGCCGGCGCCGCAGGGGCCCTGGTGGGATGCGCGCTCGGGCTCTGGCCCGCGGTCGCCGCGCTCTCCGGGGGCGAATCACGCCTCGGCTGGAGCTGGCCCGCTCCCTACGGCGAGCTCGCCCTGGGGCTCGATCGCCTGAGCGCGTTCTTCCTCGTGCCGGTGTTCGGTCTTGCCGCGGTGACTGCCCTGTACGGCCGCGGCTACCTTCTCGGCGGAAAGCGCAAGGTCGGCCTCGGCGCCGCCGCCTGCTTCTTCAACCTGCTCACCGCCAGCATGGCCCTGGTGGTGGTGGCGCGCGACGCGTTCACCTTCCTGGTGGGCTGGGAGCTGGTGACGCTGACCTCGTTCCTGCTGGTCAGCTTCGAGCACGAAGAGGCCGAAGTGCGCCGGGCCGGGTGGGTCTATCTCATCGCCGGGCACGTGGGCGGCCTGGCGCTGATGGCGCTCTTCGGAGTGCTGATCCGGCAGTCGGGCGACATCAGCTTTGCCGCCTTCCAGCGCATGCCCCCTCCCGACGCGCTGCTCGCTGCAACCGTCGCCCTGCTCGCTGCCTTCGCCTGCGGCATGAAGGCGGGATTCGTGCCGCTGCACGTCTGGCTGCCGGAGGCGCACGCCGCGGCGCCCTCGCACCTGTCCGCGGTGATGTCGGGCGCGTCCATCAAGGTGGGCCTCTATGGCCTGCTCCGGCTGCTCCTCTTCCTCCCCGCCGCGCGCTGGTGGGGGCCCTCGCTGATCCTGCTCGGCTTCGCCTGCGCCGCCTACGGCATCTCGCAGGCGCTGCAGCAGCGCGACTTCAAGCGCGTGCTCGCCTACTCCAGCGTCGAGAACATGGGGCTCATCCTCATCGGCCTGGGCATCGCCTGGTGGGGCAACGCCACCGGCTCTCCCGCGCTGGCAGCGCTCGGCGCTCTCGCCGCCGGCTTCCACATCTGGAGCCACGCCCTGATGAAGGGCCTGCTCTTCCTCTGCGCCGGCAGCGTGCTGCACGGGGCGGGTACGCGCGACCTGGAGCGGATGGGCGGCCTCGCCAGGCACATGCCGGCCACCGCCGCCCTTGCCCTGTTCGGATCGGTCGCCATCGCCGGCCTGCCTCCCCTCAACGGATTCGTCAGCGAGTGGCTGCTCCTGCGCGGGCTCTTCGCCGGCTCGCTCTCGCGGCTGGGAGCGCCCGGAATCGCCGCGCTCCTGGGGATGGGCGCGCTCGCGCTGATCGGCGCGCTGGCCTCCCTCTGCTTCGTCCGCCTGGCGGGAATCTCGCTGCTCGGCAACGCGCGCACCGAGGCAGCCGCGCGCGCGCACGAGTCCGGCTCCGGCCTGCTCGTTCCCATGGCGCTGCTCGCCGCCGGCTGCGCCGCCCTTTCGCTCTGGCCGTCGCTGGCGGTGGCTCCCGCGAGCGCATTCGCCGGCCAGCTCTTCGGCGGCGCGGTGGCCACCGGCGTGAACGCGCTCGCGCCGTCGCTCTCCACGCTGGGGGCCGCCTCCGCGGTCGTCGTCGCCGCCGCGGCTGCCGTCTACGCGCTGCTCCTGGCCCGCGTCCGCAAGCCCTCTGCGCGGCCGCTCACCTGGGACTGCGGCTACGCGGCGCCGAGCGCGCGCATGCAGTACACCGCGCGCTCCTTCGCCCAGCTTGCGGCGGAGCTGCTCTTTCCCGCGGCGCTGCGCCCGCGCACCAAGGAGGCTCGGCCCGAGGGACTGTTTCCCGCGCGCGGCCTCTTCGCCGCCGAGGACAGCGACCCGCTGACGCGCCGCTGGTACGAGCCGTTCTTCACCCGCTGGGCGGAGCGGTTCGCGGCGCTCCGCTGGGTGCAGCAGGGCGTGGTCCACGCCTACCTCTTCTACATCCTCGCGGTGGTGGTGGTCGCGCTGGGCTGGAGCGCGCTGCAGGGGTGGTGGGTGCGATGAGCGAGCCGCTCGCCCTGCTCGCCTGCGCCCTTGCCGCGCTGAGCGGAGCGCCGGGTCTCTTCCTGCCCCGCGAGGGCCGGGCGGGCGAGCGCATCGCCTCGGCGCTGGTGGTGGCCGCGGGAGTGGCGGGAATCTCCGCGGCCTGGCTGGCGGTCGCGGCGCCCTCCGCGCGCGGCATCTCGCTGCCCTGGGCGGTGCCCGGCGGCGCGCTGGAGATCCGCGCAGACGGCCTCTCCGCCATGTTCCTGGCGCAGATCTTCTTCGTCTCCGCGCTCGGCGCCATCTACGGGCTCTCCTACTGGCCGCAGGCCGCGCATCCCCGCGACGGGCGCAAGCTCCGCTTCTTCTACGGCCTGCTCACCGCCGCCATGGGGCTCCTGGTGGTCGCGCGAAACGCGGTGCTCTTCCTGGCGGCGTGGGAGATCATGGCCCTGGCGGCGTTCCTTTCCCTGGCCGCCGAGGACGACAAGCCGGTGGTGCGCGAGGCGGGCTACGTCTACCTCGTCGCCACCCGCGTGGGGACGCTTTGCCTCTTCGCCATGTTCGCGCTCCTCTTCGCCGCCAGCGGGCGGCTCGACTTCGACGCCCGCGGCCTCGACCCGGCCTCGCCCGCCGGCACCGCCGTCTTCCTGCTCGCGCTGGCGGGATTCGGCATCAAGGCCGGCCTGATGCCGCTGCACGTCTGGCTTCCCGGCGCGCACGCCAACGCGCCCACCCACGTCTCGTCGCTCATGTCCGGCGTGCTGATCAAGATGGGCATCTACGGCCTCGCCCGCGCCGCCGCCTCCATCGCGCAGCCGCCCTTCTGGTGGGGCGGCACGCTCCTCGCTCTCGGCGCCGTCTCCGCCGTCCTCGGCGTCGCCTTCGCCATCGGGCAGCACGACGTGAAGCGGCTGCTCGCCTATCACAGCGTGGAGAACATCGGCATCATCGGCATGGGCCTCGGGCTCGCGCTGATCGGCCGCGCGGTGGGGCGGCCGGAACTGGTGCTGCTGGGTCTTGCCGGCGCGCTGCTGCACGTCTGGAACCACGGCCTCTTCAAGGCGCTGCTCTTCCTCGCCGCCGGCGCGGTGATCCATTCCACCGGCACGCGCGATCTCGACCGGCTGGGCGGCCTGCTCCGGCGCATGCCGGCCACCGCGCTCCTCTTCCTGGTGGGCGCCGTGGCCATCTGCGGGCTGCCCCCGCTGAACGGCTTCGTCAGCGAGCTGTTCCTCTACATGGGCTTCTTCCGCGCCGCCGTGGAGCCCGCCGGCAGGTGGTGGATCCCCACCGCGTTCGCGGCGCCGGCGCTGGCCGTGGTGGGCGCGCTGGCGGTGGCCTGCTTCACCAAGGTGCTCGGCGCGGTGTTCCTGGGGCAGCCGCGCTCCGGCGACGCGCTGCACGCGCACGAGCCCGGCCCGGCCATGCTGGGACCGATGATCGCGCTGGCCGCCTGCTGCGCCGCCATCGGGCTTGCGCCGGCGATGGTGGCGCCCGTGCTCGACTCGGCCGCCGCGGCCTTTGGCGTGCAGGCGCCGATCGCCTCGGCGGTGCCGCTCGGACGGATCGCGCTCGCGGGCGGTCTCCTGCTCGCCACGCTCGCGCTGGTGGGCCTCCTGCTCGCGCTCCGGGTCCGCCGCGCCGGCGCGGCGCCCACCTGGGACTGCGGCTACGCGCTGCCCACCGCGCGCATGCAATACACCTCCTCCTCGTTCGCGCAGATGCTGGTCGGCATGTTCTCCTTCGCGCTGCGCCCGGAGGAGCACGCGCCCAGGGTGACGGGCACCTTCCCCGCGCCGGCCGCCTATCGCGGCGAGGTGCCCGACGTCGTGCTCGACCGCGTGGTCGCTCCCGCGCTGCGCGGAGCGGGGCGCGCCTTCGAGTCGCTGCGCTTCATCCAGCGCGGCGACGTCCAGGCGTACCTCACCTACATCCTCCTCACGCTGGTCCTCTTCCTGGTGTGGACATGATCCTCACTCTCGTCCATGTGGCGGTCTTCCTGCTCCTTCCGCCGCTGCTCCTCGGCGTGATCAACAAGACCAAGGCGGCCTTCGCCGGCCGCGTGGGGCAGCCCTATCTCCAGCCCTACGCCGACCTGATCAAGCTCTGGCGCAAAGGCTCGGTGTTCAGCACCTCCACCACCTGGGTGTTCAAGGCCGGTCCGGTGGTGGCCGTCACCACCGCCGCGCTGGCGGGGCTCCTGGTTCCGGTGGGGGGACATGCGCCTCTCTCCTTCGAGGGCGACGTCATCCTCTTCGCCTACCTCTTCGCGCTGGGTCGCTTCTTCACCATCGCCGCGGCGCTCGACACCGGCTCCGCTTTCGAGGGCATGGGGGCCGCGCGCGGGGCCACCTTCTCGGCGCTGGCGGAGCCGGCGCTCTTCTTCGGCCTGCTCGTGCTCGGCCGGCTCTCGCGCTCGCTCTCGCTGCAGGCCATGCTCGAGGGCGGGCACTGGCCGCCGCGCGCGGCGGCGTCGCTGGTGCTGGTGGTGGCGGCGCTCTTCATCGTGCTGCTCGCGGAGAACAGCCGCATTCCCTTCGACGACCCCAACACCCACCTCGAGCTGACCATGATCCACGAGGTGATGGTGCTCGATCACGGCGGCCCCGCCTTCGGCGCCGTGCTCTACGGCGCCTCGCTCAAGCTCTTCGTCCTGGCAGCGCTCCTGGTGGGCATCGCGCTGCCCGATCTGGGGCGCAATCCCTTCGTCGCCTGGGGTGCGCTGATCACCTGCCTCCTGGCGGTCGCGGTGGCCATCGGCGTGGTCGAGTCGGTGATGGCCCGCCTGCGGCTGGTGCACGTGCCCAGCCTCCTCATCGCCGCCTGCCTTCTCTCCGGATTCGGCATCGTCCTGCTCGCGAGGTGACACGACCATGCAAGCCGCCACCGACCCGCTGCTCGTCGTCCTCCTCCTGGTGAACTTCTTCCTGCTCGGCACCAGCCGGCTGCGCGCGCTCATCCGCGCTTCCGCCGTTCAGGGAGTGCTGCTGGCGCTGCTGGTGCTCTCCGCCCACGGCGAGTTCGCGCTCCAGGCCCTGCTCATCGCGCTCGGCACGCTGGTGCTCAAGGGCGCCGTCATCCCCTCGATGCTCTCGCGCGCGCTGCGCGACGTGGCCATCCACCGCGAGATCGAGCCGGTGATCGGCTTCGTCCCCTCGCTCCTGCTCGGCGGCCTCGGCACCGGGCTGTCGCTGGTCTTCGCGCGCACGCTGCCGCTCGCCACGCAGCACGCGGCCTCGCTGCTCGTCCCCGCCGCGCTGGCCACCGCCTTCACCGGGTTCCTGCTCATGGCCACCCGCCGCAAGGCGGTGACGCAAGTGGTGGGCTACCTCGCGCTGGAGAACGGCATCTTCGTCATGGGACTCACGCTGGTGGAGGCGATGCCGCTCTTCGTGGAGATCGGTGTCCTGCTCGACCTGGTGGTCGCCATCTTCGTGATGGGGATCATCATCGAGCACATCAGCCGCGAGTTCTCCTCCATCGACACCACCCGGCTCACCTCGCTGAAGGAGTGATCTTGGCGCTCGCTCTCGTCCTCGTGCCACTCGGGTTCGCCGCTCTGGCGGCGGCGGTGCCGTCGCAGCGGTTTCGCCCCTGGCTCCTCCCCATCTGCGCCACCGTCCACGGCGTGCTCACGCTTCTGGCGCTGACCACGACGCGGGTGGCGGCTGTCTCGGGATGGCTGCGGCTCGACCACCTGGGGCGCCTGGTGCTCGCGGTGGTCAGCGTCCTCTTCTTCGCCTGCTCGCTCTATGCGCCGGGCTATCTGAAATTGCGCACCGGGCGCTCCAACCGCGTCTTCGTGCCCTGCCTGCTCTTCTTCCTCGCCATGACCACGCTGGTGGTCGAGTCGCAGCACCTCGGGCTCATGTGGGTGGCCATCGAGGCCACCACGCTGGCCACCGCGCCGCTGCTCCACTTCAACCACAACGCCCGCTCCATCGAGGCCACCTGGAAATACCTCCTGATCGGCTCGGTGGGCATCGCGCTGGCGCTCTTCGGCACCTTCTTCCTCGCCTACGCGGCGCTGCGGGCGGGCCTCGGCAGCTCGCTCTTCTTCTCCGACCTGGTGCGCGAGGCCCCGCGGCTCTCGCGGCCCTGGCTCCACGCCGCCTTCGTGCTGCTCTTCGTGGGCTACGGCACCAAGATGGGGCTGGCGCCCATGCACACCTGGAAGCCCGACGCCTACGGCGAGGCGCCCGGCATCGTCGGCACCCTGCTCGCCGGCGCGCTCACCAGCTGCGCGTTCCTGGCGCTCCTGCGCTTCTTCCGCATCGTCGCGGCGGGAGGAGAGGCGGCCTTCGCCCGGCAGCTGATGATCGCGGTGGGGCTGCTCTCCATGGCGGTGGCCGGCGTCTTCATGGCGCGGCAGCGCGACTACAAGCGCATGCTGGCCTACTCCAGCGTGGAGCACATGGGCATCCTCGTGCTCGGCGTCGGCATCGGCGGACTGGGCGTGTTCGGCGCGCTGCTCCACCTGGTCAACAACGCCGTCACCAAGGGCGTGCTCTTCCTCTCCGCGGGCAACATCCACCGCGCCTACGGGAGCAAGTCGGTGGAGGACGTGCGCGGCGCGCTGCGCCGGCTGCCCTTCTCCGGAGCGCTCCTGCTCGCCGGCTTCTTCGCCATCACCGGCTCGCCGCCCTTCGCTCCCTTCCTCAGCGAGTTCACCATCGTCCGCGCGGCCATGACCTCGGGCCACGGCTTGGTGGGCGCGCTCTTCCTCGTCATGCTCGCGGTGGTCTTCATCGGCATGGGCGGCGTGGTGCTCTCGGTGGTGCAGGGCGACCCGCCGGCGCCGGTCGCGGAAGCGCGCGACGGCTTTCGCGATCGCTTCGGCACCGTGGCGCCGGTCGCGCTGCTCATGGCGCTGGTGGTGCTCCTCGGCGTCTACGTGCCCGGGCCGGTGAGCCGGCTGGTGCAGAACGCCGCCACCTTCGTGGAGGTGAAGCCGTGAGCACCCTCACGCTCTTCAACGGCGCCGCCGTGCCGCGCCGGGACCTGCCGCTCCTGACGCTGGACGAGCTGCGCGGTCATGCCGCCCAGGCCCGGCAGCGCGGCCGGCGGGTGGCAGCGTTCTTCGGGGTGCCGGTGGAGCAGGCGCTGGAGCTGGTGCTGGTCCTCGCCGACGACGCCGCCGGCGCGCTGGAAGTGGGACGCGCCGCCGTCCAGGGCGACGGGTATCCCTCGCTCACTCCCGACTGCCCGGAGCTGCACCTCTTCGAGCGCGAGATCGCCGAGCAGTGGGGCGTGCGGCCCGAGGGCCATCCCTGGCTCAAGCCGGTGCGCTTCCAGGCGGCCCGGCGCGGCACCGACGCATGGGGACGGCCCGCGGGGCAGCATCCGCAGCCGGGCGTGATGGACTTCTACCGCGTCGAGGGAGAGGAGGTGCACGAGGTGGCGGTGGGGCCGGTGCACGCCGGGGTGATCGAGCCCGGACACTTCCGCTTCCAGTGCCACGGCGAGCAGGTGTTCCACCTCGAGATCTCGCTCGGCTACCAGCACCGCGGCGTGGAGGCGGCGCTGATCGGCGGGCCTTCGAAGCGGAGCATCCACCACGCCGAGACGCTCGCGGGCGACACCACCGTCGGGCACGCTTCGGCGTACTGCCAGTCGCTGGAAGCGCTTGCCGGCGATCGGGTGCCGGCGCGCGGCCAGGCCTTGCGCGCCATCGCGCTGGAGCTGGAACGGCTGGCGAACCATGCCGGCGACCTGGGCGCGCTCGCCGGCGACGTGGGCTTCCTTCCCACCGCCGCCTTCTGCGGCCGGCTGCGCGGCGACTTCCTCAACATCACCGCGCTCCTCTGCGGATCCAGGTTCGGCCGCGGCCTGGTGCGCCCGGGCGGGGCGGGCTTCGACGCGGACCCCTCCCGGATCGGCCAGGCGCTGGAGCGGCTGGAGATGGCCTTCGGCGACGTGCAGGAAGCGGTGGAGCTGCTCTGGTCCACCCCCTCGGTGGGCGCGCGGTTCGAGGAGACCGGCCGGGTGGCCACCGACGTGGCGGCGCAACTGGGCATGGTGGGCCTCGCGGCGCGCGCGTCCGGCCTGGAGCGCGACGTGCGCAAGACGCACCCCTGGGGCATGTACCGGTTCGCCCACATTCCCGTCTCCACCTCCGGCTCGGGCGACGTCTACGCGCGTGCCTACGTGCGCTGGCTGGAGATGCAGCGCTCCTACGTCTTCGTCCGGCAGCAGCTCCGCGAGCTACCCCGCGGGGCCGTGCGCGCGCCGGTTCGGAGTCCCCGGCCCGATCTCTTCTGCGTCTCCATGGTGGAGGGATGGCGCGGCGAGATCTGCCATGCCGCCATGACCGACGCCGAGGGCCGATTCGCGCTCTACAAGGTGGTGGACGCGTCGTTCCACAACTGGGCCGGGCTTTCCCTGGCCCTGCGCGACCAGCAGATCTCCGACTTCCCGCTCTGCAACAAGAGCTTCAACCTCTCCTACGCGGGGCACGACCTGTGAGGAAGAACGCATGCTGAAGATCCTGCTCGCGCGCGCACGGCAGGGACACCGGACCGCGGCGTATCCGCTGGAGCCGCCCGCGCTGCCCGATCGCTTCCGCGGGCTGCCGGTCCTGGACCCCTCGCGCTGCGCCGACGGCTGCAGCGCCTGCGCCGAGGCCTGCCCCACCGGCGCCATTTCCCTGGACGGCGGGCTCTCGCTGGACATGGGCAAGTGCCTCTTCTGCCCCGACTGCGTGGAGGCTTGCCCCGAAGGGGCCATCTCCTTCACCTCCGGGCACAGCCTCGCCGCGCGCAGCCGCGAGGACCTGATCGTGCGCGGCGGGGAATACCCGCGCGCGGCGGCCCTGGACGACAAGCTGCGCCGCCTCTTCGGCCGCTCGCTCAAGCTGCGCGTCGTCAGCGCCGGCGGCTGCGCCGGCTGCGAGGCCGACGTGAACGTGCTCGGCACGCCGGTGTTCGACCTGGGCCGCTTCGGCATCCAGTACGTGGCCTCGCCGCGCCACGCCGACGGGCTGCTCATCACCGGCGCCGTCTCCGAGAACATGAAGCTCGCGCTGAAGAAGACCTACGACGCGATTCCGCCGCCGAAGATCGTCATCGCGGTGGGCGCCTGCGCCGTGTCTGGAGGGCCGTACATCGACCATTCCGAGGTGCACAATGGCGCGGCGTCGACGGTGCCGGTCGATCTGTTCGTGCCGGGGTGCCCGCCGCACCCGTACACGATCCTCGACGGGCTCTTGCGGCTGCTCGGGCGCATCGAGGGGCGCTGAGGCGCACGGTCCGGCCCGCGCACCGACGCGTCGGTGAGCAACCCAAACCGGTGCTTCGACCGACTCACTTCGGCGTCGCGGTGAGATCGTCGAACTGGACGATGGAGTCGGCCTTCGTCCAGACGCCGAACCTGCCCGCCTCCCTGAACGTGTCGTCGTGCGCGTCGATGACCTTGTTGCCGTCGAAGAAGACCTGGATGTGGTCGCCCACCATCTCCAGCGCAAGCTCGTGCCAGGCGCCGGAGGCGACCTTGCCGTCCCAGCCCTCGAACCGGACGCGGCGGCCTTTCACCACCCGATACAGGTGCACGTTGTCTTCCAGCGCGTTGGCGCGGGTGACGTAGTAGTTGTCGGGATCGCGCAGCCGCCAGACGAGCCCGCAGCCCTGATCGCCCTTGCCGGCGACGGGCTTGCACCTGACGCTCAGGCGAAGGTCGCGCAGCGCGGGTCCCGTGTACGCGATGGGAAAGCGGTAATCGGTGTCGTCGCCGTCGATCTGCGCGAGCACGTTCTTCCCGCTGGGCGCATCGGCCACCGCCTGCACCACCCACTTGCCCGGCTTGCCCTTGCCGGTGAGCGCGAATTCGAAACCCTTCGGCGGCTGCCCCGCGGTGTCCGCCTCGAAATCGAACTTCGTCATCTTCGCATCTCCCTGCGCGAGAGCAGCCGATGCGAGCAGGGCTGCCATCCATGTCCGGCACTTCATCTCCGCCTCCGCCGAATGTCGCAGCTGCGATACGGTCACATCAAGTAGGATACACTCATATCATCCGCCCGAGGAGAGGCCCATGCGCCGGTTCCCTGTCCTGCTGCTCCTCTTGGCCGCCCATCCATCGCGCGCGGCCGCGCCCGACATCCTGCGCAAGGTCGCCGACGTGCCGCTCCCGGGCGCCGCCAGCCGGTTCGACTACGCCAGCCTCGACGGGGAATCTGGTCAGCTCTACCTGAACCACATGGGCGCCGGCGAGGTGGTGGTCTTCGACGTGCGCGGACGGAGGGTCACCGCCGTGCTGAAAGGCTTCCCGCGTTGCACCGGGATCCTCGCTGTGCCGTCGCTGGGCCGCGTCTTCGTGAGCACGCCC
>DASSQZ010000195.1:0-4476 GCA_035702105.1 Myxococcales bacterium | reverse complement strand
TGCTTGCCGGGGCGCGGGCGGTAGAACGAGACCATCAGGAAATGCAGGTTCACCGACAGCGTGTTCATCACCACCACTTCGTGGGGCAGCGCGCCTGCGATGCGCGCGGTCGAGGCGCAGAGGAGCTCGTGGTACCCGACCCACGGATCGCTGGCCGCGAAGTGGCCCTCCACGCCGAGATGGGCCCAGTCGAAGAGCGCGTCGACCACGAAGTAGCGCGCGCGGCGGGGCTGCAGGCCGAGCGAGTGGCCGGCGAAATAGAGCGGGCTGCGCGGCGGGAAGAAAAACTCCGAGCGGAGCGGCGAAAGGGGGTCGGCAGCGTCCTGCGCCTGCGCCCACGCGGCCGAGTCTTCAAAGATCATATGCGCTCGCGTCCTTCCCCAGCCATTCCAGCGCAGTGCCGGCACGAAGCCTTTCGCGCAGCGGCGCTTCGAGATCGAGGGAATCGATCAACGCGCCGGGCCGCTCCTCGCCCAGAGGAAATGGATAGTCGCTTCCCAGCGCCACGCGTTCGGGGCCGAAGGTGTCCATCACCAGCCGCAGCGCGCGCGCGTCGTGGACCAGCGAGTCCACGTAGATGCTCCCGAGATACTTCGAGGGCGGATGCGGGTTGTCCACCGCCACCAGGTCCGGCCGGACGCGAAAGCCGTGCTCGATTCGGCCGAGCGTCCCCGCGAACGCTCCGCCGCCGTGCGCGAAGGCGACGCGCAGGGTGGGCAGCCGCTCGAGCACGCCGCCGAAGATCATCGAGCAGATGGCGAGCGAGACCTCGGCGGGCATTCCCACCAGCCAGGGCAGCCAGTACTTCCGCATCCGCGCCTGGCCCATCATGTCCCAGGGGTGCACGAAGATGGCCGCCCCCAGTCCGGCGGCGCGGGCGAAGACGGGAAAGAGGGCCGGGTCGGACAGGTTCCAGTCGTTGACGTGGGAGCCGATCTCCACGCCGGCGAGCCCCAGCTCACCCATGCACCGCTCCAGCTCCCTGGCGGCGGCGTCGGGAGATTGCAGGGGCAGCGTGCCGAGGCCGATGAAGCGGCGCGGGTGCTCCCTGCAGATGCCGGCGATGTGGTCGTTGAGCAGGCGCGCGAGGTCGTTCCCGCGGCCGGCATCGGCTCCGTAGGCGAAGAGGACCGGCACGGTGGAGAGCACCTGCACGCCCACGCCGGCCGAGTCGCATTCTTTCATCCGCTGCTTGGCGTCCCAGCAGTTGCTCCCGATCTCGCGGAAGAAGGTTCCGTCGGGCAGCAGCATCCGCGCGCGGCACTCGCCTGCGCGCTCCAGCCGGATGGGCGCCCACTGCGGCAGCTCCGGCGGGAGCACGTGGGTGTGGACGTCAAGGCTTCGCATGCGCGCGGCCGCACCTCTTGCAGGTGGTGTGGGCAGGGTCGCCCCAGTACCGCTCGAACACCGGCGGCAGCTGCTTCACGATGTCGGTGAGATGGAACGACTCGCGGTAGAGCTCCTCGCCGCACCCGTCGCAGACCCAGAGGAAGGTGTCCTGCTCGTGGGGCAGCCGGCGCCGCTCGATCACCAGCCCCACCGTGTTCGGGGGGCGCTGGGGAGAGTGCGGCGTGCCCGGCGGGAGGAGGAAGATCTCGCCCTCCCGGATGGGCATGTCGACGGGCTTGTTGTGCTGGAGCAGGCGCAGGTTGATGTCGCCCTCCACCTGGTAGAAGAACTCCTCGCCCTGGTTGACGTGGTAGTCGGTGCGCCGGTTCGGTCCGCCCACCACGGTGATCATGAAGTCGCGGTCGCCCTCCCAGATCTGGGCGTTGCCCACGGGCGGCCGGAGCCGATCGCGGTGCTCGTCGATCCAGCGGCGGAAGTCGATGGGCTTCATGGGGAGCGCACCTCCGCGATGCACTTGAGCTCGATGGCGATGGGCGTGGGCAGCGCGGCGACCTCCACCGTGGTGCGGCAGGGGCGCGCGCCGCCGAAGTACTCGGCGTAGAGGCGGTTGTAGGCGGCGAAGTCGCGCTTCATGTCGGTGAGGAAGACGGTCACGTCCACCAGGTCCTCGAAGCGCGCGCCGGCGTCCTCGAGCACGGCGCGGACGTTGTCGAAGGCCGAGCGGCACTGCGCCTCGATGTCGTAGCTCTCCACGCTGCCGTCGGGGCGCAGCCGCACGCCGGGGATCTCCCTGGTGCCGCGCCTGCGCGGGCCGATGCCGCTGAGGAAGAGCAGATTGCCCACGCGGCGCGCGTGCGGGTAGGCCCCCACCGGCTCCGGCGCACGGGAAGAGTGGATCTCGCTTCCGCTCATAGCTTCACGCAGACGTTGTGCGGCTCGGTGAAGAAGCGCAGCGCCTCGTGGCCGCCCTCGCGGCCCACGCCCGACTCCTTGATTCCGCCGAAGGGCGTGCGCAGGTCGCGCACCATCCAGCAGTTCACCCAGACGATGCCGCTCTCCAGCCGTGCCGCCATCCGGTGGGCGCGGGAGAGGTCGCGCGCCCACAGCGAGGCCGAAAGGCCGTAGCGGGTGGAGTTGGCCAGCCGCAGGGCGTCTTCCTCGTCCTCGAAGGGCAGGAGGGTGGCGACCGGCCCGAAGATCTCCTCCTGGTTGGTGCGGCAGGAAGGGCCGAGCCCTTCGACCAGCGTGGGCTGCACGAAGAACCCGCCGGCGCAGCGGCCGGGCACGCGCGCGCGCTCGCCGCCGCAGAGGACCTTGCCGCCCTCCTCGCGGGCGGTGGCGATGCAGCGCATCACCTTGTCGAGGTGCTGGCGCGAGACCAGCGCGCCCTGCTCGGTCCCGGGTTCCAGCGGATCGCCCACCCGGAGCGCGCCCGCCCGCTGCACCAGTTCGTCGCGCACGCGCGGGTAGACCGACTTCTCCACCAGGATGCGCGAGCCGCACAGGCAGATCTGCCCGGCGTTGGAGAAGGCCGCGCGCACCGCCTCCGGCACCGCCGCGCGCAGGTCGGCGTCGGCGAAGAGGATGGTGGGGTTCTTGCCGCCCATCTCCAGCGAGACCTTCTTGAAGGTCTTTGCGGCCTCTCGCGCGATCTCGCCGCCCACGCGGGTGGAGCCGGTGAAGGAGATGGCCTCGATCTCGCCGTGCGCGCAGAGCGGCGCTCCGGCGCGCGGGCCCAGTCCCTGCACGATGTTGAGGACTCCCGGCGGCAGCCCGGCCTCGCCGCAGAGCTCGCCGAGAAGGTGCGCGGTCACCGGCGTCACCTCCGACGGCTTGGCCACCACGGTGTTGCCGGCAGCGAGAGCAGGCGCGATCTTCCAGGTCATCAGATACAGCGGCAGGTTCCAGGGCGAGATGCAGGCCACCGCGCCGAGCGGGCGGCGCAGGGTGTAGTTGAGCGCCACGTCGTCGGTGGGGTGCGCCTCGCTCGAGAACTGCGTCGCCGCGTCGGCGAAGAAGTCGAAGTTCTGCACCGCGCGAGGGATGTCGACGGCGCGGGCGGCGGAGAGCGGCTTGCCCGAGTCGACGGACTCGGCGCGCGCCAGCTTTTCCAGGTCGCGCTCGATCAGGCGCGCCAGCTTGCGCAGCGCCTTCGCTCTCTGCGCCGCTCCGGCGGCGGACCAGGCCGGGAACGCGCGCACCGCGGCCGCCACCGCCGCATCCACGTCGCGGGCATCGGAGCTGGCGATGCGCCCATACGCCTCGCCCGTCGCGGGATCCACGTCCTCCAGCCACTCGCCGCACGCGGCCGGCCGCGCCTCGCCGTCGATGAAGTTCAGCACCTCCCGCATCGGGCGGAGGTTTACCGCCTTCGCGGACGGCGGTCGAGAGACGGAGCCCGGGCGCCGTCGCGCTCCTCACTCCAGTTCCGCGCAGGCGGCCGCCACTCCCTCGGGCCGCAGCGACGCGGCGAAGGAATCGAGCGCCGCGCTCGCCGCGCTCGCGCCCTCCACGCGCACCAGCGCCAGCGACGCGTGCCCGCCGCACCAGGGAGCGAGCGCGATGCGCAGCTCCCCGCCGCCCTCGTCCAGCGTCCAGGAGCGCTCCTCACCGGTCGCGCCCGCCAGCTTGATGGTGGACTTGCGCACGAAGGTGAGGTGGGCGCCCCGGGTGGCCGCGAACTGGCCGGAGGCCGTCTGGAAGAAGGTGTCCACGGCCTCGCCCGCGAGCGGCACCGGCATGAACGAGAGCGCCGCGCTCCCCGCGGGCGGGCCCTTGCTGGAGATGGCCATCTCGGCGGCGGGGTTTCCCGGGTCGGCGCTGAAGCCTTGCGGCAGCTCGCCCTGGAGGCCGAGGCGCGGGCTCACGAAGCGGTTGCCTTCCACGCGGGCCGGTTCCGCGGGCGGAGGAGCCGGGATGTCGCCCAGGGGGGGCTCCGGGGCGGGCAGGGGCGCTGCCGCGGCGAGCTGTCTTGCGAGCGCCGCCTCGAGGCCAAAGCTGCCGCGGACCACCGCCACCAGGCTGCCGCCGGCGCCGACCTTCGAAGGGCGGGCGATGGTCCATCCCGAGGGAGTGCGCGCGGAAGCGGCCTGGTCTTCCCAGCAGGGCTGGACGAGCCTCATCACG
>DASSQZ010000194.1:0-5977 GCA_035702105.1 Myxococcales bacterium | reverse complement strand
CGGCTCCTGGTGGTGGACGACCTCCCCCGCGGGTACGCGAACGTGCGCTCCGGCACCGGCGAGGCCGAGCCGCGCTCGCTCATCCTCCTGCCGCTGCTCTTCCAGGGAGAGGTCCGCGGCGTGCTCGAGCTCGCCTCCTTCCGCCCCCTGGGCGCGGCGCAGCGATCCCTGCTCGATCAGCTCGCGCAGATGCTGGGCGTGGCGCTCAACACCATCGCCACCAGCATGCGCAGCGAGGAGCTGCTGGAGGAGCTGCGCGCCTCCAACGCCGAGCTGGAGAAGCGCACCGCGGAGCTGGAGGACAAGGCGCGGCAGGTGGCGCAGGTCTCGCGCTACAAGTCGCAGTTCCTCGCCAACGTCTCGCACGAGCTGCGCACGCCCCTCAACAGCCTGCTCATCCTCGCCCAGCTCCTCGCCCAGAACGAGGAGGGAAACCTCACCCCGGAGCAGGTGGACCACGCCCGCACCATCCACTCCAGCGGGCAGGACCTGCTGGCGCTCATCAACCAGATCCTCGACCTCTCCAAGATCGAGTCGGGAAAGATGCAGGTGGACGTGAGGCCCACCGCCATCCGCGAGGTGATCGGCGCGGTGGAGCGCAAGCTGCAGCCGATGATCAAGGAGGAGATCGCCTTCCGCGTCACCGTGGACGAGAAGGTGCCCGAGTGGGTGATGACCGACGCGCAGCGCCTGCAGCAGGTCCTCAGGAACCTGCTCGCGAACGCCTTCAAGTTCACCGAGCACGGCCAGGTGGAGCTGGCCGTCTCGACCGAGCACGAGGGCCCCGGGCCGGCGGCGGACCTGGTGCTCTGCTTCGCCGTCTCCGACACCGGGATCGGCATTCCCGAGGACAAGCAGGCGCTGATCTTCGAGGCCTTCCAGCAGGCGGATGCCTCCACCAGCCGGACCTACGGCGGCACCGGCCTCGGGCTCACCATCAGCCGCGACCTCGCGGCCCTGCTGGGAGGCCAGCTCAGCCTGCGCAGCACTCCGGGGGCGGGGAGCACCTTCAGCCTGCGCCTGCCGGTCAAGGCGGCCCCCTCGCCGCCCGCGCAGGAGGACCTGCGGCCGCTGCCGGCGGCGGGGAGCGCGGTGCGCGCCCGGTCGGGGCCCAAGGTGCTCCTGGTGGACGACGACGGGCACAACCTCTACGCGGTCACCACCGTGCTGGAGAAGCTGGGGGCGCGGGTGCTGGCGGCGCAGGGCGCGCGCGACTGCTTCGCGCTCCTCGAGCAGAACCCGGACGTGGACCTGGTGCTGATGGACGTGATGATGCCGGAGATGGACGGCCTCGAGGCCACCCGGCACCTGCGCACCCAGCCGAAGCTGTCGGACCTGCCGGTGATCGCGCTGACCGCCAAGGCGCTGCCGGGCGACAAGGAGCGCTGTCTCGCCGCGGGGTGCTCCGACTTCGCCACCAAGCCGGTGACGCCGGAGAACCTCGCCGATCTGATGAGGAAGTGGGGACGCAAATGAGCGACGAGGCGACGCCGACCGTGCTGCTGGTGGACGACCGCGCCGAGAACCTGATCGCGCTGGAGGCGACGCTCAAGCCGCTCAAGGCGCGCCTGGTGAAGGCGCGCTCCGGCGAGGAGGCGCTGGTGCACCTCTTGCGCGAGACCTTCGCCGTCATCCTCCTCGACGTGCAGATGCCCAAGCTCGACGGGCTGCAGACCGCGGAGCTGATCAAGCAGCGCGAGCAGACCCGGCACGTCCCCATCATCTTCATCACCGCCCTGAGCCGCGAGGCCGCCTACGTCTTCAAGGGCTACGCGCAGGGCGCGGTGGATTACCTGCTCAAGCCCATCGACCCGGAGATCCTGCGCGCCAAGGTGCGGGTCTTCTGCGATCTCTGGGTGCGCGGAGAGAGGCTGCACAAGCAGGCGGCGGCGAGCGAGATGAAGGACGTCTTCCTCGCCTCGGTGGCGCACGAGATGCGAACTCCGCTGGCGGCGGCGAAGGCGCAGGCGCAGCTCGCGCTGCACCAGCTCGCGCAGTCGGACTGCGACAAGTCCTCCGCGAGCGCGCTGCAGCTCATCTCGCGGCAGATCGACAAGGTGGCGCGGCTGGTCTCCGACCTGCTCGACATGAACCGCCTGGAGGCGGGGGTGCTGCAACTGAGCCACGGCGAGGTCGACATGACCGCGGTGGTGCGCGACGTGGTGGCGCGCCTGCAGGTCCTTTCTCCGTCGTCCCCCATCGCGATCAAGGTGCAGGAGCCGCTGCGGGTCGAGGGCGACCGCGACCGCCTCGAGCAGGTGCTCACCAATCTCATCACCAACGCCATCCGCTACTCGCCGGCGAACGCCGCGGTCGAGGTCCGGGCGCACGCGACCGGCGATTCCGTCGTGCTCAGCGTGCGCGATCACGGGATGGCCATTCCGCTGGATCAGCAGCGGCGCATCTTCGAGCGCTTCGCGCGCGTGCGCCCCGGCGGCGAGGGCCTGGGCCTCGGCCTCGCCATCGCCAAGGCCATCGTCGAGCAGCACGGCGGCAACATCTGGGTGGAGTCGAGCGGCGTTCCCGGCGAGGGCAGCGTGTTCTTCGTGCGCCTGCCCGCGGGTGGGAAGAGGTAGGACGGCGCCGGGAAGCGCGCGAAGCGCCGGTGTGTTAGAAGCCTGCTCCCCAGCCTGCGCCCTGGTCGCCCCGTCTGGTTGCGGTCGCTGCGGGTGGCGGGAGAGTCCATTCCCCCAGGCTGAAAGGTGAAACCATGACGATGAAGAAACTCTGTGCGTTGTTGCCCGTCCTCGCGATGCTCTCCGCCTGCGCCACCAACACCCAGACCGGCGCGCTGGCCGGCGGCGGCGGCGGTGCCCTGCTCGGCGGCGGCATCGGCGCCCTGGCCGGCGGCACCAAGGGCGCCCTGATCGGGGCGGCGCTCGGCGGCGTTGCCGGAGGAGTGAGCGGCGCCCTGATCGGCCGCTACATGGACAAGCAGCAGGAAGAGATCAACCGCGATCTCCAGTCCGGCTACGTCGAGCGGGTCGGCAACAAGCTGGTGGTCAAGTTCGAGAACGGCATCCTCTTCGAGACCGGCCAGGCGTCGCTCAAGCCGCAAGCCCAGCACGACCTGGGCGAGTTCGCGAAGATCCTCCAGAAGTACCCCGACACCAACGTCTCCATCGAAGGCTTCACCGACAGCGTCGGCAACGAGGCGTACAACCGCAGGCTCTCGCAGGAGCGCGCCGACGCGGTGGTGGCCTACCTGTCGCAGGCGGGCGTGGCGCGGGCGCGGCTGGTCTCGGAGGGATTCGGCGAGGCCCGCCCGGTGGCGAGCAACTCCTCGGAGGAGGGCCGGGCGAAGAACCGCCGGGTCGAGATCCACATCACCGCCAACGAGCAGCTGAAGCAGGCGGACGCCGAGAACGCAGCGAAGAAGGGTTAGCCGAAGCCCCGCCGCGCGACGGCCACCTTGTAGATCTTCGAGGTGGCTGTCGCGCGCGCGCAATTCCCTTGCAGCAGGATGAAGAGGTTGCGCCTTCCGCGGGAATGGCGCCCTTCCTTGCGCAAGCCGTGCGCGGCGCCCCGATGGCGTCCATCCGCCGCGCATGATTTGCACCGCTCGCCTCCGTTCTCCGTCGGAGAGGACCCGGGCACCGGAGTTGCTCAACCGAGCCCCCCAGGGCGGCCCCTTCGAGCGCCCATGGTGGCGGCGAATGCGGAAAAATCTGTTGCTGGTGGCGCTCGCGTCTACCCTGGCCTGCAGCAAGGCGGCGCCCAGGGCCGTGCAAAGCGACGTCTGCACCCATTGCCATTCCAGCCCTTCCTCGCCTCTGCCCTTCCTGAACCCGCTGGGCGTGAGCGATCCCACCGCCGCCGGAACGGGAGCGCACGCGGCCCACCTCGGCGCAGGAAGCCTGCGCGCTGCCCTCTCCTGCGGCGACTGCCACACGGTGCCGGGCAAGCCCTCCGACCCGGGCCACTACGGCACCGGGCACGCCGAGGTGAAGTTCGGCGCGCTGGGCCGCAGCGGCGGGCTGCAGCCGTCCTGGGATCGCGACACCGGCCGGTGCAGCAGCACCTGGTGCCACGGCGGCGGCCTGAAGAACCCGGCGCCCCTCTCGCCGGCATGGACCGATGCCGGGAGCTTGCGTTGCGATTCCTGCCACGGCGCGCCTCCTGCCGCGCCGCATCCGCAGCGCACCGACTGCAACACCTGCCACGGCGAAACCGTGAAGCCCGACGGCACCATCGACGTCGCGGGCGGCAAGCACATCGACGGCATCGTGCAGGCGCCGACGGCTGGTTGCGCCACCTGCCATGGCGATCCGGCGCGGACCACCGCCTCGGCGGCGCCTCCTTCGGGCAGCCGCGGCGAGAAGGAGACCACCGCAATCGCGGTGGGCGCGCACCAGTCCCACCTCCAGGCCGGCAAGCTGCGCGGATCGATCGCCTGCAGCGAGTGCCACGTCGTCCCGACCGATCTCTCGCACATCGATGGAACCGCGGCGGTGGCCTTCGGCGAGCTGGCCCGCAGCGGCGGCGCCAGGCCCGTGTGGGATCGCGCGAGCGCCTCGTGCAGCGCCTCGTATTGCCATGGCGCGACGCTCCCCGGCGGCACCAACACGGCGCCGAAGTGGACGCAGGTCGACGGCACGCAGGCCGCCTGCGGATCGTGCCACGGCGTGCCGCCGCCGGCGCCGCATCCGCAGACCCCCAACTGCAGCTCCTGCCATCCCGGCACGGTGAATGCCGACGGATCGATCAATACCGGAGGGGGGCTGCACATCAACGGCGTCGTCGACGTGACCGGCGGCTCGTGCACGAGCTGCCACGGCAGCGGAAGCAATCCGGCGCCGCCGCTGGGGACCCGGGGCGAGACCGCCACCACCGACCGCGCCGTGGGCGCCCACCAGTCGCATCTCCAGGCGGGACCGTTCGCGGGCGCCCTGCCCTGCACCGAGTGCCACACGGTGCCGGCGACCACGTCGCATGCGAACGGGAAGGTGGACCTGGTCTTCGGTCCCCTGGCCACCTCGTTCGGCGCGGCTCCGCAGTTCAATGGGACCTCGTGCACCGGCTCCTATTGCCACGGCAACTTCAACGGCGGAAACACCGGCAACGCGCCGCAATGGACGAAGGTGGACGGCACCCAGGCCGCCTGCGGAACCTGCCACGGCCTGCCGCCCTCGAATCACTCTTCGACCAGCACCAACTGCGGCTCGTGCCACGACGGATACACCTCGTCGAGCGTCAATCCGGCCCTCCACGTGAACGGCAAGATCGACGTGCTCGGGCTCTCCTGCACGAGCTGCCACGGCGACGCCGCCCGCAACGACGCGGCCCCGCCCGCGGGCACCCACGGCGAGACCGCCACCACGGCGCGGGCGGTGGGCGCGCACCAGGCCCACCTGGGCGCGGGTGCGCTGAGCAGCGGGATCGCCTGCGCCGAATGCCACGTGGTGCCGGTGAGCACCCACCACGCCGACGGGACGGTGCAGCTCGCCTTCGGCCCCATCGCCACCGCCGGGGGCGCGGTGCCGCGATTCGACGGGAGCTCGTGCAGCGCGTCCTACTGCCACGGCAATTTCAACGGCGGCAACGCGGCCAATGCGCCTCAATGGACGCGGGTGGACGGCAGCCAGGCGGCCTGCGGAACCTGCCACGGCCTGCCGCCGCCGAACCACTCCTCGAGCAGCGTCAACTGCGGCGGGTGCCACGACGGCTACAGCTCGACCAAGGTCAACCTCGCGCTCCACGTCAACGGCAAGGTCGACGTGCTCGCGCTCACCTGCACCAGTTGCCACGGCGATCCTTCCCGCGACAACGCCGCCCCGCCGGTGGGCACGCACGGCGAGACCGCCACCACCGCGCGCGCGGTGGGCGCGCACCAGTCGCACCTCGGCTCCGGCCCCTTGCGCAACGGCATCGCCTGCACCGAGTGCCACGTCGTGCCCTCGGGCTCCACCCACTCCGACGGAGTGGTCAAGCTCACCTTCGGCCCGGTGGCCACCGCGGGAGGCGCAGCGCCGCAGTT
>DASSQZ010000193.1:0-8388 GCA_035702105.1 Myxococcales bacterium | reverse complement strand
GCAGGTGCGGGGCGGCGCGAATCCGGCGCCGCCGCCCCGCTGTAAGGCCGGGGCCGTCAGCCCCTGGCCGGCTCCGGATAGCATCCGGCGCTGCGCGCGAGTTGCCGCACCAGCGCCAGCACGGCGTCGCAGGCGGGCGTGGGCACGTCGGCGAGCCGCGCCATCTCCACCACCGCGCCGAGCAGCGCGTCGATCTCCATGGGCCGGCCGCGCTCCAGGTCCACCAGCGTGGAGGGCTTGTGGGCGCCCACCTCGGCCGCGCCGGCGATGCGGGCGTCGACGTCGAGCGGCAGGGTGACGCCCAGCTTCTCCGCCACCGCCTGACCCTCCAGCATCATCGTCCGCGCCACCGCCCTGGTCTCGGCGTTGGCGATGACCACGTCGAGCGCCGAGCGCGTCAGCGAGCAGATCATGTTGAAGGAGAGATTGCCCCAGAGCTTGACCCAGAGGTTCTCGCGGATGCGGGGGCGCACCGGCGCGCGCAGGCCCGCCTTGATCATCAACTGCGAGATGCGCTGCGCCCGCTCGCTCTTCGAGCCGTCGGGCTCCCCCAGGTCGAAGCGATTCGAGTAGGTGTGCTCGATGATTCCCGGAGCCACCAGATCGGTCGCGGGATAGACGATGCAGCCGATCACCCGGCTGGGCGGCAACAGCTCCCAGAGCTTGCCTCCCGGATCGACGCTCTCCAGCCGCCTGCCCTCGAGCGGCCCGCCCGATTTGTAGAAGTACCACCAGGGCACGCCGTTGATGGCCGGCACCAGCGCGGTGTGCTCGCCGAGCAGGTAGCGGATGGACGGCGCCGCCGCGGGGATGGAGTGCGCCTTGACGGCGATGAAGACGTAATCCTGATGTCCCAGCACGCGCGCGTCGTCGGTGCAGCGCGGATGCACCACCAGCGTCTCGCCGCCGCTGCGCAGGGTGAGGCCGTCGCGCTCGAGCGCCGCGAGGTGCGGCCCGCGGGCGACGCAGCTCACCTCGGCTCCCGCGGCGGACAGCCTGGCCGCGATGAACCCGCCGATGGCGCCGGCGCCGAAGATGCAGACCTTCATTTGACCAGCCCCAGTTTCGCCGCGAGCCCGATGCGCTGCAGCTTGCCGGTGGGCCCGCGCGGCAGCTCGGAGACGAAGACCACGTGGTGCGGCACCTTGTAGTGCACGAGGTGCTTCTCGGCGAAGTCGCGCAGCTCGCGCTCGGTGGCCGTGCGCCCTTCCTTGAGCACCACCGCGGCGGCCACCTCCTCGCCGAGGGTCTCGTGGGGCATCCCGAACGTCAGCGCCACCTGCACGGCGGGATGTTCCATCAGGACGACGTCCACCTCCAGGGGCGACACCTTCTCGCCGCCGCGGTTGATCATCTCCTTGAGGCGTCCGTTGATGCGCAGGTAGCCTTCCTCGTCGAGGTTGCCCTGGTCCCCGGTCCGGAACCAGCCGTGGGTGAAGGCCTTGGCGTTCGCCTCCGGGTTCTCCACGTATCCCCGGGTGACGTTGGGGCCGCGGATGACGATCTCGCCGCTCTCGCCGCGCGGCAGGAGGTTGCCCTGCGCGTCCATGATGGCGATCTCCGGGCCCGCCGCCAGCCCCACCGAGCCGGGCTTGTGCTGCCGCGGGGGCAGCGGGTTGGAGGCCATCTGGTGCGCGGCCTCGGTCATGCCGTAGGCCTCGATCACCGGCGCCTGGAAGGCCGCCTCCAGTTGCTCCAGCAGCCGCGGCCGCAACTGCGCCGAGGAGGAGCGGATGAAGCGCAGCCGCCGCCGCGCCAGGATCTCCGGGTTGCGCTCGGCGCGCCCGAGGATGGCGCGGTGCATGGTGGGCACCCCGGTGGTCCAGGTGGGGTGGATCTCCTCGAGCCAGTGGAAGAAGCGCAGCGCGTTGAACCCGGGAGTACAGCAGACCTGGGCGCCCGCGCCCAGCGAGGAGAGCACGCCTGCCATCAGCCCGTGCACGTGGAAGAGCGGCATGATGTTGAGGCAGGTATCGGCGGGCGAGAGCAAAAGCGTGGTGCCGATGTTGCGGGCGGATGCGGTGACGTTGCGCTGCGAGAGCGGCACCAGCTTGGGGCGCGAGGTGGTGCCGCTGGTGTGCAGCAAGAGCGCCACGTCCTCGCCGCTGGCGGCGCCCGGCGAGGCTGCCGCGCCCTTCATGCCCGCGGGCGGTTCCAGGCGGAAGCTGCCGGCGCCCTCGCCCCTCTGCGGGTGCAGCTCCACCACGGGAATCGAGAGCTTCGCGGCCACCAGCCGGGAAGGCGACGCGGCTCCCGCCTCCACCACCAGCGCCTTGGGCCGCAGGTCGCCCAGGTAGAACTCGAACTCCTCGCCGTGATAACCGGGGTTCAGCGGCGCGGCGGCGGCGCCCGCGGCGATGGAGACGAAGGCGGCGGCGAGCTCGGGGCCGTTGTTGAGCACGAACGCCACCCGGTCGCCCCGGCCGATGCCGATGGCGTTCAGGTCCTCGATGGTCCGCGCGACGAGGTCGCGGAGCGCGCGATAGGTGAGCGGGGCACGCCCGGGGGCGCCGATGGCGTTCGAGTCCGCAGGCCCCCGCGAGAGCAATTGAGAGATGGCGTCCGCATCGGTCATTCCTGCTCTCTAACACGGCCGGGCAAGGCGCACGCGTGCCGTCGCGCAGGGCGCCGACCGATAGCCGACAGGCGCGCCGTCGACGATTCCTCGCACGCGGACCGCGCGACGATCCGCGAAATCCTTGCGCGCGTGACCGGGCGGTGACCTGGGCCGGTTAGATGCTGGGGCACATGTCGAGCGCGCGCGTCCACTTTCCTGCAGCCGGTCCCTTCCATGCCGATCTGAAGACGCGCGTCGAGGCGTACTTCCAGCACCGCCGCCAGGACGGCGGGTGGCCCATGCGCGCGAAGACGGCCGTCATGCTCTCCTGGGCGGTGGGGACGTGGGCGGTGGCCATGTTCGCGCCGGTCTCCGGACCGGCGGCGGCGTTGCTCGCCGTCTCCATCGGCCTCTCCATGGCCGGCGTGGGCTTCTGCGTCATGCACGACGCCAATCACGGCAGCTATTCGCGCAGCCGCGGCGTCAACCGCGTGCTCGGCTTCACCCTCGACCTGCTGGGCGCCAGCTCGCACCTCTGGCGGCAGAAGCACAACGTCCTGCACCACACCTATACCAACATCGAAGGGCTCGACGACGACATCGAGGCGGGCACGCCGTACCTGCGCTTCGCTCCCTGGCAGCGGCGCATGTTCTTCCACCGCTTCCAGCACCTCTACGTCTTCCTGCTCTACGGGTTCTTCCCGCTGAAGTGGTTCTTCGTCGACGACTTCCGCTGCTTCGTGACCGGCCGCATCGGCACCCAGCGCTTCCCGCCGGCGCGGGGCAAGGCGCTGGCCACGGCCCTGCTGGGCAAGGCGGCGTTCTTCGCCTGGGCGTTCGTCGTTCCCGCGCTGCTGCACCCGACCTGGTGGCTGGTTCCGCTCTGGCTCCTCGCCTCCTTCACGCTCGGCAACGTGCTCGGCTGGGTGTTCCAGCTCGCCCACTGCCTCGAGGGCGCGGAGTTCGTGGAGGCGGAGCCCGGAAAGGTCATGGGCGCGGACTGGGCGGTCCACCAGGTCAGCACCACGGTGGACTTCGCCCGCGGCAACCGCCTGCTCTCGTGGTACCTGGGCGGGCTCAACTTCCAGGTGGAGCACCACCTCTTTCCCCGCGTCTGCCACGTGCACTACGCGGCGCTCTCGCGCATCGTCGAGCAGACCTGCGCCGATCACGACGTCCGCTACCGCTCCGAACCGACGCTGCGGCGGGCCCTGGCGGCGAACTGCCGGTGGCTCCGCGCCATGGGGCGCCCGGTCGCGTCCGTGTTCCAGGGAATGGAAAGGCCGGCGCACGCCATCGGCGCCGGCCTTTCTCCATGAACCTGCGGCGGCGCTGCTAGTCGCGGCCGCCGAAGGCGGCTTGGCGACCACGCCTGTGGGAATGCACTGCGAAGTTGTGGGATGCGTTCTAGATGGAGTGCGCCACCCCGTAGGCGTCGCAACCCGTCCACGAGATCTTCACGCCGGCGTCGGCGAAGTCCGGCCCGGAGGCGCCCTGCGGCCGCTCCGTCCAGACCCGCTTCACCTCCACGGTGCCGGAGGTGACGCAGTAGGCGGGCGCGGTCTGGTAGGTGAGATCCACCACCGCCGCGGTGGAGAGGCCGAAGCTGGCGCTCTGGCCGTTGCCCGAGGCGCTGCCCGAGAAGTCCGACGTCCCGTGGCCCTTGATGGTGGTGGCGGTCACGGTCATCGAGCCCTCCTGGTGCACGGTCAGGTTGACGCTGACGCCGGTATTGGAGCCCGAGAAGCCGCCGGAGATGTTCCAGCTGACCGTGCCCGCGCTGGCGGAGATGCTGCCGTTGAGGGTGAGCGTGAAGCCCGAGTCCGTCTCGGCGCAGTTGGTGAAGGTGACGGTATCGCCGGCGACCTTGGTGCAGTCGCTGGTGAACGCCGAGCTCACCAGGGCCCGGGTCGCGGCGGGCGTGGGCGCGGCGATGCCCACCGGCGCCGCACCGAGCGCCGCCGAGGCGAGCTGGTCGACGAACGCAACCACCGAGGCGCCCCGGGTCCCGTCGGGGGCGGCGCTGAACGCCGCCGCATCCGACAGCGAGCTCTGCGCCGAGGTCGCCGCCGCCTGTTCCGCCGCGCTCGGCGCCTGCGGGGCGCCGTAGTTGAAGGTCTTCGACAGCGCCGCGCTTCCGCTGCTGCCGCAGCCGGCGAGAAGGGCGATGGCCGCCGCCGGAAACACGAGGACGATCTTCTTCATGGTTGTCTTCCCTCTGCGAAATCGAACGGTGGTCAGATAGTAGACGGACGGCGGATCCACGCAATGTGCGCCGATGCGCTCCGGTGGGATCCCGGAGACCACCTGCCGCCCACCCGGGCACCAGGGAGACGAATGGATTCCGGATCCGGTTCCGCAGAGTTCGAGGTGGAAGCCTCCCTGCTGGTCAACGAGGGCGGCGTGCAGTGCGAGGCCGTGGTCTTCGCGCGTCCCCTGCGCGCGCCCTTTCTCCTGCCCGAGCTGGGAACCGACGCCTTTCTCGGCGGCGCCCGCGTCGCGAGACTCGATCCCGGCCGGGCCGCCTCGCGCGGAGCGGGGCTGGTCGCCTTCGTTCTCGAGGATCCCATGGACGCGCGGCGGTTCAAGGCGGGCGACGTCGTGCGGCTGGAGCGGAACTGACCCCTGGCGGGTTGCGCCGGATCGCGCCAGGATGCCGCAACGGCGAAGTCACCCCCGGAGGCCACGTGCCCGAAACCCATCATGGCGGCTGCCACTGCGGAGCGGTCCGCTATCGCGTCGACATCGACCTCTCCAAGCCGGTGATCCAGTGCAACTGCTCCATCTGCTCGCGGACCGGCACCCTGCTCTCGTTCGTGCCGGCGGATTCGTTCGCGCTGGAAAAGGGGGAGGAATCGCTGACCGATTACCAATTCAACAGGAAGCACATCCACCACCTCTTCTGCAAAGTCTGCGGCGTGCGGTCCTTCGCCCGCGGCCAGGGGCCCTCGGGGCCGACGGTGGCGATCAACACCCGCTGCCTCGACGACGTGGACGCGGCCACGCTGAACGTGCAGCACTTCGACGGCAAGAGCCGCTAGCCGCTGCCCGCGAAGGCGGGCTGTGCGGCTGAACACGCGCGAGCGCGACCCTGGGTGTCTCCGTGAATGCGGAGACACCTCCTGCTCTTCGGCCGCCGGCTCCTGCGCCGGCGGCCGCCGGCATGCATTGCGTGTCAATGAAGCGCCGCGCGCATCCGCTTCGATCCGCGGGGGACGAGGCACAGTGCGGCGTCCGGTCCCGCCACGCTCAAAGTGCGCAACCGGGGACGCGCAAAGATCGACCGCGGAAGCGGCGGCGCCGCCGGGCGCCGATGCTCGGCGGGTCTCCGGCCAGACGCACAGCGATCGCTCCCGACGCGCCTGCAAATCCGGCGGGTCCGGAGCGCGAGAGCGCAGGATCCGCCACCGCGCATTGAATGCGGCTCGAATGGCGTGATCTTCGCGGAGCGGGTGGGCCTCGCGAGGCGGGCACGCATCTTGAAGTTGCGGCGGCGCGAAGGGCATGAGCCCGACGACGCGACCCGGTTCAGGGCCGAGGGGATTTATCTATGACGATGAACGGACGTGCGCGGCTGCCCGCGGTGTTCGCGGCGTTGCTCGCTGCAATGGCGTGGTCATGTGCCGGCAAGGACGGAACCAACGGAACCAACGGGGCGACGGGCGCCACAGGGTCGGCGGGAGCCGACGGCCAGCCCGGAACGCCGGGAGAGCCCGGCGCGCCGGGAGAGCCCGGAACACCTGGCCAGAACGGCGCGGGCCTGAGCACCGGCGTCGTTCTCACCATCAACAGCATCTCGGTCGCCGCGGGCGGCACGGCGATCACGGTCGACTTCAACATGGCCGACAACCAGAAACAGGCGATCGACAACAAGGGCCTCTACAGCGCCGGCGTGGCCGCGCCGCGGTTCGGCCTCGCCAAGCTGGAGACGCCGGAAGCGGGTGCCGCGGTGCAGCAGTACGCCGCCATCACGAAGTCCACCAGCGGCAGCCCCACCATGCTGAACACCGCCAACGCCGGCACGGGCACGGTCACCGAGGTGACGGCGCGCTCCGGCCATTACATCTATACTTTCCCGAGCACGGTGAAGATCGACCCTGCGGACATGGGGAAGACGCACACCTTGTTCGTGCAGATCTCGCGGCAGCTCGATCCGCTCGATACCTCCAGCCGTTACGTCCAGAACATCACCAAGGACTTCGTGCCCGACGGCAGCGCGGTGGTGGTGACCCGTGAGGTGGTGACCACCGACGCCTGCAACCAGTGCCACAACCCGCTCGCCATCCACGGCGGCGGCCGGCGCGACGTCAAGCTCTGCGCCGTGTGCCACAACCAGGCCCTGGGCAACTTCAACCTGCCCTTCTTCGCTCACGCGATCCACGCCCGCCAGAACCTGGGCGCGGACGGCGACTTCTCCGAGGTGACCTATCCCAAGCCGCTGAACGACTGCGCCACCTGCCATGGCGACGCGGCCCAGGGCTCGCAGGCATTCTCCAATGCCAACGCGGCCGCCTGCACCGGCTGCCACACCTACCTCAAGTTCGACGGCAGCGCGCCCATCACCTGCAACGTGCAGGGCCAGTGGCCGGACACCACGCCGTGCAACCACGTGCTGCAGAAGACGGCCGACTCCAAGTGCACCGTCTGCCATGACACCAACGAGATGGAGAGCCGGCACGCGGCCAAGCCGGTGTACTGGAACCTGGCCAACACGCCGCCCAACAAGGCGGACGTCTCGGGCAAGGACCCGATCGTGAAGACGAAGATCGATGCGGTCACCTTCGACGCCAACCGCATCCCGACCTTCACCTTTACCATCACCACCAGCTACAATGGCGGACCCGACGAGCCGCGCGACCTCCTGGCGAAGCCGCTGCAGACCATCCGGATCTCCTGGGCCACCTCGCTCGCCGGCGCCAAGGCCGTCGAGTACGTGACCGTCCAGTCCTCGCAGCGCTTCAGCATCCCCGGCTGGCCGCCCGTGGCACCCTCAGCGGTCCTGCCCGTCTCCACCGGCACGCCCGGCCAGTTCAAGTGGACCGCGCCCAGCGCGCTGCCTGCCGCGGACGCAGCTGGCACGCCCTTCCCGGCCTCGCAGACGTTTGCCTTCGCCATCGAGACAGCCGAGGGCGACGAGTTCGAGCCGTACGTGATCGAGTCGCGCGGCATCACCAGCCCGGTCTTCTTCTGGCGGCTGGACAACCTGAACTCCGGCACCAACAAGCCGCTGGCGCGGCGCAAGATCGTGGACGACGCGAAGTGCTTCGTCTGCCACGGCCAGCCCAATGGCGAACTGGGCTTCGGCTTCCACCACGCCGGCAGCCGCAACAACGTGCAGGCGTGCGCGTTCTGCCACGACGCGGTGACCACCAACAAGACCGGCATCGTTGCGACGCCGACGCCGGAAACGCGCCTCGACCAGTCCCTCCAGTTGTCGGTGATGGTGCACAAGCTGCACGTGGGCGCCGCGACCAAGGATCCGTTCAATTGGCAGTACTATGGCAGGTCGGGCAGCCCGCTCGAGCGCGCCACCTATCCAGGTGAGCTGCTCGACTGCGCCCAGTGCCACGTGACGCCCACCGCCGCCAACAGCTCGGTCTGGGGCTTGCCGCTCAACGCGGCGGTCAGCCCCACCACCAAGAGCATCTGGTACGACTGCTCCACCGGCGGCTGCACCGCCACCAGCACGGTCCTGACGCCCCGCACCACCGCGGTGTGCGCTTCCTGCCATGACTCTGCCGCGGCGCAGGGTCACATGCAGCAGAACATCGTAGGCACGACCGAGACGTGCGACGTCTGCCACGGCCTCGGCAAGGAAGCCGACGTGCGCA
>DASSQZ010000192.1:0-16281 GCA_035702105.1 Myxococcales bacterium | reverse complement strand
GCCGGCCTCCGGCCCGAGGCGATGCTGCCCTGCTACGGCATGGCCGAGGCCACCCTGGCGATGTCGTTCATGCCGCTGCACGAGCCGGTGCGCACCGACCGCATCGACCCCGACCGCTACCACGCCGACCGCAAGGCGGTGCCGGTGGCGGACGGCGGCGCGGCGCTGGAGGTGGTGAACTGCGGCCGGACCTTCTCCGGCCACGAGATCTGCGCGCAGGACGAGGAAGGGCGCATCCTGCCCGACCGGCAGGTGGGCGAGCTCTGCTTCCGCGGCCCCAGCGTCAGCGCCGGCTACTGGGAAAACCCGGAGGCCACCCGGGCCGCCTTCCGCGACGGCTGGCTGCACACGGGCGACCTGGGATACGTCGCGGACGGCGAGGTCTACGTCTCCGGCCGCATCAAGGACATCCTCATCGTCAACGGGCGCAACTACTACCCGCAGGGCATCGAGTGGGTGGTGGACGAGATCCCGGGCGTGCGCCGCGGCTCGTCGGTGGTGTTCACCCGCCCGGGCAAGGCCTCCGAGGAAGTGGTGGTGGCGGTGGAGTCCCGCGCGGCGGACCAGGCTGCGCAGGCGCTCAAGGCGCAGATCGTGACGCGCGTGAGCGAGGAGTTCCAGCTTGCCGTGGCCGACGTGGCGCTGGCCCCGCCCGGAACCCTGCCGAAGACCTCTTCCGGCAAGCTGCAGAGGCGCAAGACGCGCGAGCAGTACCTGGCCGGCACCATCGGCAGGGCGGGCCGCGGCGGGAGCACGCGGCTGTCGGTCGCCAGGTACGTGGCGCTCTCGTTCATGGGCCGGGCGCGGCACGAAGTCCGCAAGCTGTTCGGAGGGTGACATGGGCTCTTCCAAGGCCGACATCGCCGTCTCCTACGACGTCTCCAACGACTTCTTCCGGCTCTGGCTCGACGAGAGCATGAGCTACACCTGCGGCATCTTCGACGACGGCCCGAGGCGCGCCGAGATGCCGCCGCCGGGGCATGCGAGCGAAAGAAGCCTGGAGGAGGCGCAGCGCGAGAAGCACCGCATCCTCGCCGGGTTCGCGCACCTGGGCAAGGACAGCTCGCTGCTCGACATCGGCTGCGGCTGGGGCGCGAACCTCGAGTACCAGAGCACGGTGACGGGCGTGCGCAAGGCCCACGGCATCACGCTCTCCGAGGCGCAGGCGGCGGAGATCGGGCGCCGGGCGATGCCGGGGGTGACCGCCGAGGTGTGCGACTACCGCGACTTCAGGCCGGCTACGAAGTTCGACGCGGTCATCTCCATCTGCATGATGGAGCACATCGTCTCGCCCCAGGAAGCGCGCGACGGCAAGTCCATCCCCGCCTACCGCGACTACTTCCGCCGCGTGCACGACTGGACGGTGCCGGGCACGTACTTCGGGCTGCAGACCATCCTGCGCAATTTCGTGCCCCGCGACCGGCAGGACGTGAAGGACGTGGGCTGGGTCACCTACGAGATCTTCCCCGGCGGCATCACCCCGCGCCTGGAGGAGATCATCGCCGCGGTGAACCCGTACTGGGAAGTGCTCGAGGTGAAGACGCGCCGCCTCGACTACATGAACACCACCTGGCACTGGCGCGACCGCCTCCGCAAGAACGAGGCGCGCATCCGCGCCGGCTGGGGCGACAAGGTCTTCGAGGATTACGACCGGTACCTCTCCACCTGCGTGCGCGGGTTCGAGAAGCACTACCAGTCGCTGGCGCAATATTCGCTGAAGAGGATTGATTGATGGCCGAGACGATCGACGTGCTGGAGATGTTCAAGCAGGCCGCCTTCGAGGTGGACAACCGGAGGCTGCCCGATCTCAAGCCGGACACGGCGATTGCCACTCTGGGCATGGACTCGGTGGCCGTGATGGAGCTGGTCAGCTACTTCGAGGAGAAGCTCTCGGTCCGCATCCCCGACGAGGAGCTGTCGCGCATCCGCACCGTGAGGGACCTGCGCGACGCAATCGCCAAGCTCTTGCCGGACCGGGAGTTCGCCGCGTAGGCTCTTCACGTCGGATCTCCTTCGACCGATGCCTCCCCGGTGGAAGGGACCTCGTCGGAAGGACGCCCTCTCGAGCGCAGCCACCCGTCGACCGACAAGGGAGTCGACGCGGCGAGCACGAGCGCCGCCAGGCCCGCCAGGTAGAGGAGATTGAGCTCGTAGCCCGGCGGACCGAACTCCGCGCCGGCGGCGCTCAGCGCCTTCAGCCGGATGGACGAGAAGCCATAGCGAAGGTGGACGCCGAACATGGCGGTGGCCATGATCGCGGCGAGAGGAAGGCTGAGCGGGACGACGAACGCCCCCGCCATCAGCAGGATCCCGCCTGCGAATTCGAAGAGCGACGTCACCCAGGCGGTGAGGACCGGAGCCGGAAACCCCATCGCCGCGACGATGGGGGCGAAGCTTTCGGGACCTCGCGAGAGCTTCGCGTACCCGTGCGCGGCGAACCCGAACCCGATCGTCAGCCTGAGCGGCAACAGCGCCCACGCGGCGCGGCCGCGCGCCTCCCGGCGGGTCCTCCAGATTTCTCCGATGGCCATGGCGTCCTCGAATCCTGCGTCGTGCGCACAATGCGGCCGTCCCGCGCGCCCGGTTACAGGGCGGCGAAATCGGCGCGGGCGTAACCGCGGGAAGGCGCGCCGCGTACGCGAGGGGCATGGATCAAGACCGCCGCCTCTCCGCGTTGATGACGAAGGCGCAGGGCGGCGATGGTCCCGCGTACGAGATGCTCCTCGCCGAGGTGCTGGTGCTGGTGAGGGCGTTTGCGCGAAGGCGCCTTCGCCAGCCGGACGCGCTGGAGGACGTGACCCAGGAGACGCTCCTCTCCATCCACCGCGACCGCCACACCTACGATCCGCTGCGCCCGTTCCTTCCCTGGATGTACGCCATCGCCAGGCATCGCCTCTTCGACTTCGCCGAGAAGCAGCGGCGGCGGAGCCGCAACGAGATCTCCGCGGCGTCGGGCATGGAGGATGGGGCGCCGGCCCAAATCGCGCCCCAGGACGCGCCCGACGGGTTCCTCCGCCGGGCGCTGGCGCTTCTCTCGACCGCGCAGCGCGAGGTGATCGCGATGCTGAAGGTGGATGGCCTCTCCGTGGCCGAGATCTCGCGCAGGACGGGCCGCTCGCAGTCCTCGGTCAAGATCACCGCCCACCGCGGCTACGAGAAGCTGCGCAGGCTCCTGAAGCGGCCGGCGAAGAGGACGACGCGGAACCCGTCGGGGTCGGGCATGGTGACGGCCCTCCCGATCCAGTAGGGGTTCTCCGGCGCCACGGGCTCGAATCCCAGCGAGGCGAGCCTCGCCACCGCCGCATCGCGATCCGCCGGCTCCGGGTAGTAGAGGACGAGGAGCTCTTCCGGTCCGGGTGCGGCGCTCGGAGGCCTGCCCGGGCAGGTGGTGAGCTCGAGGTGCCAATCCGCGCCCGGCAGCCCGACCATGACGCCGTCGTACCCGGCGTGGCCCTCGAAGCCACCGAGCACCGGAAGCCCGAGGCCGTCGCGGTAGAAGCGCAGGGCCGCGGCGAGATCGGCAACCGGACGCGCGAAGCGGACTTCGGCGATCGCCGGCATCCTACTTCGCTCCCGCGGCAAGCGCGACGAACGCGACCAGGGCGGCCAGGTCCTTGCCGACCCCGTCTGCCTCGGTGGACAGCTCCTCCGGCGGCGCGCCGGTGCGGTTCACCCAGAAGGTGGGATAGCCGAACCAGCGCGCGCCGGCCACGTCCCATCCCGCCGAGGCGACGAAGAGGATCTCCTCGCGCTTCAGCCGGAACGCGTCGACGCCGAGCTGGTAGGCGCGCGGGTCCGGCTTGAACGTCTTGCCGCGATCGGTGCTGATGAGCTGCTCGAACGTCCCGGCGAGGCCCGAATTGGCCACCGCCCGCTCGAGGATGGCGGGGGTGAAGTTCGCGAGCGGCGCGAGCCGCAGGCCTGCCTGCGAGAGCTCGCGCAGCGCCGGGGCGACGTCGGGGAAAGCCCTCAGCTCCAGCCATGCCTGCATCAACCGGTCGCGCGTACGCGCTTGCAGATCGATCTCCAGGGATCGGGCTGCGAAGACCAGCGCGCCCTGCGTGGCTCTCCAGAAGTCCTGGTACCGTCCCGAGAGCGCGCTCAGCCATTGGTAGTCGAACTGCCGGATGCGCCAGAGATCGATCAGCCTGCCCCCCTTTCCGGGAAGGAGCTGGTCCGCGAGCGCCCCGATGGGTCTGACGTCGAAGAGCGCGAGCGCATCGAAGGCGACGGCGCGAAAGCGAGCCGCTGCGAGCGCCGGCGACGCAGGCAGGAGCGTCGAGGCAGCGAGAGAAGCCGCGCCGGCGAGGACCTGCCGCCGGCCCATCGTTCGATTCATGGGGACTCTCCTTCCGCGGGAACCACGCCAGCGCCGCCTTCGCACGGCTGGCGCGCTCCGTCGCTCTCGCGCTCGAGGTAGAGCAGCGCGACGAGGGAAAGTCCGACCGCGAGCGCGGCGGCGACGCCGCAGACCACCCGCAGCGAGGAGGCAAACGCCCCTCTCGCCGCGTCGATCAGCGCCGCGCCGGCGGGCCCGGGAAGGCCCTGCGCGGCCTGCAGCGCCGAGCCGAGCGTGTCGCCTGCCGCAGGCAGGCCGCCCACCTGCGCCATCGCGCCTCGATAGACCAGCCCGCCGATGCTGCCGAGAACGGCAATGCCCAGCGCGCCTCCGAGCTCCGAACCCGTCTCCGAGAGCGCCGCGGCGGCGCCCGCGCGCTCGGGCGGCGCGCTGCCGATGATGAGATCGGTGGCGAGGGTGAACACCGGGGCGAGGCCGAGCGCGTTGACCACGTCGCCGGCGATGAGCAACCCGACGCCGGAGTCGGCCTCCAGCCGGCCGAGAAGAACGAAGCCCGCGGCGGCGACCACGAAGCCGGAGGCGATCACGGAGGCCGGGCGGAAACGGCGCGCGGCCGCGGGCGTGAGCAGCGAGCCGGCGATGAGCGCGAGCGCGAACGGCACCGTGCACAGGCCGGCGCGCAGGGGCGAGAGCCCCAGGACCCACTGGGCATATTGCGCGGTGCAGACGAAGACGCCGAGGGCGGCGAAGGCGGCCAGGCCGTAGATCGCGAAGGCCGCGCTGAACGAGGGCGCGCGGAAGAGCCGCAGGTCGACGAAAGGATGAGGGAGCCTGGACTGCCGCCGCACGAAGATCGCGATCGCGCCTGCGCCCGCGGCGAGGAAGAGCGCCGGCGGCCAGCCGAGCCCCGCTCCGGCGAACCGCTTGATCCCGTAGACCGCAGCGAAGATGCCGAGCAGCGACAGCGCCGCGCTGGTCCAGTCCAGGGGACCGGGATGGGGATCGCGGAACTCCGGGAGCAGGAAGGGGCCGAGCGCGAGCAGGACGAGCATGACCGGCACCCCCGCCAGGAACACGGAGCCCCACCAGAAGCGCTCGAGCAGGACGCCGCCCACCAGCGGCCCGATGGCGGTGCCCGCGGAGAAGCTCGCGATCCAGGCTCCGACCGCGACCGTCCGCTGCGCCGGGTCCTGGAACATGTTGCGGATCAGGGAGAGGGTGGAGGGCGCGAGCGTCGCTCCGGCGAGGCCAAGACCTGCGCGCGCGGCGATCAGCATGGCGGCGCTGGTGGCGAAGGCGGCGGCGATCGATGCCACCCCGAACGCAGCCGCTCCCACGAGCAGCAGGCGCCGCCGGCCGATGCGGTCGCCGAGCGCTCCCATGGGAATGAGCGTCCCGGCGATCACGAACCCGTAGACGTCGAGGATCCAGAGAAGCTGCACGCTGCCGGGCCGGAGCTGCGCGCTGAGCGCCGGCACCGCCAGGTTGAGGACGGTGAGGTCCATCGAGTACAGCGCGCAGGGAAGCGCGAGGACGGCAAGACCCATCCACTCGCGCCGGGTGGCCCTGGGCAGGTCGGCGGCAGCGTGCATGGGGACGAGTACGGCGAGGCGCGTGGGAAGTTACGCGGAGAAACATGCCCGAGCCGCGCCCGTATCGCTCACCGCCGGCCCGCCCCGCCTGGCGCGCGAGGGGCGCCAGGACGGGGTGGTCGTCGGATCCGGCTTCACGGGATCACGGGGGCGGACCACTCGCTCCCGGAGGCATAGGCGTCGCGCGCCGGCGCCTGGACGGCGGAGAGCTCGCCCACGGGCGCATCGGCCAGCTTCTCCGTCACCGTGCCCGAGAGCCTGCTGCCGTCGACGCGTCCGACGAAGCGCAGCTTGCCCGTCTCGAAGCGGACCTCGTCGCCCTGGACGGCGACGTTCTCGATCGACTGCCTCGGGGCCTCCCTCACCGCGCGCCACTGCCCGGTCCAGGCGCCGTTCTCGCTCTCGATGTCGAGCGCCACCGGCTGCCGCCAGCCGTCGCGATCGATCTCGCCGATCCAATGGCCGGAGACGGACCCGCCCTGCCCCACCGCCTGCACGCCCGCGCAACCCGACAGCGCCACCAGCACCGCAACCGCCTTCAATGCCGACATGTGCGACCTCCCCTGCTTGCCGGAGTCCCGGGCTCCATCGCCAGGGCCGGCATGCTGGGAAGATGACCGGTCGTCTTGAAGGATGCGGAAGAAAAGATCCCTATGCGAGGATTCTCGAGAAGGTGACCCTGAGGAAGAGGTCGAGGGGCGCGCGATCCTTCTCCACCTTGGCGAGCAGCACGGCGCCCTCCCATGCGTGGATGGTGAACTCCGCCAGAGCCTTCGCCGGGACCTTCGCCGGCATCTCGCCTGCCCTCTGCGCCTCGCCGATCACGGCGGCGATGGACTCGACCCATGCGGCGAACGCCTCGCCCACGCGCCTGCGCAGGAGCGGGCTCTGCGGCGACAGCTCGGCGGCGAAGTTCCCCAGCAGGCACCCCGCCGCGAATCCGTCCTCGATGGCGTCGTGGCTGAGGGCCTGGAAGTACCTCCGCAGCCGCCGCAGCGGCGGCAACCTCGGGTCGCGCAGGATGCTCCCGCGCTCCCTCGACTTCTCCACGTACTTCTGCAGCGCCTCGGCGGCCAGCGCCTCCTTGCTCTCGAAGTGGTTGTAGAAGGACCCTTTCGGGGCCCCGGCGGCGTCGGTGACGTCCTGGACGCTGGTGGCGTTGAACCCCCTGCGGTGGAAGGTCTCGAGACCGGCGGCAAGGAGCTGTTCGCGGAGCCCGGGCCTGGGCATGAGCTGAATATGACCGGTCGTCTTGAGCAGGTCAAGGCGCGGATCCCGGCAAGCTGCTATGAATCGGGCATGGAGTCCGGCCGCGTCGAGCACATCCACGTCGCCACCGGCGAAGGCGAGCCGATGCGGGCGGCGGACAGCATCCGCCTGCTCGCCGGGATCGGGCTGGAGGGCGACCGGTATGCCACCGGCCGCGGCCATTTCTCCGGCCTTGCGGGGAGCGGCCGCGCCCTGACCCTGATCGAATCCGAGGCGCTCGAGGCCCTGCGCGAAAGCCACGGGCTCGAGCTCCGGCCGGGCGGGACGCGACGCAACCTGACCACCCGCGGAATCGCGCTCAACCCGCTGGTCGGGCGGCGCTTCCGGATCGGGAGCGTGCTCTGCGAGGGAACCCGGCTGTGCGAGCCCTGCAGGTATCTCGAGGGCGTCGCGGGAATGCCGCTGCTGGAGGCGCTGCGGAACCGGGGCGGGTTGCGGGCGGACGTCCTCGAGGACGGTGAGATCCACGTCGGCGACGAGCTGCGGCCCCTGGACCGGTAGGGACGCAGGCGCCGCCGTCAAGAGCGAAGGGGGAACGAATGAGGACACGAATCACCGAGCTCCTGGGCATCGAGCACCCCATCATCCAGGGAGGCATGCACTTCGTCGGCCTCGCCGAGCTGGCCTCGGCCGTCTCCAACGCAGGGGCCCTGGGGATCATCACCGGGCTCACGCAGAAGACGCCCGAGCTGCTCGCGCGGGAGATCGCGCGCTGCCGCGAGATGACCGACCGGCCCTTCGGCGTGAACCTGACCTTCCTTCCCGCCTTCAGCGCGCCGCCCTATCCCGAGTACATCCGCGCCATCATCGAGGGCGGGGTCAGGATCGTCGAGACCGCCGGGCGCAATCCCGAGGCGTACCTGCCCGCGCTGAAGGCCGCCGGCATCAAGGTCATCCACAAGTGCACGTCGGTCCGGCATTCGCTCAAGGCCCAGGCCATCGGCTGCGACGCGGTCAGCGTGGACGGCTTCGAGTGCGGCGGCCACCCGGGCGAGGACGACGTGCCCAACTTCATCCTCCTGCCGCGCGCGGCCGAGGAGCTGAAGATTCCCTTCGTCGCCTCCGGGGGCATGGCCGACGGTCGCAGCCTCGTCGCGGCGCTGGCGCTCGGCGCCGACGGGATGAACATGGGCACGCGCTTCATCGCCACCCGGGAGGCGCCGGTCCACGAGAACGTGAAGAACGCCATCGTCAGGGCCTCCGAGCTGGACACGCGGCTGATCATGCGCGGGCTGCGCAACACCGAGCGGGTGCTCAACAACGGCGGGGTGCAGCGCCTGCTCGAGATCGAGCGCGAGAAGGGCGAGTCGCTGACCATCTCGGACATCTACGGGCAGGTCGCCGGGATCTATCCGAAGGTGATGATCGAAGGGGACGTGGAGGCCGGAGCGTGGAGCTGCGGGATGGTCGCCGGGCTCATCCACGACATCCCGACCGTCAAGGAGCTGGTCGATCGGATCATGAAGCAGGCGGAGGAGATCATCCGCCGCCGGCTCGTCGGCATGAGCGCAAACGGCCTGCCCGTCTGAGCTGTCGCACCGGCGCAGGGATGCGGCCTTGCCGCAAGGTGCGCCGGCACGGCTGCTCCGTCAGCTCATCCAATCGCGGCGCGGTTGTCGGGGTGCGACTTCGCGAAGGCCGGCAGCTTCATGCAGGCCTCGTAGACGCGGCGGACGCGGGGAAAGGCGGCGACGTCCACCTTGTAGCGGAGCGCGTTCGCCATCTGCGGCACCAGGAACACGTCCGCCATCGTCACCGCATCGCCGGAGCAGAACGGCCCCCGCTCCGAGACCACCAGCTCCAGCGCGGCGAAGCCCTCCTGCACCCAGTGCGCGTACCACTTCTCCCGGGCCGCGTCGTCCGCCTTCAGCTCGTGCGACAGGTAGCGGAGCACGCGCAGGTTGTTGAGCGGATGGATGTCGCAGGCCACGAGCTGCGCCATGGCGCGGACCCGGGCGCGATCGACGGCGCCGCGAGGCAGCAGTGGCGGCTCGGGGTGCGTCTCCTCCAGGTACTCGACGATGGCCATCGACTCGAAGAGCGTGGCCCCGTCCACCTCCAGCGCCGGCACCGAGCGCATGGGATTGACCTTCCGGTACTCGGGCGTGAGGTGCTGGTTCTTGCGCAGGTCGTAGAGCGCCGACTCGTAGGGGAGCCCCTTCAGTGCCAGCGCGATGCGCACCCGGAACGCCGCAGAGGAGACGACTGCCTCGTGGAACTTCATAGCCAGCCCTCCGCGCGATACCACTTCACCGCTTCCTGTACTCCCAGCGCCCAGTCCACGCGAGGGGCCCAGCCCAGCTCGCGGCGCGCCCCTTCCCCGGAGCAGACCCAGTGCGGCTGCGTCAGCTCGTTCACCTTGTCGAGCGTGAGCATCTGCGCCGTGCCGCTCACCTTTCCCCAGAGCTGGGTGGCGGCCGCGGCCACCTTGACCACGCCGAGCGGCATGCCGAAGCGCACGAAGGCGCGCCTGCCCAGCGCCTGCTCGATGTGCCCGAGGGCGTCGCGCCAGACGTAGACCGCGCCGTCGTCCACGAAGTAGGTGCGGCCCGACCTCGGGTTCGGGTCGGTGGCCGCCCGCACCACCGCCGCGGCGCAATCGCTTGCGTATACGACACTGAGTGTATTAGAGCCGTCGCCGGTCATCGGGAGGACGCCGTTTCGCACCGAGGTGAAGAAAGCCAGCGTCTCGCGGTCGCGCGGACCGTAGATGAGGGGCGGCCGGACCACCGTCACCGGCAGGCGGTCCTTCGCCGACAGCACCTCGCGCTCCGCCTCCAGCTTGCTGCGGCCGTAGTGCGTGACCGGCCTGGGTTCGGCGTCGTCGGGCACCGGTGTGCCGTCCAGGCTGGGCCCCACCGCGGCCAGCGACGACACGTAGACGAACCGGGAGAGGCCGCCCCGCGCCAGCGCCGCGTCGAGCAGGTTCCGCGTCCCCTGCGCATTGACCTCGAAGAAATCCGCGGGCTTACGTGCCTTGACGATCCCGGCTACGTGGATCACCGCATCGACTCCCGCCACGGCCGGGCCCAAGGTAGCGCGGTCCTCGACGGCGCCTGCAGCGAACTCGACTGCCGCCAGCCTTTCGAGCAGGCGCCTGTCGCTCCGCGGCCGCACCAGGGCGCGAACGACGTGTCCCGCGGCCGCCAACTGCTCCGCCACATAGGAGCCGAGAAACCCTGAACCCCCGGTCAGCAAAATTTTCATCGCGGGTGGTCGTATAGCGCAGTGGCCGCCACCCTGCGCCAAAAGGTCGAGGAGGCGGGCGGAACCCCGCTTGACGTGAAGCATCAAACAGCCTTACACGAGGCGGGTTTTTCGAAGGTCTGGAGGTGGTTTGGACATCGCGATCGTCGGGCTCGGGTGCAAGTTCCCCAGCGCCCGGGACCCACTCGGCTACTGGGAGCTGATCCGTTCGGGCACCGTCACGTTCCGGCCCATCCCCCCTTCGCGCTGGGACCACGCGCTGTTCTTCGACCCCTCCACCCGCATCCCCGACAAGGCCTACATCGACAAGGGCGCCTACCTCGAGGACGACGAGGTGCGCGAATTCGCCGCGCTCCACTTCGGCATCGCCCCCCGGCGCATCCAGGTCACCGACCCCCAGCACCGCCTCCTGCTCGATACCGTGCGCAGCGCCTTGCAGGACGCGGGATACGAGCGGCGTCCCTACGATCGCGCCCGCACCGGCGTGTTCATCGGCGCCAGCGCCAACGAGCACAAGGAGCTGGTGGTCTCGCGGCTGCGCGCCATGCAGCTCTTCGACGGCGCCTTCGGCCGGGCGCTCGAGGATCCGCAGGCCGCCCGCCTGCGCGACGCGATGATCGAGCAGGTGGTGCCGATGCGCGCGTTCGCGATGGCCGGCAACCTGCTCAACATGAACGCGGCCATCGTGGCGCAGACCTACGATCTGGGCGGGCCGGCGCTCTCGCTCGACGCCGCCTGCTCGTCGGCGCTGGTTGCGGCGCAGCAGGCCATCGTCAACCTGCGCGCGGGCCAGGTGGACGTGGCCATCGCCGGCGGCGTCTACGTGAATCTGCTGCCGGACAACCTGGTGGGGTTCAGCCGCATCGGCGCCATCTCCCGCAAGGGAGAGTGCCGGCCCTTCGACGCCAATGCCGACGGCTTCGTCATGGGCGAGGGCGTGGGCGCGGTCATCCTCAAGCGACTCGACGACGCGCAGCGCGACGGCGACCGCATCTACGCGGTGGTGAAGGGCGCCGCCTCGAACAACGACGGCCGCTCCGAAGGGCCGATGACGCCGAGGCCCGGCGGGCAGCTCGACGCGCTGCGCATGGCCTACCAGGACGCGGGCTTTTCGCCGGCGACGGTGGGCTACGTGGAGGCGCACGGCACCGCCACCACCGTGGGCGACGTGGTGGAGGTGGGCGCCCTTCGCAAGCTGTTCGAGGAGGCCGGCTGGACGCCCCGCGACGGCGCCCGCACCGCGCTCGGAAGCGTCAAGGCGAACATCGGCCATACCATGTCCGCCTCGGGCATCGCGGGGCTGATCAAGGCCGCCCTGGCGCTGCACCACAGGAAGCTGCCGCCGCAGCCCGGCGTGAGCGAGGAGAACCCGCGCCTCGATCTGGGCACCGGCCCCTTCTTCCTTCCCCGCAGCGAGATGCCCTGGGAGTCGAACGGCCACCCGCGCCGCGCGGGAGTGAGCTCGTTCGGTTTCGGCGGGACCAACGCGCACCTCGCCCTGGAGGAGGCGCCGGAGCAGCGCACGAAGGTGCGCGTCCTCCGGCCGCCGCGGAAGGCCCGGGCGGAGCTGTTCCTGGTGGCCAGCTCGCGCGCCTCCACGGTCGCGAAGTTCGCGCGGCAGCTCGCGGAGGCCCTGCCGCTGCTCCAGCGCGAGGGGCGCACGTTGCCCGACGTGGCCTTCACCCTGTCGCAGCGGGCGCACGGCGACGCGCGGCTTGCCATCGTGGCCGATTCGTTCGCGACGCTGGAGGAGAAGCTGCTGGCCTGCGCCGCGGCGCTGGAGAAGCGCGGAGACGGCGCCTCGGACCGCATGGCGCCGCCCGCCTCGAGCGCTCCGGCGCAGATCGTGCCCGGCGCCGTGTTCGCGCAGGGGCCGTTCGCCGATCGCAAGCTCGCCCTGCTCTTTCCCGGCCAGGGTGCGCAGAAGGTCGGGCTGCTCCGCGAGGCGTACGAGCAGATCCCCACCTTCCGGGAAGAGCTGGACCGCCTCGACGACTCCATCGCCGACCTTCACCCGCAGCTCGGCGGATCGCTGCGCAGCTTCCTCTACGCACAGCCCTCGCCCGAGTCGGAGCGGCGCCTGACCGCCACCGAGGTCTGCCAGCCGGCGATGGCCGCGGTGGGCCTCGCGCTCCATGCGCTGCTCGCCCGGCTGGGCGTGCGCGGCGACGTGGCGCTGGGGCACAGCCTGGGCGAGTTCGCCGCTGCTGCAGCGGCGGGCGTGCTGTCCGCCGAGGAGTGCGTGCGGCTGGTCGCGCGGCGCGGGCTCGCGATGGTGGCGCTCCGGCTGCCCGACCCCGGCGCCATGGCAAGCGCCGCCTCGGACCGCGCCACCGTCGACGCGGCGGTCCGCGGCATCGGCGGAGTCACGGTCGCGAATCTGAACCACCCCGGACAGACGGTGATCTCGGGCACCAGCGCCGGCGTCCGCGAGGCTTCCGGGAGGCTCGCCGCCCACGGCGTGCAGGTGACGCCGCTCGAGGTCTCGCACGCGTTCCACTCGCCGCTGATGGCGGGAGTGGCGGAGGCGATGGAGAAGCTGGTCTCCGGGCTGGAGGTCCGCTCCGCGAGCATGCAGGTGGTGAGCGGCATCAGCGGCAAGCCCTACGCGGGCGACGAGCGCGAGATCTGGGTGCGCCACGCCACGGCTCCGGTCGATTTCGTCTCCGCGCTGCGCAGCGCCTCGTCGCTGGGCGCGCGCGCCTGGCTCCAGGTCGGCGCGGGCAACGTCCTGACCGCCTTCGCCCGCGCCACCCTGCCCGAGGGCGAGCGGCTCGCCAACGTGGCGCTCTGCGCGCGCGACGAGGACGGCCTTTCGCAGCTCGCGGCGGCGCTGGGACAGGTCTGGTCGCTGGGCATCGAGCTGGACGCGGCGCCGCTCTTCGAGGGGCGCGAGGCGCGGATGGTGACGCTGCCACCCACGCCTCTGGACACGCAGGCGTACTGGGCCGTGGAGCCCGCGAAGGCCGCCGAGCCGCTGCGGCTGGCGCCGGGCGCGCAGGAGACGCAGATGGATCCCTTGGTTGCGCTGTTCCGCGAGCAGGTGGCGCTCTTGCAGCAGCAGGCGAAGGTCCTCGAGGAGCAGGCGGCCGCGCTCGGGCGCAGGGGCGTGGCGCTGCCCGGGCTTCCCCCGATCTCCGCGCCTGCGAGCGCCGCTCCGGCGGCTCCGCCCGCGGCCGTCGCGCAGGCCGCGCCGCAACCGCCCGCAGGCACGGAAGCGAAGGCCCGCACACCGGTTCCGCCCGCGGCGCCCGCTCCGGAGACTGCGAGCCGGGTGGCGAGCGCCATCCTCGCCTCGGTGGCGCGGATCAGCGCCTTTCCCGTCGAGGCCATCAAGCCCTCCCAGACGCTCGCCGCCGACCTGGGCTTCGACTCCTTGATGACGGTGGAGCTGGACGGGGACATCAACAAGGCCTTCCCCGGCGCGGGCGGACTGCCGCGCAGCCTGCTCGGGCCGCAGACCACCGTGCAGGACGTCGTCGACCACGTCACCCGCGCCGTGGCGCAGCCGCCCACCCGCGTTGCGCCGGTCTTCTCCCAGCTCCTCGGCGAGGTGGCGAGCGAAGGACGCGAGCTGCTCCGCTTCTCGCCCTCGTGGGTGGAGGCGCAGCTTCCGGCCCCGGCGCCGGCGGAGAGCCCGCTGCCGCGGCGGCTGCTCGTCACCCGCGACTCGCTGGGAGTGGCCGAGGCGCTGGCGCGGCTGCTCAACGATGCCGGCGTCGAGGCCGTGCTGGGCGAGGCCGGCGATCCGCTGGCCGGCGTGGGCGGAGTCATCCATCTCGCGCCGCTGGGCCGCGCGGAATCGGAGCTGTCGCCGGGCTTCGCCGCCGTGCTGGAGATGCACCGGCTGGCGCGGGCGCAGGCCCCGGGGGCCGCGGGCGGCATGCTGGTTGTTGCGACGCCCGGCGCGGACGAGATCGACGCCGCCCTGGCGGGTTACGTGAAGGCGCTCGCCCGCGAGCGCACCGACGAGCTGGTCAAGTGCGTGGAGCTGCGCCTCGAGGACGGCGCCGCCGCCATGGCCCACGCGCTCTTCGCCGAGCTTCGCTCGGGCAGCGCCGTGGCCGAGGTGCGCTGGGCCGAGGGCACCCGCCTCGAGCAGGAGCTGCTGCCGGCGGCGTCCGCGGAGCCCGTGGAGCTGGGCGAGCGCGACGTGGTGCTGGTCACCGGCGGGACTCGCGGCATCGGGCTCAAGCTCGCGCGCGCGCTCCTGGAGAAGGGCGCCAGGGTCGCGCTCGCGGGCCGCACGGCGCCGCAGGCGCTGCCCGAGGGCGCCGTGTTCGTGGAGTGGGACGTCACCCGGCCGGTGGGCCCGGCGCTGGACGCTGCCCGCGCCGCGCTGGGCAGCTTCACCGCGGTGGTGCACGCCGCGGGGATCGCCGAGGACGGCGCCGCGGCCGACGCGGCGGACGACTCGGTCGAGCGCGTGCTCGCCACCAAGCTCACCGGCTTCTGGGGCGCGATGCTCGCCACCGCGCAGGACCCGCTCCGCGCCGTGGTCGCGGTCTCTTCGTGGGCGGGGCGGTTCGGCAACGCCGGTCAGACCTCCTACGCCGCGGCGAACGCGGGCCTCTCGGCGGCGGTCTCCACAGTCTCGCGGCGGCGGCCGGGCGTGCTCGCGCTCTCGCTGGAGTATCCGCCCTGGGAAGGCACCGGCATGGTGGCGAAGATTCCGCCGCTCGTCCGCGCCGCGCTCGAGAGCCAGGGGGTGCCGTTCATCGACGACGCTTCCGGCGTGGCGGCCTTCACCGGCGCGCTGCAGGCCGGCGCCCGTGGGCCCATCCTCCTCGCGCACGAGCGGCCCGCGCGCCGCATCGAGCACAAGCTCTCCCTGCACGTCTCGCGGGCGGGGCATCCCTACCTCGAGGACCACCAGCTCGCCGGGCAACCCGTGCTCCCGCTCGCCTCCGCGCTGGACGCGGTGGCCTGGGCCGCGGCAGAGGCCAGGGGCCGCACCGGACAACCGGTGCTGCTGCGCGACTTCCGCCTCAAGCAGCCGGTGCGCATCGCCGACGCGGTCGAGCTGACGCTGGCGGTGAGCGGCTCGGACGAGCTGGCGGTGGCGCTCTCTTCCACTCCCGCGGGCGCTCCCCGCGCGTTCACCCGTGCACCTGCCTACGTGGCCTTCGCCTCGCCCGGAGCCGACGTGCTGCCCGCGCTGGGCTCCGCCCTGCCCGCGCCCGCGGCCAGCTCGCGCCCAGAGCTGCCGATGACGCTGGACGAGTTCTACGGCTCCTTCACCTTCCCCGGGCCGCGGATGCGGGGCATCGAGTCCATCGAGCAGATCACCCCGCAAGGCATCGTCGGCTGGGTGCGCACGAGCCGGCCGTCGGACCTGATCGCCGAGCCGCGACGCGCCTGGGCCGTGGATCCGCTGGCGCTCGACGGCGCCTTCCAACTCGCCGCGTACTGGGCATGGAGCCATCTGCAGCGCGCAGGCTTCCCCGTGGCCATCGACGAGTACGTGCAGCTCGAGCCTTTGGGCGAAGGGCCGGTGCGCGCGTCGCTGACCCTGGAGCAGAGCGCCGGCGACGCCGTGCGCGGCACCATCGTGATGCAGGGGCGCGACGGCCGCGTGCTCGCCGTGGCCCGAGGCGTGGAGGGCGAGTTCAAGCACCGCGACCCGCGCTTCCTCATCGGCAGGACCGCGGCGCCCAGGCCGGTGCCGGCGCCCGCGCAGGAGCCCAGGCCCGCGCAGGTGGACGAGGCCACCTTCCGCATCGAGCAGTTCCCCGAGGTGCAGGAGCTGGAGCAGCGCCTCGGCCTGGCGGCGGCCTTCGGGCTCAAGAACCCGTACTTCAACGTGCACGAGCGGGTCACCAACGACACCTCGGTGATCGCCGGCCGCACGATGATCAACTGGTCCAGCTACAACTACCTGGGCTTCTCCGGCGACCCGCACGTGACCCGGGC
>DASSQZ010000191.1:0-45800 GCA_035702105.1 Myxococcales bacterium | reverse complement strand
CAGGCGGATCCACCCAGGCAAGCCGCGCCTCCGCATCGGCGAGATCGCGGATGGGTGGAAGGGCCGCGGCGCGGGCCTCCAGCGCCGCGGGATCCGGGGCCAGCGCCAGCGCCGCCCAGCGGGCCGCGGCCGGCTTGTCGTCCGCCCCGACCGACGCGATCTGCGACCAGAGATCGAGGTGCGCAGCGGCCTGCCGCAGCCTGCCGGCCGAGCGCGGTTTCAGCGAGGCCGGCCATCCCGCCGCGCGCGCCTCCGACTGCAGCGCGGGCATCGCTTCGAGCGAGGACGTCGCCGAGTCCCAGGCGCGCAGGAGCGCGGCCGCGTCGGGCACCTCCTGCGCCTGCCGGGCGTAGAACCGGGCGCGCGCTCCGTCGAGCTGCGCGAGCGCGGAGAGCACCGCCGAGAGCGCCGGCGCGAGCTGCACGTGGCAGCGCGTCGCCTCGGCGGAGAGGGCGTCGGCCATCGCCCGCAGGGGCTGGGTGGGCCGCTCGGCGCGTTCGGCCGACTGCCGCGCGAAGGCGCCCTCCACCGCGCCCGCCTCCAGCATCGCCCGGGTGAAGAAGGCGCGCAGCGCCTCGCGGGCGCCGAAGAGCCCGGTCAGCTCCACGTCCACGCGGCAGGCGCTGCAGGTCTGCCGGGGCCAGTCGTCGGAGGCGCCGCGTCCCCGCCTCAGCACCACGGTGAGCTGCCGCCGGGCCGGCACGTCCAGCACCTTGTCGAACTCCGGCGCGCCCTCCGCATCCAGCTCCAGCCGGGCGGGAAAGCGCGGGCGGCGCACCAGGACGCGCAGCGGCCCGACCACCTCGGGAAGGTCGTGGAGCGTGAGGCGCAGGTCGGACAGCTCGCCCTGCGGCGAGACCTGGAATTCCTGCGAGACCAGCATGGTGTCGCAGCGCGCCCCTTCCGTCTGCATCGCGGCGGAGGCGCGCTGGATCAGCGACAGTTGCGGAGTGGAGCTGCAGCCGCTGGCGGCAAAGAGGAGCAGGAGCAGGAGGGCCGCGAGGACGGCGAGGAGCGGTCCTCTCCGGCGCACGCGAAAGCCGCGCCGCCAGGGATGCAGCTCCGGGGCCAGCGCGAGCCGCAGCACCGTCAGCGGCCATCCCACCCGTGAAAGCTCCTCCTCGGGCGCCTCCCCGGCGGCCGTGGCCACCGCGATGCTGCGGCGCCGGGACGACTTCCGATCCGCTGCCGCCGCCTCGCTCATGCAGGTTCCGGCGCCAGCAGATCCGCGGCCTCGAACACGCGCTGCAGCTCCGCGGGAAGGAGCAGCGGCGCGCGCGCAGCGAACTCGTCGGTGCAGGGGCGGATCCGCTCGGGATAGCCGCGCGCGGAAAGCCGGGCCTCCAGCGTGCGCGCCGAGAACTGGGTGCGCGCGGTCTCCGGCCGCCTGCGGTTGTGCGCGCGCTCCACCGCCGCGAAGAGCGAGAGCGGGTGCGCGGAGGGATGCAGCCCCGAGAGGCTGGCGAGGTCGAGCGCCACCTCGTCCTCCTCGTCGCGCGCCCCGACCAGGTCGTCGAGGAGCGCCGCCTCCACCGCGGGAAGCTGCTGATCGAAGAGCCGCGTCTGTCCCGGATCGAGCGCCGCCCGGAAGGCCGCCCTCTCGCCGGCGGCGGAGAGCCGCGCCAGCGCGACCAAGAGGTCGGCGTCGAACTCGCGCACCGCCCAGAGCTCGCTGCCGGCGGAGGCGAGCGGAATGCGCAGGCGCGAGAGCGCGTCCAGGTACTGCCGCCGGCGCTCCGGCTGCGAGCGGCCCGCGGGCGCGAAGAAGAGGATCGGCCGGGGCGCGTCGCGCCAGCCCTCCGGCATGGCGGCGAGCGCCTGGGGCGTCAGCTCGATGAAGACGTCCTCTGCGATGGGCGCCGCGAGCAGGACGTGCCGCACCATCAGCAAGGGCTCGGCACGGTCGCGCAGCCAGCGCTCCAGCGCCTCGCGCTCGGCGCGGGTCAGGGGCTGGAAATCGAAGATGGCGAGCCAGGGCCCGCCCGCGGGATCGGGCGGCCTTCCGCGCAGGCGGGTGGCCGGCCCGGGCGCGCCGGCGGCTGCGCAGGCTCCCGCGGTCACCGAGAGCATCCTCGTCCAGGTCGCTGCGACGTCGAGCGGCACCATTGTTCACCTCGCGGCAGGTCGCGAACGATCCTGAAGCAAAAAAACCCGCCGTCCTTCTAGAGGAGCGAAAGCAGCCTGTGGAACCCGTGCATCTGCGCGTACCTGCTGGCGGTCGCGGAGAGCTCTGCAAGCTCGTGGGGCGTGGCCGTGGCCGCCGGCACCGCCTGCAGCACCGAGAAGCTGCCGCGGCGCGTCTTCACCGCGGCCGCGATGCGCCCGCAGAGGTCGCAGGCCTCGCCCAGCGCTGCGCGGACGGGGCCCGCGGCAGCGACGAACGCCGCGGCGTCCACGGGCCAGGGAAGGAGCGCGCGCAGCCGCTCGACGGCGGCGGTGGCACGAAGGTCTGCGGCGGAAGCATGGAACAGGCGCAGCGCTGCATCCCGCCTTGGGGCGGGCAGGCGCGGCCACTCGCCCGAGCGCACGCGCAGGACCAGCGTCACCGCGACGTCCGGGGTGAGCAGCGGCTGCGGTGCGGCGCTCGCGTGCAGGAGGCCGAACCACGCCCAGTCCGGAACGAGGTCGGGCAGCGCGGGACGGACGCGGGCTTCCACGCAGTGGAAGGCGAGAGCGAAGACCGGATCGCCAAGCAGCGATTCCAGGTCGCGCAGCGCGCGCTCGGGCGATTCCGCCGTGCCGGCGGAGGGCGGCTCGCCCTCGGGCTCCTGCCGCGCCGGCCTGCCTTCCTGCAGCGTGGTGGCGATGGCGGAGACCGCGAAGGGCGGGAGGGCCTCGAACTGGACCACCCACCGCTCCAGGTCGGCCCAGAGCGCCCGCTCCACGTTGGCCGCGGCGACGTCGGCCGCGCTCTCGCACAGGAGCGCCCGCCGCTGCGCGATCATTCCGGAGAGCCAGGGCCTCAGCCGCGGCGCGCGGTCGAGCACCGCCGCCCACCGCGCCAGCAGATCGCCGCAGCCGTCCGGAGCTGCAGCCAGGTCGGGGAAGCCCGCCCGAAGCGAGGTCAGGTTGCGGGTCATCCGGTCTCCAGGAGCTCGCGGCCGTTCTCCTCCAGCCAGCGGAGCAGGTCGGGCAGGCGCTCGCGCGCGCGCAGCAGCATCGGCTCGTCGCCGCTCGCCAGCGTGCCGCGCAGGAGCGACGAGAGCGCGTCGAGCAGCTCGCCCCGCGGCACGCCGTCCGCCGCTCCCGCCGCGAGCAGGCGCACGGCCAGATCGTCGGTGCGGTCGGGCAGCCATTCCGGAGCGCCGAATCCCGCCTCCGCGAAGGGCCGCGAGAGCCCGCCCGCAGGGCCGCCGCGGCTGCGCCGCTCGCCCGCCATGTGCGTGAGCAGCACGAAGAAGCACAGCCCCGCCACCTCCGGCGAGAGCAGGAGCTCGCGGTGCGGGAGCAGGCGCCCTTCGCGGTCGGCCCAGGGCCACAGCCGCGGCCCCGGGCCGGAGGAGAAGCGCGCCAGGAGCGCCTGCGCGTGCTCGTGGGTGCGGCCCGTCTCCTCGTTGCGGCGCAGGCGGCGCCGGGCGTTGCCGGAAGCGGCCTGCACCAGGCTGGGCAGGTACGCGCCCAGCGTGCCGCCGCGCCCGGTGGGATGCGGCGCCCAGAGACGATCCTCGGCGGCCGCCCATGCCTCCGCGGGGCCGAAGCCGGCGTGCCGGAACGCCGCGTAGACCGCTTGCGCGATCTTCAGCACGCGCACCAGCAATGCCGCGAAGGGCTCCACGCGCAAGGTCCGCGCGCCCACCCCGTGCAGGATCTGACGCACCACCGACCGCGGCGTCCGGGCCCCGAGCAGCTTCTGCGCCACCGCCTCCATCTCGGACATGGCGCGGAGCAGCGCCCACATCAGCGGAAACCCCTCCGCCTTCCCCAGCGCCAGCGCCGCCTCGGCCAGCCACTCGCGCGTGGCCAGGGGCACGGTGGGCCGCGCCGCCGGACAGGAGCGGAAGCTTCCCGCGTCCATGGCGAGCGCGATGGCGCTGGCGGCGGCGGGTCCGAGCCGCGCCTGCACCAAAGGGGGAAAGAGGAGGTCCGGCTCGAGGTCGGAGCGCTTGCGCCCGCGCACGGCGGCGCGGGCGAAATAGGAGGCGAGCGAGACGCCCGATGGGTGCGCGGGGTCGCGCGCGTCGAACGCGAGGCGCAGGCAGGATGCGAGATGTGGCAAGGGCTGCATGCGTGTCCCGAGTCTAACCGTGACCGCGATGGGGCTCTGGCGGTCACGGAACAGGCCCGTTAGGACTTACACTCGTGACCGCCGGCGGCTCCCAGTTTCAGATGCGGCTCGAGGCGCGCGCGGATGGCGCCGTGCGTTGCGGCGGCTTCCGCCTGCTCTTCGAAGACGGGGCGCCGCTCCTGCGCCTGGTGCCCGGTGAGCGGAGCCTTCCCCAGGGCCTCCCGGAGGCGGTGCTGCAGGGCCTCTCCGACGCGCCGCGGCTTCTCGCGGGCGCGCTGCGGCTGCTTCCGCCTCCGCGCCCGTACGATCGCGTGGAGGTGGCGCTCGGTCCCGGCGAATCCACCCACGGCGAGGCGCTCTGCGTGGGCGAAGGCTGCATCCGCCTCTCGCTGGGCGAGACGACTCCGCCGGACGACGCCTCGCGGATCGCGCGGCACGAAGCGCTGCACCTGCTCCTCGCCTCGGCGCTGCGCGCCAGGGAGCGCTGGAACGATCCGGAGCTCGCCTTCGCCGACTGGATCGTCCGCGGCATCGAGTGCGGGCTCGACGCGCAGGTGCCGCGCTTCCAGCCGCCGCTGCCGCAGCTTCTCGATCCGGTGCCCACCTCGCGCGTCGAGGTGCAGCGGCAGCTCGGCGCGGTCGCTTCCGCGCCCGCCGCGGCGCGGCGGTACTTCGGCGAGGCGCTCTTCTCGGCGCTGGCGGCGATCGAGGGCGGCGACGCGGCGGCGGTGGAGCAGCGGCGGCTCTGGCTCGTGGAGGCCGCGCTGGGCACGCACTACCTCGAGGCCGCGGCGCGCCTGCAGCCCGAGGACGGCGCGCCGCTCCACGCCATCCTCCTCGACGACTGGCTCCTCGACTACGAGCAGTACGCGCGCGCGGTGGGCAACCCGCCTTCCGCCGCGGGCAACCTCTGGCGCCTCTCGGAGGCGGGCTGGAGCCGCGATCCGGTGACCCGCCTCTCGGTCGCCGCGCAGGCGATGCAGCGCGACGATCATTGCTGGTTCGCCGGCGACCGCTTCAGCCACGTGGAGGAGCCGGTGGTGTGGAAGGCGCGCGGGCGGGTGCGCCTGCCGCTGCTGCCTTCCTCCTCGCGTCCGCGCGCGGCTCCCATCCACGGCTTTCGCGCCGTGCTGCGCGACCTGCCGGAAGGAGCGCAGGCGCTGGCGCTCGCGGAAGAGGCGGCCCGCGGTAATGCCCGATCCTTCGAGGCGCGCGTCCTCTGGCCCCGCGTCCTCGCCCGGCTGCTCGCGGCCGAGCTACCGCTGCCGGCGGTGGAAGCCGTGGCGGGCGTGGTGCAGCTCGTCGACGGAGCGGATTCCGCCCAGGCCTTCGAGGAATGGAAGGACGCAGCCGAGGCGCTGCGGGCGCTGCTCCGGGAAGCAGGAGCGTGGGTGCCCGGGGTGGCCCGGCCGCGCCACGCCGCGACCCTCCTCGAGGCGCCGCGCGCGGCGGTGTCCGGCATCCTGGTCCATGCCGCGCCGCTGGACGGCCGCGCGCTGCTCGCGGCGCGGCGGCTCGCGGCCAGGGGCCCCTTGCGCTCCGCGCTCTTTCTCGATCTCGGCGGGGGAAAGGCGTACGAGCGGCAGGCCGATCTGGAAGCGCCGCTCGATCCCCGCTATCGCGAGGAGGCGTGGACGCGCGGCGACGGCGTTCCGCGGGCGCTGGCCGACCTGCCCGCCGCGGTGGATGAGGCGACAGGGCAGGGCCGCCTCACCACACCGCTCTCACATCTCCTCGCTGCCGTGGGCATCGGCCTCGAGGAGTGCCACTACCCCGGCGCTCAGCGATAGGGATCGGAGGTTGGCACCGCCCTGCGGGCGACGCTGGCCATCGGCGCGATGGGAGAGGGCAACGCCCGCGGCATGCCCTGGCCGTCCTGCTGGGTGGCCACTTCGGTCGCGAGCCGCGCCGCCGCCCGCTGCGTCACCGCCGCCATCACCCGCGCGCGCAGCGCGAGCAGGCCGGCCTTGCGCCGCAGCGCGTACAGGCTCAGGCCGCCGTCCGGCCCTCCCGCCACCAGCGTGTCCTTGACCAGGTTTCCGATCTCGTCCTGCAGCGCCTTGTCGGTGGGATCGGACTGCTGGCAGGTGTCGGGAGAGAGGAAGCAGGCGGAGTTGGTGAGGCGCTCGTCGCGGTCGGCGGCGCGGATCTGCTCGTCGGCTTCCTTGGCCAGGCTGGTCGCCCCGCTGTCGGTGCCTCCGCCGCCCGAGCCCTCCGCGCCGTCGGCGTCCATCGAGTCCACGTCGCGCAGCACCCCTTCGTAGATGGAGCGCGCCGTCTCCAGATCCTTCTTGTACGCGGCGAGGAAGCGCGCGTGCGCTGCCTGCGCGGCGCGGCCGTGCGGCCCGTTCTGCGCTACCTCGTTCTTCCACGCCGTGTAGAGCCGGCGGGTGGCCTCGCTGCGCTCCACGCCCGCGGCCTGGCCCAGCTTCACCCAGGCGCGGCTGACGCGCAGCGCCGGGCTGTCCTCGGTCTCGGCCCACTTGCCGTCCTGGGGCGCCACTGCGGGCAGCGGCATGGGCGGCAGGGGATAGGTCACCTGCTCACCCGCCTTCACGGCCTTGAACTCGTCCGCGGCGTGGGCCGCCGGCACGGCGAAGAGACAGAGGATGAGGATGCGGTTCATGTTCGGCTCCTGTCAGGGACGGCCGTCGTTGCTGGAGCGCAGGACGGGGGCGAGCATCTGGAGGATCTGCTCCTGGTCGGTGGGGGGCGGCGGCTGCCGCGCCTTCTGGTAGGCGGCGAGCTGCGCGCGGGTCTCGCTGAGCTGCCTCTCCAGATTGGAGATCTCCCTGCGGTACACGTCCGCCTGCTTCTGCGCGGCGCGGGTGCGGCCCAGCTCGCGGTCCAGCTCGGCCTTGGCCACCATGGCGAGCTTGCCTGCGGCGTTCGCCGCCGCGCCGAGCACGTTGGGGCTCTCCGGCGCCTTCTGCGTCACCGCCGCCGGCTCCGCCTTCGGCGCCTCCTTCACCGGATCGGCGGCGGGCCTGGGCGCGAGGTTGGCGGTCACGATCTGCCGCGGCTCGGAGGCGCGGGCGTTCTTCTGCAGGATGTAGACCACGAGCCCGACGATGACCGCGCCGAGCACCGCATAGGGCCACAGGCGCCGCGCGGGCGCGCTCTCGATGGGCCGGAACTCAGCTTCGCTGGACATGACGGTCTCCTCTCAAGGGTTGTGCGCGACCGGCCGGACGGCCTGCACGCCGCGCAGGAAGGCGTCGTTGATCGACTCTGCGGTGTTGGGAACGGGCTCTCCGGCGAGGAAGGTCACCGGCGGCGCGTCGTTGGCGTGCAGCACCCAGACGATGAGGAAGCCGCGGGTGCTCGGATCCACCGGCGTGCGCAAGGGCGCGGTCATCTTGCTGCAGCGATCGCGCAGCAGGCGCACCCCTTCCGCCGCGGTGTGGCCGGCATCCTGGTTCTTCTCCGCGGCGAGCAGCGCGTAGGCCTCGCGGAGCTTCTGCTGTCCTTCGCCGCAGCCGTCGTTGGACGACGTCTGCCGCCCCGCGGTCAGCGTTCCGCAGGCCTGGAGCACGGCGTCGACGTTGCCGCTCGCGCGCAACGCCGAGTGCGTGACCCGCCGCGCGGCGTTGCAGCCGCGGTCGATGAGGCGGGGCTGCCCCAGGTAGACGCCGGCCTTGAAGAGCGGCAGCGCCAGCGCCGAGGCCAGCACCTGGCTGGAGGCGTTGATCACCTCGTCCAGCTCCGCCGCGGTGGCCTTGGTGCCGAGCGCGTGCTCGCGCTCGCGGCGGCGGATGAAGTCGTAGGCGGTCTGGTCGGTCTCGATCGGTCCCACCGGCGCGATCTGCGGCGAGAGCGCCGAGTCGAGCCCCTGCTCCCAGCTGCGCGGGTTGGGCTGCTGCGCCGCATCGTCGTGCGCGCAGCCGGCGAGGAGGGCAATTGCCCCGAGAAGAAGGAAAAGGTTCCGCATGACGAGACCTCCTGGTCGCAAAAGCAAAAAAGCCGGGTGCGTCATCGAAGCTGCATTTCCGGAAGCGGCTTGCCCACCACCGCGTCGAGGGGCGGGCCATCGCGCTCCGATCGGTACACGGGCCAGGCGATCTCCATCGCCGGCCCGGGGCGCTGCTTCCAGGCAGCGTGCAGCTCGTCGAGGAACTTGCCTGCCCGCGCCACGGCGGCGGGGCGGTCCCTGGGAGCGCGCCCGGCGCGGCTGGTGGCCTCGAGCCGCAGCGGGCCGCGCAGGAAGCCGCCGGGCAGCTTCACGGTGGGCATGCCTTCGGCCCGCGCGTCGCGGAGCGCGTAGCTCGCCACGCTGGGCGGAGCGAGCGAGGTGAGCGGCCGGTCGTACTCGGCGCAGACCGCCACCACCGGGCCACCGCGGGGCAAGAGCGCGCCGTCGTCCTCGCGCAGCGACACGTTGCTCACCAGCACGGTCAGGGTGAAGAGGTCGGACGACCAGCCGAGCGCGCACGCCTTGGCGGGCTGGATGCGCAGCGGCAGGGAGAGGCGGGGCGGAACGCGCGAGGGATCTGTTGCCTTCTCCATCTCCGCGAGCAGCAGCGCCGCGCCGCCGCCCTCGATGGCGGGGAGATTCAACAGCGCGAAGAGCCGATCGAGCGCGTCGCCGTCGGCGGGGACGCGCGCGAACGCCTTGCCCTCGCTCTCCTCCACGACCACGCCCACGGCGCGGAGCGGCGAGACGGCCGGGGAAGGAATCTCGACGCGCACCGCCGGGAGCTGGCCGAAGAGCGAGGTCAGCCAGGCCGGCAGTCCCTCGCGCTGGGCCGGCAGCGGCCCGCGGGCGCGCTGGTGGCGGAGGACGCCCAGGGTCTCGGTCACGCCGCGGCCCTCCGCGCCAGCGCCTGCTCGAGCAGCGCGTGCGTCCGCGCCGCGTCGATGTGCGCCCGCGCCGCCTGCTGCTCGGCCACCGCGAGCAGGCTCTTGAGCGTGTGCAGCAGGATCTCGTCCGGCTCGCCGCCGCGGGCCTCCTCGCCCTCGTCGTCCAGCCGCCGCGCCACCAGCACGATCACCGGGCCGAGCAGCATCGGGAAGGTGCCGCCCACCATCAGGAAGTAGGCGTAGCTGATCTCCCTGTAGGCCTGCGCCATGGTGGCGGCGAGCGCTTCCGCCGCCGCCTGCGAGCCCATCACGTCGCCCAGCGCGCCCATGCCCAGCGCGCCCAGGAGCGTGCTCATCCCCAGGCCCAGGCCGGGACCGAGGATCATCATGGTGAGCGCCATGGGCCGCACGCGCTTCTGCCACAGCTCGGCGCGGTGGGCGGCCCGCACCCGCCGCGCCTCGGTGGAGAGGGTGGGATCGTTGCGCTCGGCGCGCGCGCGCAGCGCTTCCGCCGCCACCCAGCCGAGGAGCGCGAGCTGGATGCAGGTGATGAGGAGCAGCACCGGCGCGCCGCCGTAGGTGTCCACCGAGTAGTGCCAGAACCGGGCGAAGGGCCCCATCGCGGTCTCCGGATTGGTCCGGCGGGGCAAGCAAAAAAACCCCAGGCCGGGACTTTTTTGCTGGCGTCCACATGCGCACCGCCGCGTTCGCCGCCGCGCTCGCCCTTCTCGCGCCCCTGCACCACGGCGCGAAGGCGGCCGCCAGGACCTCCCTGCGCCACCGGACCGAGGCCGCAAGACCGCGGCGCATCCCCTGGCTTCTCTTTCCCCTCGACGTGCGCAGGTTCGAGCACGTCTCCTCGAAGTTCGGCCTGCGGCGGCTGGAGGGCCACCGCAAGCTGCACAAGGGCGTGGACCTGGTGGCGCCGCCCGGCTCCTGGGTGGTGGCGGCGCGCGAAGGCCGCATCGCCGACACCGGCCGCGCCGCGGCCTGCGGCTGGTACGTGACGGTGCAGCACCCGAATGGCTGGCGGACCGTCTACTGCCACCTGCGCTCCGACCCGCGGCTCCTCGGAATCCTCCAGGGGCTCGCGGTGCCGGCCATGGGCGTGGTGGGCGAAGTGGGCAGCACCGGCCACTCCACCGGGCCGCACCTGCACTTCTCGCTGCTCGACGATCAGGGACGGCCGCGCGATCCGCTGCTGGCGCTGTACACGCCGCGCGAGACGCTGACGGTGCTGAAGAAGATGGGGCTCGCGCGATGAAGCCGCTCTTGCGCAAGGCGCGCAGGCCCGCGCTGGCCGCGGTCTGCGGGGCCTCGCTGGCCCTGGTGTGCGTGGCGCTGGCGGCGCCGCTGTCGCTCGCCGGCGGCGGGCGGGCGCAGGCAGCGGCGGACCTCTTCCGCAAGGAGCTGGAGCTCTATCGCGCCGCGCCGCCGGACGACCGGCCCGCCCCGCTGGTGATCTGGGCAGCCGCCGGATACGAGGACCGCGGCCTGTTGCGCAGGCCCTCCTGGCTGCCGCCCATCAGTCCGCAGGGGGTGGCGCGCGCAGTGGTGCGCAACCTGCGCGGCATTCCCGAGGGCGGCTCCACCATCCCGCAGCAGCTCGCCAAGCTCTACCTGCGCGAAGGACGTCGCGGCACCCTGGCCGACAAGCTGGGCGAGGCGCTCTTCGCCACCTGGCTGTCGCGGCAGGCGCCGCCGCAGGACATCGCCGGTCTCTACCTCAACCTCAGCGCCTCGGCGGCGCTGGGTCCGGACCGGCGGCCGGCCGAGGGCCTCTCCCGGCTCTCGCTGGCGCTCTTCGGGCTGCCCCTGCGCCGGCTCTCGCGCGAGGACCAGCTCGTGCTCGGCGCCATCCCCCGGGGCGTCCAGTGGCTGCGCGCGCACCCGTCGCTCTCGGCAAGGCGGGTGGCGTCGACGCGCGCCTGGCTCGAGTCGCAAGGGGCGTGGGACCGGACGGTGCCCTCGTATCTCGACGACGGCATCGACGCCTCGGCGGCCTTCGGCTTCGTCGAGGGCTGGACGGAGCGGGTGGCGAGCAACGCCTCGGCGGACCTGGATCTGGTCTCCGCCATCGACCGCTTCCGCGACGGCCTGGAAGCCGCGCTGGCCGCGGATTTCCCCGGCACCTCCGTGCGCACGGCCTTCGCCGTGCTGGGAGGCAACGGCGCGGTGCTGGCGCGCTCCGGAGCGGAGTCGGCGTTGATGGAGGTGAACTACGGGTCGGTCGCCAAGCTGGAGGCGCTCGACCTCGCGGTGGAGGCCTTCGGTCCCGCGGCGGTGCGCGAGCTGATGCTGCCTCCGGCCGGGTGCGTGCGCTGGATCTGGGCCACCAAGGACGAGCGCCGGCTGCGCCCCGCGCGCTGGTGCCCGGAGGACGTTGCGCCCGCGACGCATCCCATGTCCTTCGACGAGGCGGTGGCGCGCTCGGTCAACTCGATGACCGTCCGCCACGCCATGCTCCTGCCCGTCCTGCTCGCGCAGCGCCGTCCCGATCTACTCCTCAAGGTCGACGCCGAGGTGCCCGCCGAGGAGCGCGCCGCGCTCGATTCCCCCGCCGACCGCGCGCTCGCCGGCGGACTGCTCGCACAGCTCGGCGAGGCCGTACCGCCCGAGGAGATCCCGCCTTCGCTCTCGTACAGCGCCGCCTCGGTGGCGCTCTTCCGCTACCTCAAGCTCCGCCGCGAGCAGGCGGGGCTGCCGGCGCAGCGGCTTCCCGACGACCCCACTTCGCTCTTGGGAAATTCCTCGCGCGCCACCGCGGAGCAGATCGGCGCCTACCTGCACCGGAAGGTCTTCGCCCACGACGGCTCCTGCACGCTCAGCGACACCGGCGCGCTCCTCGCGCTGCACCGCAAGGAAGGCACGCTGCGATGGCTGGCGCAGCGCTTTCCCAGGCTGGTGTTCGCCGGCAAGACCGGCTCCTCGCCGCACGACGACTCGGCGGTGGCGGCGCTGGGCCTCTGCCTGGACGCGAGGCCGGTCGTGCTGGTGGCGGCGCTGCGTCCCATCCAGGGCCACCTGCCCATGGGGCTGCACGGATCGGTGCTCCTGCGCGGCGTCGACGCCTACCTGCGCGAGCTGAGCCGGCTGCAGCGGCAGGCGGCGTCCGCGCTCCTGCCGGAGTGGGCGGAGGAGCAGCCCGCGCCGGCGATCACGGCAGAGGTGAAGCCATGAACTCGCGGCGGCACGGCGGCAACTTCGAGGAGCTGGAGGCGCTCATCTACCGCCTCTTCGCGGAGAAGCAGTTCGCGCTGGCGCTGCTCGCGCTGGTGATGGTGGCGCAGCTCCTCTCCGCGCAGTTCCTGCTCCTGCGCCTGCGGCCTCCCTCGGCGCAGGCAGCGGCGGCGCCGTCGTCGCGGCAGCGGCTCGACGTCCGCTGCGAGGCCGGCGGCGCCCGGACGCTGGCCGGCGATCCGCTGCAGAGCGCCCGCGGCAAGGTGGTGGTGGTGCATCTCGGCGCGCCGGAAGCGGCCTGCCTCTCCCAGGTGACCTCCGCCGGAGCCTCCGAGCTGGTGGTGGGGATCGAAACCGATGCTCGCAGCCCTTCCCGTTGACGCCGCTCCTCCGCGGCTCTTTCGCGCGGTCTGCCTGCAACTGCTGGCGCTGGCGGCGCTTTGCCTCGCGGCCGACGTGCGCTTCGAACGGCGGAAGGCCCCGGCGGAGCCTCCGATTCCTCCGGAGCCGCGACACGAGCAGCGGATCCGCGTGGTGCAGATCCCGAAGGTAGAGATGCCGAAGCCGCCCGCCGCCGCGCCGAAGCCTTCGCCGCCGGCGGCGAAGCCGGCAACCGCAAGCCGCCAGCGCGTCGTGCACGCGATGCCCAGGGCGGCGGCGCAGGCGTCCTTCCAGCCCGAGCCTCGAGCGACCTTGATCCCGTCCGACTCCACCTCGATCCGCGGCGTGCCCCTGCGCGTGCTCGTCCCCCGCACTCCCGATGCGCTGGCGGCGCACCTGCGCAACTCCGGCGGCTGCCTGGTGGTCTCCCGCCTCGCTCCGGACGGCGCCGAAGTCCTCTCCGTCCTCGGCCTCGACTCCGGCCGCGCCGTCGAGCAGCCCGGCCCTCCTTGCGACGGCGTTCCCCGCCTCCTGCGGGACGCCAGCCTCAACGGCCTGCTCGGAGACCCGGTGGGCCGCGCCCGCGCCGAGCTCGCTCCCGATCAGCGCGGGTCGGAGCTGGTGCTCCAGGTCCTGCTCACGCCGCGGCTTCACGACGCCGCCCAGGCCGCGCTGCGCGCCCGCTTCGGCGACGTGTCCGAAGCGGAGATGGGCGAGAAGGCCGCCGAGAGCGGCTACCAGTTGACCTGCTTCGCCGAGCCCTCAGGTCCCGTTCGCTGTCAGTGAATCCCGGAGGTCCCATGAAAGCCCTGGTTCCGATCTGCGCAGCCGCTCTCGCCATCTCCCTTCCGGGCCGGGCCGACACCGTGGCCGTGCTCGACCTGGACTCGCGCGTTCCCGCCACGGAGATCGGGGTGGCGCCTCTCGCGGAGCAGGTCCGCACGGTTGCAGCGCGGATCCTCGGCGGGTCGCGCATCCTCGACGCCGAGACCTGCTCGCGCCACTGCGATCCGCGCGCGGTGGGCGCCGATCTGGTGGTTTCCGGCGAGCTGGCCCGCGGCGGCGACGGGTACCTCGTCACGCTGGAGCTGCGCCGCGCCCGCTCCGACCGGCTGGTGGGAGCGGCCTCCGCCACCGGCGCCAGCGCCGACGAGCTGGCGGACGCGGTGGCCGAAGCCGCGGTGGATCTCTTCCGCGCGCAGAAGGAGGTGAGCGCGGTGAACTTCTCGCCCGCGGTCCTGCCGGAGGTGCCGCAGCCGGCGCCGCTCATGGCCGGCGGCGCGGTGAACCTGGACGTGGACGCCAACGTGCTCGTGGCCTACGACGACGCGCGCACGGTGGAGCAGACCGGTACGCAGCGGCCCGACGAGGCGGCCGCCGCCTGGCGGGCCGTCGCCGAGCTGGGCGGCGAGAACCCCTACCGCGAGATGGCCGCCGCGCGCGCGCGGCAGTGGCAGGACTACGCCGAGGGCAAGCGCGCCTTCGACGAGCAGCTCGCGCGCGACACCTCGCGGCTGCGCAAGGTGCTGCCGCTCGCCTTCGTCACCGAGGGCACCAAGCTCGAGCTCGTCTCCCGCTACGCGCGCGCGTACGGCGGGGCCAGGGCCGGGCCGCTGCTGGTCCTGCTTCCCGGCGAGCTGCGGGGCAGGGCGCGGCTGGCCATCGGCTGCGAGGACAAGGACGCCGCCAGCTGCGTGGCGCTGGCGCGCGCCGCCGACAAGGCGCACGACCCGCAGGGCGCGCTCGATGCCCTGGACCGCGCCTGCTCCGCCAACTCCGCCGAGGCCTGCGCCGAGGCCGGCGACCGCTGGCTCCGGCCTGAAACCCGCGACGTGGCGCGCGCGCTTCCGGCGCTGGAACGCGGCTGCGCCGCCGGCAGCGCCCGGGCTTGCGCCCGGCTGGCCCGGGTCTACGAGGAGGGCGACGGCACGGCCCCCAGCGTCTCGCTCGCCGCCGACCTGCGCGACAAGGCCTGCGCGAACGGAGACGGCAAGAGCTGCAGGAGGCTGGCCTCGGTGGTGGAGGACGAGGCGCGCGCCGCGGCGCTGCTGAAGAAGGGCTGCGCGGACGGCGACGCCCGCTCCTGCGCCATGGCCAGCGCGGTGGCGCCGCAAGCGCAGGCAACCGACGCGGTCGCGAAGTCGGGCGCGCCGGCCGCTCCGCCCGCGCCAAAGCCCGCGCTCCCGGAGGCCACGGAGTCGCACGACAACACCGCCGGGCTGGCGCTGATGGGCCTTGCGGCGGTGGCGGTGGGCGGCGCCGTGGTGATGGCGGTGCCCATGCCGGCCGATCACGGGCGGGGCGGCGGCAGCCGGCGCGGGCTGACCGAGGCGCAGCCGGCAGCCACCTCGTCGAGGACGGGCCTGGTCATCGGCCTGAGCGCCGCGGCCGCCATCTCGGCCACCACCGGGATGGTGCTGCTCTTCTCGCACCACTCCGATCCGGAGAAGCCGAAGGTGAACGTGGGAGTGTCCCCCGCCGGCCTGGTGATCTCCGGCACCATGCCCTGATCAGGCGCCCACCGCCTGGAAGGCCGAGACGAACTCCGTCGCGGGCGCCTTGCGCAGCTCGTCCAGCGTCCCCTGCTGGACGAGCCGTCCGCGTTCGAGCACGGCGATGCGGTCGGCGGCGGCGGCATCGGCCGGGTCGTGCGAGACCATCAGCGCCGGGAGCCGCCACTCGCGCAGCCAGCCCCGCAGCGACGCGCGCAGGTCCCTGCGGGCGCCGGGGTCGAGGGAAGCGAAGGGCTCGTCGAGAAGCAGCGCGCGCGGCTCTCGCGCCAGCGCCCGTGCCAGCGCCACCCGCTGCCGCTCTCCTCCGGAGAGCGAGGAGGGAGATCTGCGCGCAACCGGAATGAGATCGAGCCGGGACAGCCATTCCGCCGCGCGCCGCTGCCGCTCGGGCCCCGGCAGGGCGGCGAGCCCGAAGGCCACGTTCCCGGCAACGTCCAGGTGGGGGAAGAGCGCGTAGTCCTGGGGCACGTAGCCGAGCCGCCGGTGCTCCGGCGGAGCATCGACGCGCGCCCCGGAGTCGAAGAGGATCGAGCCCTCGAGCGCGATGCGCCCCGCGTCGGGCCGCAAGACGCCGAGGAGCAGGCGCAGGAGCGTGCTCTTGCCGGCGCCGTTGGGGCCGGCGATGAGCAGGGTCTCGGCGGAGGCGGCCAGCGCCACGTCGAGGTCGAGCGCGCCCACCCGCCTCTGCACGCGGAACTCAAGCATTGCGCGCCCCTGCAGCCACGCGGCGGAGCACGAGGAGCAGCGCGAAGGCCACCGCCACCATCACCAGCGAAAGCGCCTGCGCCGCGCGCAGGTCCGACTCCATGGCGGTGTAGACCGCGAGCGGCAGGGTCTGCGTCCGGCCGGTCAGGTTGCCTGCGAAGAGCAGGGTGGCGCCGAACTCGCCGAGCGAGCGCGCCCAGCTCATGGCGGCGCCGCCCAGAAGACCCGGCGCCGCCAGCGGCACTCCCACCTTGAGGACCGCGCGGAAGGGAGAGGCGCCGAGGGTGCGCGCGACCACCAGGAGGTTCTCGTCCACGCGGCGGAAGGAAGCGATGGCCGCCTGCACGAAGAAGGGCGCGGACACGAACGTCTCCGCCAGGACCACCGCGGGCGTGGTGAAGGCCAGCGCGAGCCCGTGCCGGTCGAGGAACCCGCCCACGAGGCCGCGGCGCCCGAAGGCGAGCAGGAGCCCCACGCCCGCGACCGCTGGCGGGATGACGGCGGGAAGCTGCGTCACGGTGTCGAGGGTGCGGGAGAGCCGGCCCGGCCTGCGCGCCACCAGCCAGGCGAGCGGCGACCCGAGCAGCACCACCAGGCTCAGGCTGCAGGCGGTGGTGAGGAGGGAGAGCCGCAGCGCGGGAAGGAGCATCGGGTTGCGCAGGCCGGCGACGAAGTCGCTCCACGGCAAGGTCAGCGCGAGCGCGAGCACGGGCAGGAGCAGGAACGCCGCCAGCGCCGCTGCGGCAAGCGCCTGCGCCGCGTCCCAGGCGCGCGGCATCGGCTTCATCGGAAACCATGCCGCGCCAGCGCCTCTTGGCCGGCGGGCGAGAGCACCAGCGCGACAAAGGCGTCCGCCAGCGCGGCGTTCGCGGCGCGGGCGAGGGCGGCGATGGGGTACTCGGCCACGGCGTTCAGGTCGGCGGGGATGGGGACCACGGTCACGCCGCGGATGGCCTCGGCGTCGGTGCGATAGACGATGGCCGCCTCCGCCTCGCCCAGCGTCACCTTGGCGAGCACCTGCCGGACGTTCAGCTCGCGCGAGACCACCTGCGCCTCGACGCGGGCGCGAAAGCCCGCGCCGTAGCGGCGGTCCGCGGCGTCGAGGATGTGCAGCGTGTAGGCGCCGATGGGGACGTCGGGGACGCCCACGACGATGCGGCGGGCGCGGGGAAGATCGGCGAGGGAGCGGATGCCGGCGGGGTTTCCTGCCGGCACCGCGATCACCGGCTCGTTGCGGGCAAAGACGTGGGCCGGCCGGGCCAGCCTGCCGGAGACCAGCGGCCGCATCTGCTTCCAGTCGGCGGAGGCGAACACGTCGGCGGGCGCGCCATTCTCGATCTGCGTCCTCAGCTCCTGCGACCCGGCCAGGTTGAGCTCCACGGCGACGCCCGGGTTCTGCCTCTCGAACAGCCGCGCCAGGTCGTTGAACGCCTCGCGCAGCGAGGAAGCGGCGAAGACCAGCAGGGCAGCGCAGATCGCGGCCATGCCAGCATGTGTCGCGTGGGACGGACCGGATGTCAACTCCGGTTGACCTCCAGCCGCCCCGGACCTTGCCGGCCTACGGCAGCTCCGCCACCAGGTGCCCCGACCGCCGCGTGTCGTACCCTCCCAGGCTCGCCAGCTCGCGCCGGAAGGCGCGCCCCTCCAGCGTCTCCACCAGCCGCGACGCCCGCGGGTCCGCGCTCCACTCCTTGGGAAAGACCAGGTCGAACCGCTCCTCGGAGAGCGGCACGAAGTCGAGCCCGTGCGCCACCGCCGCGCTGCGCGCCACCACGCCCGCGTCGGCGGCGCCCATCGCCACCGCCTGGGCGACCTGGAGATGTCCGCCCAGGAGCCGCTCGTACCCCTTCACCGCCGACGACGGGACCTTCGCCCTGCGCAGCAGCCGGTCCAGCAACCTGCGCGCCCCGGCGCCGGGCTCGCGGTTGACGAAGCGCACCCCGCGCCGCGCGATGTCCTCCGGCTTGCGGATGCGCAGCGGATTCCCCTTCGCCACCGCGAACCCTTCCTCGAGATGGGCGAACGTCACCACCACCATCGCCCGCCCGCCGAAGAGCCGGCGCACGAAGGGCACGTTGAACTCGCGCGCCTCCTCGTCGAGCAGGTGCGCTCCCGCCACGTGCGCATGCCCCCGCGAGAGCGTGCGCAGCGCCGCGTCGCTCGCCGCCGGCAGCCAGCAGATGCGCTGCGAAGGCCAGAGGTCGCCCATGCGCCCCGCGAGGATGGCCAGCCCGGGATCGCACCCGGTCAGGAGCACGTTGCCCTCCACGCTCTCGCGCGGTCGCAACAGCCGCAGGCGGCCGCGCGCGAACAGGGCATCCGCCGCGGTCATCACCGCGAGGGGATCGTCGTGCCGCAAGGGGTGCGCCACCCAGCGTCCCGCCACCACACCCGCGAGCGCCCGGCCCGCGCCCGCCGCCTTCCCTGCGGTCTCCGCCCGCACCGCGCCCGCTTCCTCGGCCAGCCAGAACAGCTCCTCGACGCGGCAGCCGAGGACGCGGGCCAGGTTCAACGCCACCAGCGTCGAAGGCTGTCCGCGTCCCGATTCGAGGACGCTGAGGGTCTGGCGGCTGATGCCCGCCCGCGCCGCCAGCTCTCCCTGGCGCAGGCCGCTCTTCTGGCGCGCCCTGCGCAGTCCGCTGCCGAGCCTGGCCATGGCCCGAACGTGTCACGCGCGCGCGTGCTCCGTGTCAACCTTCTCGGCCTTCTTCCCGCCGAAGAGGCCCTTGCCGATGGCGTAGAACGGCATGGCAAAGCCGAGGAAGGGCAGGAAGAGCGCGAAGGCCGCGCCCATCACCGGCGCGCCCACGAACAGGAGCGGCGTGGGGGTGTGGATGTACTTGTCCTTCTCCGTGCCCGGCAGCGTGCCCGTCTCTCCGCTGACGGTGGCGATCTCCCACTTGCCGACGTGCCAGAAGTAACCGCCGTGAACCTCGGTCCCACCTTCGTAGCGCTTCATGGTGACTCCCTCCTTCTTTCGATGAGCGGAGGATAGGAAAGCGCCCGCGGCGGCACATCGGGAGCGGGTCCCGAGCTCGCGCGCTTTGATTCCCGAGGCGGTCCGGGTCGGATTCCCGAGAGGAAATCGGCCGGGCTCCCGAGAAGGCGGGGGTCAGATTCCCGAGGACGGGATCACGCCGCGCTCCAGCGCGAAGCGCACCAGGTCGGTGCGGTTGTGCGCGTCGAGCTTGAGCATCACGTGCTCGCGGTGAGACATGGCCGTCTTCACCGTGATCCCCAGCGCCGTGGCCACTTCCTTGTTGCTGCGCCCCTCGGCCACCAGCTTGAGCACCTGCTTCTCCCGGTCGGTGAGCGCCTCGTAGGGATCGCCCTTCGCGGGAGGCTTGCGCACGTCGTCGAGCGCGTGGCGCGCGACCTCGGGATCGAGCACCAGCCCTCCGCGCACCGCGGCGCGGATGGAATCGGCCAGCCCCGAGCCGGCGGCCTTCTTGAGCACGAACCCGGCCACGCCGGCCTTGAGGAAGCGGCGCACGTACTCGCGGTCCTCGTACTGCGTGAGCACCAGCACGCGCGTGCGCGGGTGCTCGCGGCGGAGCTGCAGCGTCGCCTCCAGGCCGCCCAGGCCGGGCATGGCGATGTCCATCAATACGAGATCCGGGTCCAGCCTGGAGCACATCTCCACCGCGGCGAGCCCGTCCGCCGCCTCGCCCACCACCTCGATGTCGGGGACGCCCGCGAGCAGCGCGCGGATGCCCTCGCGCAGGATGCCGTGATCGTCTGCGATGACCACCCGGATTCGATCCATCGAGCCCTCCTTCACGGCAGCGGCACGCGCAGGGAGAGGTGCGTGCCCTCGCCCCGGGCCGAGTCGATGCGCAACGTCCCGCCCAGCATCTCCACCCGCTCCCGCATTCCCAGAAGTCCCCAGCCGTGCCCCGCGCGATCCGGGGTGGCGAAGTTGGCGCCGTCGAAGCCCTTGCCGTCGTCCTCCACGTCGATGGTGAGCGCCTCGTCGCGCAGCGCGGTCTGGATCAGCACGCTCTCCGCCCTGGCGTGCTTGTCGATGTTGGTGATGGCCTCCTGCACGATGCGGAAGATGGCGGTCTCGTGCTCGGGGGGAAGCCGCCGATCCAGGCCGTTGAACTCGCAGCGCACCGAGATGCCGCGCGCGCGCAGGTGGCGGTCGGCATACCAGGCGATGGCGGAGCGCAGCCCCAGGTCGTCGAGCACCGAGGGCCGCAGATCGACGATCAGCCGGTGCACCGCATCGAGCGTGCTCACCGCCAGCGCCGTCTCCTCGGAGAGGCCGGGCCGGGCGCGCAGCTTCATCACCAGCGCGGCCAGCGTCTGGGTGGTCTCGTCGTGCAGCTCGCGCGCCACCCGCCGCCGCTCGTGCTCCTGGGCGGTGATCACCTTGCCCAGGAGCTGGCGCACCTGCGCGGTCCGCTCCGCCACCCGCTGCTCGAGCTGATCGCGCGCTTCCTTGAGGGCGAGGCGCATCCGCTCCAGCGCCGCGCCCAGGCGGCCCACCTCGTCCTCCGCCAGCGCCGGCATGGGCTGGTCCAGGTTTCCCGCGGTCAGGCGATCGGCGGCGTGGGTCAAGGCGGAGAGCGGCCGGGTCAGGCTGCGGGCGGCGCCCCAGCCGAAGAGCAGGGCCACGCAGAACAGCACCCCCGCAAGCGCCAGCAGCGGAGGCCCGAAGAACCCCGCCGCGCGCGACTGCCGCACGCGGACGGTCCACGCCGAGACGGGCACGGCGGAGGACGCGGCCAGCTCGCCGCCGTTCGAGGCGCGATCGGTGCTGGCCATCACGCCGCCGCGCGCGTCGAGGAGATCGACGGCCATTCCGCCCTCCATCCGCGGGACGTGCAGGAGGGCAAGGAGCCTGCCGCGGTCCAGCGATGCCGCGGCCACCCGGATCAGGTCGCCGCGCCAGGACCGGAGCGGAATGACTGCGTGCTCGCCGGTGAAGCCGGGCTTGTTGCCCGCCGCCGTCACCAACGCGGCCCCGTCGATCCGCTCGCCCGCGGGCTCGCCCGCCAGCACGGCTCCGTCCGCGCCGAGCAGGAAGACGGCGGTGAACATCGGATGCGCGATCCGCACCTCGTGGAGCGACGCGGCCCCGGTTGCGGCGGACTGCAGCGCCACCAGGTCGGCCGAGAGCGCCGCGTCCACCCGCGCCGCCACCGCCGCGGCGAGCAGGCCGTGATCGGCGAGCTCCTGGCGCTCGAGCTGTGCGCGCGTGCTCCAGCCCGCGATCACCATCACCGCGAGCGGGCCCACCATGCCCAGCCCGACCAGCAGGAACACCCGGGGCGCGATGCGCCGGCCCCACCGCGAGTCGCTGCCCGGCGCGTCCATGGCTCATGCCGCCGGAGGCGGCTCCTCCACCGGCTGCGCCGGCTGTGGCCCGGCCGCACGCATCGGCGTCTCCTGCGCGCGGGGCGCCGGCCTGCCCTCGATGCGCGCCAGCTCCAGCGGGTGCTCCTCGAGCATGCGGTGCCGGCTGATCCTGCCGGTGAAGATGCTCCAGTCGAAGGGGAACACGTCGGGGTTGAGGTGCGCGTTGTAGACATGCCAGACGATCACCACCAGGAGCGCCATCAACCCTTCCTGGCTGTGGGCGAGCCTCGCAGCCGGGATGAGCTGTCCGGGCGCGAGCCCCGCCGCCGCGGCGGGGAAGAGCAGGGCAAAGCCGGTTGTGACCATGATCAGCGAGCCCGCCAGCATGCCCCAGTACTCGAACTTCTGCCGGTAGTCGTAGCGGTCGAAGAGCGCCTTTTCCCTGGAGAGCCCGAGGTACCAGCGCAGGGTGGCGACCGCGTCGCGATAGTCCTGCAGGCCGGGCACCATCGCCAGCTTCGCCAGCTCGCGCCGCGAGATCTGCCGGACGGCGACCGCGAGGTGGAGTGCGAGCGTGAGCGAGAAGAGCGCTCCGGCCACCCGATGGATGAGGCGGGTGGCGGCCACTCCGCCGAGGGCGTGCACCACCGCCGCGGAGAGATCGGCCTCGAAGTACTTCTGCGGCAGGCCGGTGACCGCCAGCACGGTGAAGAGCAGCATCACCGAGAGGTGCTCGACGCGCTGCCGCGCCGAGAAGCGGACGATGTCGCTCATCGGTTCACCACGATTCTCCAGAGGTGGAGGAACACCTGAAGGGCCAGCCCGCCGATCATGAAGGGGATGAGGAACTGGTAGAAGACCTTGACCGCGTAGACGAGCGGGGCGCGGGCGGCGGACGGCTCGCTGTGGGCGAGCCAGGCGGCGGGAAAGTCGGCGCCCGCGCCGGCATGGCACTTGCGGCAGGTGGCGAGCAGGTTGGCCTTCATCACCGGCGAGGCCGGATCGGAAGCCCTCGCGATGTCGTGCACGCCGTGGCAATCGGTGCAGAGCGCCACCACCGGCACCTCGCCCTTGCCGCGGGACTGCAGCCGGGCGGTGGCGCCGTGGAAATCGGTCAGGTACGTCTGCAGCACGCCGGTTGCGAGCCCGTACTTGTCCATCCGCGCCGCGTCGGTGTGGCAGGAGCCGCACATCTGCGGCGAGCGCAGGCGCCACTCGCCGGTGCGCGGGTCCTCGATGTCGTGGGCGCGGTGGCAGTCGGTGCAGGCGGGCACGTCCTCGTTGCCGCTGCGCAGCGCCTCGCCGTGGACGCTCTTCATGTAGGCCGCGGCGACCTTCGCGTGGCAGGCGGCGCAGGTGAGGCTGATCTTCGTGCGCGGATTGCCGGGCGGCGAGATGTCGTGCGCGCCGTGGCAGTCGGAGCAGACCGCGGCGCCCAGCCGGCCGCTCACGATCTGCGCCCGGTGCACGCCGTCGAGCGACGCCTTGTAGTCGTTGAAGTGGCATTTCTGGCACTGCTCCGATGCGGCGATGGCGTATTCGCGCCGGCTGCGCGGGCGCTGCACCGGGTGCATGCCGTCGGTGTTCCTGAGCTCGGCGTGGCATTCGCTGCAGGCGATGCTGCGCATGTGCCCCGAGCGGAAGAACGCCTCGCGGTCCACCGCCAGCGGCAGCGACTCGCCGCTCTCCAGCGTGATCGCGCCCAGGTGCTCGTGGCAGGAGAGGCACTTGTCCACCTCGGCGGCCGGGGCAACGAGCACGAGGAGCAGCGCGAGCAAAGGCGACCTCCCCCGCGCAGGTTGTGCGGGCGTGGCGGGACAGCACCGATTCGTGCAACTCCGGGGCCGCCTCCGCTCATTGAAGAGGGGGCCAGTGATTCCGCGCACATCTGGCGCCGGGGCGAAAATCCGTCGGAGCTGCCGCGCAAATGTCGCCCTCACACCCACCCGTAATTTTCTGTCCTGGCTTGAGTGCCGCCGTCAGTTCGGTGACACTCTTCCCGTGCACGGGGGAGAGGCCATCGTCATCGAGGACGACCGGGATGCCCGGCGGCTGGTCGCGGACTGCCTGCGGCGGATGGGGCTGCACGTCCTGGAGGCGGAGAGCGCCGGCGAAGGCTCTGCCCTGCTCGATCGCACGATCCCCAGCCTGATCTGCCTGGACCTCCGGCTGCCCGACCGCTGTGGGCTCTCGGTCTGCGAACAGGTCCGGTCCTCGGCGCGCCTTCGCGACGTGCCGGTGCTGGTGATCACCGCGCGCTCGCTCGCCCTGGATCGCGCCCGGGCCGAGGTGGCCGGCGCGGACGACTACATCGTGAAGCCCTTCCGCGCCGCCGCGCTCACGCGCTCGGTCCGCGAGTTGATGGCGCTCTCGGCGGTGGCGGCGAGCTGATTCAGGAAAGCTCGCGCAGCATCGCGGCCACGTCTTCGAGGTCCACCGGCTTGACCAGGTGCTCGTGGAAGCCCGCTTCCCGCGAGCGCAGCCGGTCGGACGACTGGCCGTAGCCGGTCACCGCCACCAGCCGCAGCCCGGAGAGGCCGGGCAGCGCGTGCAGCCGTCGCGCCAGCTCGAAGCCATCCATGACCGGCAGCCCGAGATCGACCAGCGCCACCTCGGGACCGAAGGCCGGCGCCACCTGCAGCGCGCTGGGGCCGTCGTGGGCGGTGGCCACCTCGTGTCCGAACGAGCGCAGCGCCTCCGAAAGCAGCATGGCGGCGTCCTCGTTGTCGTCCACCACCAGGACGCGCCGCGGCGGTCCGCCGTCGATCTGCTGGCGCGCGCGGTCCTCTGCCGCGCGGACCTCGCCGTCCAGCGCGGGCAGGCGGACGGTGAACAGGCTTCCCTTTCCCGGACCGCCGCTGCGCGCCTCCACCGACCCTCCGTGCAGCGCCGTCAGGCTGCGCACGATGGCGAGGCCGAGCCCCAGGCCGCCCTGTCCGCGGTGGATGTCGCGCTGCCCCTGGACGAAGAGATCGAAGACGCGGGGCAACAGATCGGGCGCGATGCCGATGCCGTCGTCCTCCACCTCGATGCGCGCCCAGGGGCCGTCGCGGCGGGCGCGGATGGAGATGTGGCCGCCGCGGCCGGTGTACTTGGCGGCGTTGTTGAGCAGGTTGCCGAGGATCTGCTGCAGCCGCGCCGGATCGCCCTCCACCGCGAGGCGCTCGTCCACCTGCACCTCGAGGTGGTGCGCCCGCCCCTCCAGGAGCGGGCTGGAGAGCTCCACCGCCGCCTGCACCAGCGCGGAGACCTCCAGCGGCCGCGGCCGCAGCTCCACGTTTCCCTTCGCCACGCGCGCCACGTCGAGCAGGTCGTCCACCAGCCGGATCAGGTGCGAGACCTGGCGCTCGATCAGCGCGCGCTCGCGCTCTCCGCCCTCGATGCCGCGCGCCCGCAGGAGCTGCAGCGCCGTCAGCATCGGCGCCAGCGGGTTGCGCAGCTCGTGGCCGAGGATGGCGAGGAACTCGTCCTTGGCGCGGCTCGCCTCCTCCGCCTGCGCGCGAAGCGCCTCCACCTTGCGCCGCGCCTCCACCTGTTCGGTCACGTCGGCCGCCACCACCATCGAGCCCATCACCTTTCCCTCGGCGTCGCGGAGCGGCTGGAGCACGTAGTTGAACCAGTGGTCGCGCGGCCCGGCCTCGCCCGGTCCGCGGATGGGAATGTGCATCTCGGTCACGACCTGCGGCTCGCCCACGGCGTAGGCCCGGTCCAGCGAGGCGAAGACGGAGTGGTCGGGCGGAAGCTCGGAGAAGATCTCGCGCACGTCCCTGCCGGCGATTCCGGTCCGGCCCACCATGGCTTCGTAGCGCGGGTTGGCCAGCTCGCAGCGGTTCCGCGGCCCGGTGTAGATGGCCAGCGCGACCGGCGCCTGGAGGAAGGTGAGGTGCAGCCGCTGCCGCTCGCGGTCGCGCTCCTCCTGCGCCCGGCGCAGCGCCGTCATCTCGTACCAGGAGGTGACCGCGCCGGTGATGGCGCCCCGCGAATCGCGCAGCGGCCCTGCGTTGGCCTGGATGTAGGCGCGCGATCCGTCGGGCCGCTGGAACTCCACCCCCACCGCGTTCAGGGTCTCGCCGCGCAGCGCCCGCACCAGGGGGAACTCTCCGGAGGAGAGCGGCTGGCCCGCCTCGTCCCAGGCGGCGAAGGTGCGATCGTAGCTCTCCGCGGAGCCGGGCACCGGGATGGGTCCGCCGAAGATCTCCTTGGCCGCGGGATTGGTGAAGACCACGCGCCCCGCCGCGTCGGAGATCATCACTCCGGCGGGGAGCTGCTCGAGGATGGCGCTGAGCCGCTCGCGATCCTCCTTCGCGCGCAGGTGCAGGTCCCGCTCCCGGCGAAGCCGCGACCGCTCCTCCTCCATGCGCTTGAGATCGGTGATGTCCTGGGCGGTGCCCGCCATGCGCACGGGCGCGCCCTTGCCGTCCTTCTCGCAGGTGCCGAGCACCAGCAGCGTCCGCGTCGCGCCGCCGGGCAGGCGCAGGTCCACCTCCTGCAGGAAGGGCTCGCCCGACTTGCACGAGCGCATCACCACCGCGCGCATGCGCTCGCGGTCGGCGGGCTCCACCCGCTGCGCCACTTCGTCGAGGATCCGGGTGAGCTGCGCCCGCGCCGCTGCGGCGGAGGCGACGGGCACTCCCAGCACCCGGAAGAGCTCGTCCGACCACCACAGGCCGGTTCCGAGATCCCATTCCCAGCTTCCCAGGCGCGCGATGCGCTGCGCCTCGGCAAGGAGCTTCTCGCTGCGCGCGAGGCGCGCCTTCACCTCGGCGTCCGGGGTGACGTCCACCGCCGCTGCGAGCCATCCCCCGGCTTGGCCCTCGCCGCCCAGCGGCGCCTGGAAGAGGCGCACGTCGATGCGGCGGCCGTCCTTGCGCGCGAAGCGGACCGTGAACCCGTCGCGCGGCGCCTCGCCCCGGGTGGCGCGGGCAAGGGCCTCCTCGATGGCGGCTCGGCCTTCCTCGGGCCAGTAGGGAAGCGGCGGCGTGCACCCGAGGAGCTCGTCGCGGGAGAAACCCACCAGCTCGCAGAACGAGGGGCTCACGTAGACCTGCCGCCCTTGCAGATCCACCGCGGCAACTGCGACGAAGCTGGTCCCGAGGGCATGCAAGACGCTGTCGCCGCTCGGCGTGTGCACGCAGGAAAGCGTACCGGAATGCCAGCGCGCCCGCCTCGGCTGCACGCCCTCTGCGTCGCAAATGGAACGGCAGCTTTGCGCAGGCCTCGCGCGGCTGCGCACGATCTTCGCCGTGTGCGCTTGCGGCGTGGGCGAAGAGGCTGCGCATCCAGAGGGAGGCCCGGGCGCGCCCGAGGCGCAAAAAGCGGGGGCACGGCGCTTGCTCTCCGGCGGCGGAAGGAGGAATCAAATGCGCAATCTCGCATCGTTCGCGTTCATCGGGGCCATGGCTGCAGCGCTGCTCGTGCGCGCCGAGGTGGACAAGAAGACCGAGCGCACCTGGAAGGCCAAGTGCTCATCCTGCCACGGCGTCGACGGCAAGGCGCAGACGGACAGCGGCAAGAAGTTTGGCATCAAGGACTACACCACCGCCGACTTCCACGCTTCCCACACCGACGAGAATCTCAAGAAGGCGATTCTCGAGGGCGAAGGCCAGAACATGCCGGCGTACAAGGACCTCGGCGAGCAGGCGGACCAACTGGTGCAGCTGATCCGCGGCTTCAAGAAATAGCGCCGCCCGGTTTGGGGTCGTTTGCGCTTGTGCCATGGGCGGGGCAGGAGGATCCGCGGGCCGGGGCCGCGTGGCCGCTGCCCGAGTGGGGGTGCAGGCGCAAACGAACCCGATTGCGCACGGCCGGCGTGCGCGGCGATGCACACCTTCGCCGCATGGCAAACGTCAAACGACCGGCGGGGGGACAGCCCATCGGCAGCCGCCAGGGCGGCGCGCCCGACGCGCCCCAGGCGACCGACCTGAACGAGCAGGGCCGGCCTCATCGCACGGCCAGAGAGCGGGCGCGGCTGATCCAAGACCCGGATCTCAACCAGGCCGACAACTCGCGCGGCTCGCAGGATCAGACGCAGGGATCGCAGACCGGATCGGACATCGACACGATTCCGGAGCCCTGAGGCGCCGCCTTCGTCGCCGGCAGAGTGAGCGGCGTCTTGCGCAGGGCATCGGCCGCATGGCAGATGCTCAGGCTGCGCACGAGCGAGAGGATGCGCGCGCGGTCGTCGGCGGGCAGCTCGGCGAAGAGGTGGAGGAGCTCGCGCGCATCGTCGGCCGGCTCGGAGGGCATGTGACGCAGCCGAGCAATCCGCATGCCGTGGACCTGCCCTTTCCCGAGAGCCTCTGCCACCGCTGCGCGGCGCCGCCGCGGTACGTGCGCACCAACACGAGCGTTTTCGTGATGTGCCCGCTGCTGCCGCAGAAGTACCCGCCGCAGCCGGTTCGCTCCTGCCCGCTCTTCCGGCCCCGGCAGGAACCCTGAACTTCCTGCCGGATCGTGCGCTGCAGGTCAGTTCATCTTACGGTACACGCCCACCACCACGCCGATGATCTGCGTCTCGCGGAAGTCCTCGCGGCGCACGTAGATGGGCTTGAGGCGCGGGTTCGAGGGCTGGAAGCGGATGCGGTCGCCCTCGGGGTAGTAGCGCTTCACCGTCGCCTCGTCCTCGATCATCGCCACCACGATCTCGCCGGGGCTCGCCTGGAGCTGCTTGCGCACGAAGATGTAGTCGCGATCGAAGATGCCGTCGCCGATCATCGAGTCTCCGGCCACGCGCAGGGCGAAGACCCTTCGCCCGTTCTCGCCCAGGAGCATGCTGTCGATGCGGACGTGGTCGGTGATGTTCTCCTGCGCCAGGATGGGCGCGCCCGCGGCCACCTTGCCCACCACCGGGATCTCGACCGTGTCGCCGCCCTCCACCGCCGTGAGCTCGCGGCGCGTGGAGAGCCGGGGAAAGCGCGGGCCCTGCGAGCGGCCGCCCTCGATGACGCTGAGAGCCCGGCTCTTGAGCTCGCCGCGCACCAGGTAGCCCTTGCGCTCCAGCGCCTTGAGGTGGTCGTTGACCCCGTTGGTGGAGCGGATGCCGAAGTGCTCGCCGATCTCGCGGATGGTGGGCGGGTAGCCCTGATCCTGGATGCTCTTCTTGATGAAGGTGAGGATCTTTTCCTGGCGCTCGGTCAAGGGCTCGGTCATGGCACACCGGAGCCTACTGAACGCCTGCGCACTGGTCAAGTTTTCAGCCGCCCCGCGGCAGCTACGGCGCAGCCGCCATGGGAAAGTCGACCGCGCAAGGCACCACCCGGACCGACTCCCGGCCTGCCGCGTCGCGGACGGCCACCCGCACCGAGGTCCTCTGCTGCGACGGGGGCAGGCGCGCGCGGAAGGTCCCCTCCCGGGCAACCGGAACCGGCGCCCCATCGACGGTGACCTCGGACCCGGGCGGAGCTTCGCCGCGAACCTCGGCGCAGGTGGAAGCCGCGACCGGGGCCCGCGCCGCCGCGATCTTGAGCAGGAGCGTTCGCGGGATGGGCTCGGCGGACGAGGGAGGCTGTCCGTGGAGCGCCACCGCCTGGGCGCCGGCGCGCACCGCCACCGCATGGCCGTGCGCTCGCAGGCGGACGGCGCCCGTCTCGGTGGCGATGGCCACCGCCGCTCCGGTGGAGAGCATGCCGAACCGCGCCGCCTGCGTCTCGGCCTCCGCCCCGTCTTCGCCCTCCACGCGCAGGATGCGCCCCCCGTCCGCCGGGTAGTCGACGCCGATCTGGCCGCGCGAGAGCCTGAAGCGGTGCAGCTTGCCGCTCAACTCGCGCACGGTGAGCTGGCTGGCCTCCGCCACGGTGACGCGGCTGCGCCCCCCGACCACCAGGTCGGTGTGCGCGCCGCGACCGGTGCGCACCGAGTCCTCGGGCAGCAGGCGCTGGCCCACCGCCAGCGCAGAAGCGCCGCGGCCCGGAGAGAGCCGGAACACGTCGCCCGTCACCGCCACCACCACCGCCGCTTCCGGACGGGGATCCGGCGCGCGCGCCGCCTCCAGTTCGTAGAGCGTGTGCTGGAACACCACCCACGACGAGGCGAGCACCGCCAGCACCACCAGCGCCGCCTCGAGGGCAACCCTCGTGCGCCTGGGCCGCCTCGCCAGCGACGCGCCACCACCGCCGCGGGCCCCGGGCGCCCTCATCGCAGGTGGGCCGCGCCCGCCGCCGCAGGCAGGACGATGGTGAAGGTCGCGCCGCGCCCCTCGGCGCTCTCGACCACGAGCTTGCCGTGGTGCGCCTCGACGATGCTGTGGGAGATGGAGAGCCCGAGCCCCACGCCATCGGGGTTCTCCTTGGTGGTGAAGAACGGATCAAAGATGCGCTCGCGCAGCGCCGGCGGGATTCCCTTGCCGGTGTCGCTGACCGAAAGCCGGAGCGCGGCGCCGTCGAGGTCGCTGAGGGTCACCCGCAGCGTTCCCCCCGCGGGCATGGCGGTGATGGCGTTCGCCACCAGATGGGCGACCGCCTGCTGCATCTGCGCCGGGTCGCCTTGCGCCTCGCAGGTGGTCAGCTCGCAGGAGAGCTGGATGCCTCGCGCGCGCATCTGCCCCTCGTACAGATCGAGCGCCGCGACGACCGATGCGGCGAGCGGGAACCGCTTGCCGGCGCCCTCGCGCTCCTGGTCGGCGAAGGCGCGCAGGTCGGAGACGATCTTCGCGACCCGGCGCGCCTGCTCCTGGAGGACGCGCGCCTCCTTTTCGTGGGGGGTGCCGGCCAGGTCCTTGCGGAGCAGCGCGGCCATGCCGCAGATGGCGGTGAGCGGGTTGTTCAGCTCGTGCGCGACGCCGGCGCCGAGAGTCCCCAGCGCCGCCAGCCGCCGCGTCCGCAGCATCTGCTCCTGCGCCGATCTCAGCTCGGCGGTGCGCTCTTCCACCCGCTGCTGCAGGTCGCCGTTCCAGCGGCGGATCTCCTCGTCGCGCCGGACGATCTCGCCGGCCATCTCCCCGAAGGCGCGGGAGAGATCGCCGATCTCGTCCGCCCTCTCCACCTCGACGGCGCCGGCGCGGCCCTCGCGCAGCGCCTGCACGCCCTCGCGGAGCCGCCGCACCGGCCCGGTGACGTGGCGCGAGAGCAGCGCTCCCAGCACCGCGACCAGGAGGAGCGAGACCGCCACCCAGAACAGCGTGTACCTGCGCACCAGCGCCGCCGGCCGCAGCGCCACGCTCTCCGGTTGCGCGACCATCACCGCCCACCCCAGGGCCCCCACCGGCGCGGCGGCGGCGAGCCAGCGCTGGCCGTCGGCGCGTTCCACGATGCGGGCTCCGCAGTCGTGGAGCAGGGCCTGCTCGGAAGCGGTCGGCGCAGTGGGCGCGCCCCGGGCGAGCACGGTTCCCTCGCGCGTGGCCAGGTACGCGGCGGCGCCGCCGCTCGAGGCTTGCAGCATCTGTCGCGAGAGCTGCTGGAGGGCCAGCTCCGCGGCGAGCACGCGGCCTCCGGGAAGGCGCAGGGCAACCGGCAGGCGCATCGACCCGTCCGCGCCGGCGTACGCGCTGCCGATGGCGGTGCCGGCGCGGGAGGCGAGCTGCACAGGCGCGCGGTCGCGCAACTGCTCCAGCTCCGGCGCGGGCCGGCCGTTTCCCCTCTCCCACACCGCAGGGCCGGGAGCGATCTGCAGGGCGTCCACGAACTCGAGCTGGCGGTAGGGGATGCGCAGCGCGGTGGCGAGCTCCGCGTCGGAGAGATCGGCGAGGGGCAACACGCTCATCGACTGCCCCAGCGCCGCGATCCCCTCCGCGACGAACCGCTCGCAGGAGCGGGCCAGCTCCGCCGCAACCTGCGCCTGCGCAGCGCCCACGGTGCGCACCAGCTCGCCGCGGTTGACGGTGAAGGAGAGCCAGCCCATCACCGCCGCGGGGACGACGCCGACCATCGCCAGCACGGTGAAGATCCTGCTGCGGAATCGCATCGGGGGGCCGCCTCGCAGCCTGCGAGCATAGGTCGGCGCGCAGCGCGCCAGCAAGGAAACGGCGGGTGCGCGGGAGCGCGGAAAGCCGTGCGGATTGCCTACCTCAGCGGCTCTGGGCGTGACGCACCAGCGCCAGGTGCTCCTCGAGCTTGCGCTCGATCTGCTCCAGCTCCGCGGAGGGGCCGCCCCCGGCGCGGCGCAGCTCGCGCACGTCCTCCAGCAGCGCCTCTCCCGAGAGCAACACCTCGCGCCCGGCCGACTTGATCGCCACCAGCCGCGAGAGCAGGTGGAGCGAGCGGCGGCGCAGCTCGGCCGTGGCGTGGTGTTCGCGGGCCTCGACGATCTCCAGCGGCGTGGTCCGCTCCGGCCCGATGGGCGGCTCCACCAGGGTCTCGTCGTCGGGCGCGTCGTTCTGCGGAGACTCGCTGCCCTGCACCACCCGCAGTTTCGCCAGCAGCACCTGCCGGTCGTACTCGTCCCTCATCGCCTTGACCGCGTCGTCCACCCGCGCGGCGATGCGGTCCAGGTCGTCGAAGGGTTTCTCGAGGTAGTCCACCGCGCCCAGGCGCAGCGCCTCCACCGCGCTCGCCGTCGAGGCGTAGGCGGTCATCACGATGCAGGCGCAGTAGGGCTGCACCTGGCGGATGCGGCGGACGATCTCGATTCCGTCCAGGCCGGGCAGGTTCTTGTCGGCGAGCACGCAACCGAATTCCTCGCGGTCGATCAGGGCGAAGGCCTCCTCCGCGTTCCTGGCGGTGCGGACCTCCATGTCCCTGCTTCCCAGGATGCGGCGGAAGAGCTCGAGCACCACCGGCTCGTCGTCGACCACCAGCACCGTGGAGGAGAAGGATGTCGGCAGGCTCGGCATCGCCGCCACACTAGGGGCAACCTCGCCGCCGCAGCAAGGAGCCTGCCGCCACACCCGCCGCGACTTGGGGTATACGGCGGCCATGCTGCGCGCCAATCAGGCGGTCCGTCTCGGGTTGCGCGCCGCTTCGCGCAATCCCGAGCTCTCCTTCGGCAAGGCGCTGATCGATCAGGGCGGGAGCCTGCTCGCGCTGCTTCCCGCCGCGTTGGCCGCGCTGCTGCTCGCCGGCGCGGCGCGGCGCGGAGACCTGCTCGCGCTCCTGCGCGGCTTGCGCGGGGTCGGGTGGCCGGTGCTGGGCGGCGTGGTCACCGCGCTCGCCATCCTCGCCACCCTGGCGATGATCTTCTGGGCCGGCGCCTTGCCGCTCCTGGCCGCGGACGCAGAGCTGGGGCGCCGGCCGCCTCCCGGCAACTTCGTCGTCCTGCTCTCCCGCGGCGCGGCCCGCGTGCTCCTGGCGGGAGCCCTGGGATGGGGGCTTGCGCTCTCGTTCAATCTCGCCTGCGCGGCAGCGCTCCTGCTGGCGGCGCCGCTGTGCGTGCTCTGGCCCTCCGCCTCGCTCTTCGCGCTCACCGCGCTCCTCGGCGCTTCCGCGGTGGTGGGCAGCATCCTCCTCGACCTGCTCGCCCGGCTCACGCTGGTGCGCGCCGCGGTCTTCGGCGAGGGCGCGGCCGCCGCGCTGGGAAAGGCCGCGTCGCTGCTCGCGAGCCGGCTCGGCGCGTGCCTCGTGATCACGGTGGCGTTCCTCTTCCTGGAGATGATCGCCGCCACCGTGGCGGGCATGCTCACCAGCCTGCTCTCGGGCCCCACGTTCCTGGACCCGCGAGCCGAGCTGCTGGCGCTGGCTCCGCGCGCCGCCGTGGGTCTCGCGGCGGCCGCGGTCTTCGCCTGGCTGGAGGTGGGCCGCATGGCGGCGCTGGCGGCGCTCGCCGCGGACGCCGAGGGCCTCATCGACACCGCCTTCGTCGAGCCGCCGCCGGTGGCGGAGCTGGTGGTGGAGGCGCTGCCGGTCGAGAACCCCTGATCGCAGCTGCGCGGGGCCACGAGCGGCTGGAAGCGGCACGGCACGGCGCGCGAGCGGCGCGAGCGCAGGGCGCGTCAGCGGATCGGCTTGAGCGGCCGCAGCGCATGCTGGACAGCCTGGAAGAAGTGCGCGGCCCTTTCCTTCAACGGAACCCGCGTGCGCGCGCCGCCGCGCCGGGCGAACGCCACCATCGCGTCCGCCGCCGCCCGGCTGCCGAGCGAGCGCAGCTTCAGCGTCAGATCGCGGCCGGCGAGGAAGACGCCGGTGCGCTCCAGCATGCCCAGCCGCGAGAGCGCGGTCGCGTCGGGGTCGGCGAGCATGGCGAACCCGAGCCCGCGCTCGGAGCGGAGGAAACGGAGCGCCGCCGGATCCGCATGGCCGATGGCGCAGACGGTGACGCCGGCCCGGAAGAGGGCGAGCGTCGAGTCGCGGTAGTCGGCGAGCAACCGCAGCCCCTGCGGATCGCCGGGATCGGCGAAGAAGAGGATCAGCAGGGCGCCCCTGCCCGGGAGCGAGGAGAGGGCCAGGGGCCTGCCCGCCTCGTCGAGCAATTCCAGGTCCGGCAGCTTCTCTCCGACTCCCGGCGCGGCGGGGTCCCATGCCTGCATCGCCTGAAACGTAGTGATGGATCACGGCTCTCGAAAGGGGAACGCCCGGCGGCGATCCCCGGCGGGGACGCGCCGCCGGCCGCAGCGGCTGACGCGCGCGGCCAACCTGCTAGATCTCGCGGGGCATGACGGATGCTCCGGCGGAACGGCGGGGCCGCGCGCTCCCGGCCCAGGTGTTGTGGCTGGGGCTGGTGAGCTTTCTCACCGACGTCAGCTCGGAGGCGATCTTCGCGGTGCTGCCCATCTTCCTCGTGGCGGTGCTCGGCGCCTCGACCGTGACGCTGGGGCTGATGGAGGGCCTCGCCGACTTCGCTGCGTCGTCGCTGGATCTCGCCTCGGGATACGTCGCGGATCGCACCGGCCGCAAGAAGCGGCTCACCGCGCTCGGGTATGGCTTCTCAGCGTCCTCGAAGCTGCTGCTGGTGGCGGCGGTCACCGTGCCGCAGGTGCTGGTGTTCCGCGTCATCGAGCGGCTGGGCAAGTCCATTCGCGGTCCGCCCAGGGACGCGCTGCTGGCGGGAACGGCCCCGGCCGCGCACCGCGGCTTCGCCTTCGGGGTCCACAAGGCGTTCGACAAGGCCGGCGCGGTGGTGGGGCCGCTGCTCGCGTTCGCGCTCCTGGGCGCGCTGGGCCCGTCGCGATCGAGCTTCCACCGCCTCTTCCTCTTCGCGGTGGTCCCCGCCTTTGCCGCGGTGGCGGTCTTGCTGCTCGCGGTGCGCGAAGTGGCGGGAGAGGGCGCGGGCCGCCGCCGGTTGGGCGAGGTGCTGCGCGAGGCAGGAGCGCCCTATCGGCGATACCTCTACGCGGTCGCGGTCTTCTCGCTGGGATACTCGAGCTTCGCCTTCCTGCTCCTCAAGGCGGGCGCGGTGGGCTTCCCTCCGCAGCAGGTCGCGCTGCTCTACGCGCTCTACAACGGCAGCTCTTCCCTGGCTTCGGCGCCGATCGGCAGGCTGGGAGACAGGCTGGGGCGGCGCCGGATCATCGCGCTGTCGTACGCGCTCCATGCGGCGACCATGCTCGGCCTGGCATTGGCGCAATCGAAGGGCGCGGTGGTGGGGCTCTTCCTGCTCCACGGCTGCTTCTACTCGATCGACGAGGGACAGACGAAGGCCTTCATCTCCGACCTGGTTCCCGCCGGCGCGCGCGCCACCGCAATGGGACTGTACGGGTTGATCACCGGCGTGATGTATCTTCCCGCCTCGCTCCTCGCGGGCGCGCTCTGGGAGCGCGGCGGGCCGGAGCTGGCCTTCGGCTGCGCAGGAGCGCTGGCGGTGGTCGCGCTCGCCTTGCTCCTTTCGCTGCGCCCGGAGGCGCGCGTCGCAGGGTGAACCGCCGCGAGGCGCCGGCGCCCGCCCGGGCAGCCCTCACTTGAAGAAGCGGCGCACGCTGATCTTCTTCAGCCGTCCCGCCAGCAGCGTCCAGGTGACCGCGGCGCCGAAGAGCATGGCGGAGAGCGCCAGCCCCACCAGCGCCGGCACCGGCCAGACCGTGCTGCCCGCGCCGTTCGATGCGCGGCCCACCAGCGAGAACGCGCCCACGATCAGGCTGGCGGCGATCATCCCGGAGAAGAGCAGGATCCCGAGCGCCTTCACGTTGCTGTTGAGGCGCGACAGCTCCTCGTTGCGGATGTTGACGTTGAACTTGCCGCCCTCCAGGTCCATGAGGATCTGCGCGAGCTGCTGGGGCGTGTCCTGGAGGAAGCCCTGGAGCTGGAGCAGCATCCGCAGCGCGCCCCCGCTCATCGATCCGGGGTTGTAGCGGTCGTAGAGGAGCTGCTTGGCGTAGGGCAGGGCGGCCTCGCCCACGTCGAGGTCGGGGTCGAGCTGGCGGACGATTCCCTCGGTGGTGGCGGCGGCCTTGGAGAGCACCGCGTACTCCTTGGGAATCTTGATCCGGTACTTCATCGCCAGATCGACGAGCTCGCTCATCAGCACCCCGGAGTCCACCTCGGAGAGCTTGAGCCCCATGTAGCGGTCGAGCAGGTCGTGGATCTGCTGGCGGAACTGGTTCAGGTTGATGCGCTCGTCGGGCGCGCCCACCTTGTAGAGCAGCCGGGCCACCGTGTCCGGGTCGCGCAGCACGATGGCGAGCACGAAGAGGACGATGGACTCCTGCATCTGCCGGGAGAGGCGGCCCACCAGCCCGAAGTCGAGCAGGCCGATGCGATTGCCCTCCATCACGATGACGTTTCCCGGGTGCGGGTCGCCGTGGAAGAGGCCGTCGGTGAAGAGCTGGTGGAAGCTCGCCTCCAGCACGTTGCGCGCCAGCAGCTTGCGGTCCACCCCGGCGGCGTCCGGGTCTTCCAGCACGGCGTTGAGCTTCTTGCCCTTCAGCTCCTGCATGGTGATGACGGTGCGGCAGGAGAGCTCCCGGTAGAGCCGGGGGATCACCACGTTGGGCCGCTCGGCGTGGTTGCGGGCGAACTCCTCGATGTTGCGGGCCTCGTTCTCGAAGTCCAGCTCCAGCAGCATGGCGGCGCGGAACTCGCTCACGATGCCGGTGGGCGTGTAGATGCCGGTCTCCTCGATGACGCCCTCGAGGAAGCGCGCCAGGTAGAAGAGCAGGTCGGTGTCGCTGCGGATCTGCTCCTCGATGCCGGGCCGCTGCACCTTCACCACCACGTCCTCGCCATCCTTGAGGCGGGCGCGGTGCACCTGGGCGATGGAGGCGCTGGCCATCGGCTCGGGATCGACGGAGGCGAAGAGCTGCTCGGCAGGCCGGCCCAGGCCCTCTTCGATGAGCTTGAACACCAGCGACACCGGCATGGGCGCGGCGCGGTCTTGCAGTTGCGACAGCTCGGCGATGAAGTCCGCGGGCAGGATGTCGGGGCGCGCGGAGAGGATCTGGCCGAGCTTGATGAAGGTGGGCCCCAGCTCGGCCAGGGTGTCGCGGAACCTGCGCGCGGTGGTGGCCCGCGCCGCCTCGCGCACCGGGCCCTGATCCTCGCGCCTTCCGAGCACGTCCCAGATGCGCGCCCGGTCCCAGAGCTCGCCGAACCCGTGGCGCACCACCACCGCGCTGATCTCGCGCAGGCGGCGCAGATCCTGGACGGCCTGAATCACGCCTCGCTTCTCTCACAGCGCGGAGAGCAGATCCATCTTCACGAGGATGGTGTCCCCGTGGGTGACGCCGGCGGAAGAGAGCGTGCCCAGCTCGGCGCCGAGGTCGAGGCGGGAGGGCAACACCGGCGTCACGTCGGCCGAGCTCTGGTGCGCGTAGACCAGGTAGAAGGTGGAGCCGGTGCGCCACTCCCAGCGCAGGATCAGGTTCACGTTCAGGGCCGCCTGCCGGTCGTCGTAGCTGGACGCCGGCCGGTCGGCTGCGGTGGCCGGCTGCAGCTCGTCCAGCCGCACCGTGCGCCGGATGGGCTCGTTCACCTGCGCGCGCAGGAGGCGCCCGTAGGAGATGCCCGCGCTGAAGAGCTGCGCGTACGTCTGCAAGGTGAGGTGCGGCGTGAACGCGTACGTCGCGCGCAGCGTTGCGCTGACGCTGCGCGCCTGCTGTGGCGAGAGCAGGTACGTCCTCGGCCCGCGCGTCGCGACCGAGGGATCCAGCTCGCTGCCGGTCCCCGGGACGGTGGCGGTGCGGACCTGGCGGATGGTGCCCGAGTTCTCGTTGTAGGCAAGGTCGAGGCTGCCGTCGAGCTGCGGAAGCGGCCGGAACACCAGCGTGGTCTCGAGCTGGTTCTGCCGCTCGAAGCGCGGCCAGGAGCGCCCCTCGGTCCAGGAGAGCTGGAGCTGCAGCCGCTTGCGCGGGTCGGTGCTGATGAACCCGAACCAGGCGCCCGCCGACTGCCGCTCGATGGGAGTGCCGTCCTGCAGCTCGCGATCGTCGACGAAGGGGGCCTGCACGATGGCGCCGGTGTCCACGAACCAGAAGGAGTTGCTGTTGAACCAGAACTCGACGATGGCGTCGCGGTCCAGCCGCAGGTCGAAGGGCGCGTCGCGGATCTCGCGGGCGGCGAGGATGAGCTGCGCCGATTGCCAGAGCGGGCCCGGATGCGGGTCGCGCCAGCCCACGTAGCCGATGACGCGGGCGAGGTTGGCGCGCGGCATGAACCCGAGGTCGTTGACGCTGAAGTTGGGCGTGAGCAGGTCGCCGAACAGCGCCGTGAACCAGTGCTCGCTCAGGTACTTGATCTTCCCCGAGCCGGCGAAGCCGCTCGCGGTGGGGCCGCGCAAGGTGCCGTCGGGCAGCGTCTCGACGGCGTTGCCGGTCAGGTGCGACCCCGCCGCCTGCACGGTGGTCTCCAGGCTGCGGTCCTGGGTGAAGAGCGTGAGGTCGCCTTCGCCGACGTGCGCGTGCCGGTGCGTGAGGCCGAGCGAGGGTGAGACGAACATGGGATCGAGCGCGGTCCCGGTGACGCCGAGGAGCGCGTTGTCTCCCAAAGGAGCGCGCACGCGCGCCACCGCGTCGTGGCGCGCCTCCACCGTGCGCAGGTCGTCGACGCGGCCGTTCTCCAGCACCTGCGCCGAGACGCGCGGCTCCAGCGCGGTGAGGAGCCCCACGCTGGTCGCGCCGATGGTGCCGGTCACCTTGGCCGCGCTCAGCACCGGCACGCTGGGCTGCTGGTAGACGAGCTTCTGGGTGTTCGAGTCCAGCCCGATGTCGTCGGCGGTGGGCGTTCCGCGGCCGATGCGCCGCGAGTAGAAGATCTGGTACGCGTTGCCGCCGTAGGGGCCGCCCACGTCCACGCGCAGCGCGGGCTGGAAGAGGTCCAGCCCCTCGAGGAAGAAGGGGCGCTTCTCGGGAAAGAAGGTCTCGAAGGTGGTGAGGTTGAGCACGCGCTGGTCGGCTTCCACCTGACCGAAGTCGGGGTTGATGGTGCCCACCAGCGCGAGATCGCTGGCGAGGTTGTAGCGGAGGTCGAGGCCGGCGCAGATTCCGCCCTGGCGCTGCGGGTCGAACCCGACGGTTGCGCAGCTCCCCAGCTCTCCCCGCGGCGTGGCGTAGGCAGGCGTGCTGCGCAGCCCCTTGAGGCCCAGGTAGGGCCGCAGCTCCAGCGCGCGGACGGGGTGGATGCCCTGCAGCCCGTCGAGCAGGCCGAGGCGGCTGATGTCGCCGGGCCGGCCGTTGGGCCGGTAGCGCCACTGGTCCTCCTCATGCCTCCGCGAGAGGACGCGGTAGACGTTGAAGCCCATCACCGTCGCGCCCTCGGGAATGCGCATCACGCGCAGGGGGATCTTCATCTCCACCGACCAGCCGCGATCGGTGGTCGCCACCTTCGACTCCCAGGCGGCGTCCCAGTCGGTGGTGAACTCGGTGTCGTTGAAGTGGAGCGCGTCGAGCTGCTGTCCGGCGGCGAAGACCTGGAAGTGATAGGCGGTGCGGCGGTCGAGCGTTGTGTCGAGGTCGAACTGCACGGTGTCGCCCTCGATGAAGCGGTCGCGGCGGCTCAGCGTCCGGGTGGGCGGCTCGGGATCGTCGCAGATGGCGCCGAAGTAGAGGTACTCGTCATCCCAGAGGACGCGGAAGGCGGTGTGGACGCTCGCCGGCCGGCCCTCGTCGGGGTTGACCTGGGTGAAGTCGTCCTCCAGCGGGGCCGCCTGCCAGGCCGGCTCGTCCATGCGGCCGTCCACGACGATGGGGCCGCCGGTGCGGCGCGCGGCGTGGGCGGTGCGCACGTAGGACGATTCGGGCGGAAGTTCCTTCGCGGGCGCGGCAGGTCCGGCCGCGGAAACCGGCAGCGCCAGGACCAGCAGCGCCGGGGCGAGAGCGCGCATCCGGCGATTCACAACGTCGGCGGGTCGGGAACATTTCATCGTCGCGGAAGCCGGGGCCCCTCGTGGTATCTGTGACCCGGTGGCGGAGCCCGTTTCACAGGTGCCTGCGGCGGAAGCGGCGGCCACGCCGATGCTGCGCCAATATCACGAGGCGAAGGCGCAGGCGCGCGACGCGCTGCTCTTCTTCCGGCTGGGCGACTTCTACGAGCTCTTCTACGAGGATGCGCGCATCGCCGCGCAGGTGCTGGGCATCACGCTGACCTCGCGGGCCAAGGGCGACGACCGGGTGCCGATGGCCGGCGTGCCCCACCACGCGGCGCGCGCCTACGTGGCGAGGCTGGTGGCGGCCGGGCACAAGGTGGCCATCTGCGATCAGATGGAGGTGCCCGGGCCGGGCAAGCAGCTGGTCAAGCGCGAGATCGTGCGCCTGGTCACGCCGGGAACGCTGGTGGACGAGGACGCGCTCGACGCGCGCGAGCCGCTCTGGCTTGCGGCGCTCGCCGCGGCCGGCGACGAGGCGGCGGTGGCGCTGCTCGACGCATCCACCGGCGAATTGCGGGCGCTTCCCCGCGGCACGCTGCAGGCTGCGCTGGACGAGCTTTCCCGGGTGCGGCCGCGCGAGGTGCTGGTGCAGGAGGGATTCCCTTCCCTGGACGCGGTGCGACGCGCCAGCTTCGGGGCGCGGCTCGAGGAGCGGAGCTATCGCGACCGCGCGGGAGCCGAGCAGCTCCTCAGGCGGCACCTGGGCGTCGCCACGCTCGACGGTTTCGGGCTCCGCGACGCGCTCGCCGCCCAGGCCTCCGCGGAGGCGCTCGCGTACCTTCAGGAGACGCAGCGGTCGGCGGCGCGGCACGTGGTGCGCATCTCGGTGGCGCAGCCGGAGCGGCAGCTCGTGCTCGATCCGGGCGCGGTGCAGAACCTGGAATTGTTCCGCGGCCCGGACGGTCGCAAGACCGGCACGCTCCTGTCGGTGGTGGACCGTACCCTGACCTCGGCGGGAGCGCGGCTGCTCGCGCGCTGGCTCTCGGCGCCGCTGCTCGGGCTCGACGAGATCCGCGCCCGGCAGGACGCGGTGGAGGAGCTGTCGCAGGCCTCGGTGCTGCGGGAGGAGATCTCGGCGCGGCTGCGCTCGATGCTCGACGTGGAGCGGCTTTTGGGGCGGCTGGCGGTGGGGCAGGGCGCGCCGCGCGACCTCGCCGGACTGCGCGCGTCGTTGCGGGAGATGCCGGAGCTGGCGGCGCGGCTCGCGGGCTGCTCCTCGCCCCTGCTGTCGGGGCTCGCGCCGCCCTTGCGGGCGCTGGTGGACCTGGCCGATGCGTTGGAGCGCGCGCTGGTCGACGAGGTGCCTGCAGGCCGCGAGCCGGGCTTCGTGCGGCCCGGCTTCCGCCCCGAGCTCGACCAGCTCACCGATCTCGCGCACGGCGGCCGCGCCGCCATCGCGGCGATGGAGGCGGCGGAGCGCCTGCGCACCGGCATCGCGTCGTTGAAGGTCCGCTACAACAAGATCTTCGGCTTCTACATCGAGGTGACCAAGCCCAACCTGCACCTGGTGCCGGCGGACTACCAGCGGCGCTCCAGCACGGTGGGCGCGGAGCGGTTCGTCACGCCGGGTCTCTCCGAGCACGAGGCGCGCGTCCTCTCCGCCGAGGAGCGCCGCGGCGCGCTGGAGCAGCAGATCTTCGAGGAGCTGCGCCAGGCGGTGCTGGCCCGCAGCGCCGGCCTGCGCGCCTGCGCCGAGGCCGCGGCGGAAGCGGATGCGCTGCTTTCGCTGGCGCGGGTGGCGGCGGAATCCGGCTGGGTGCGGCCGCTGGTCGACGACAGCGAGGTGATCGAGATCGCCGGCGGGCGGCATCCGGTAGTGGAGCGGGCGCTCTCGCAGTCGGGCGAGGGCCCCTTCGTGCCCAACGACGTGCTCCTCGACGCCGAGAAGCGGCTCATCGTCCTCACCGGCCCGAACATGGCGGGAAAGAGCACGGCCATGCGGCAGGTGGCGCTGATCGCGATCCTGGCGCAGACCGGGTCGTTCGTGCCGGCGACGCGGGCGCGCATCGGCGTGGTCGATCGGCTTTTCACCCGCGTGGGCGCCGCCGACGACCTGGCCCGCGGCCAGAGCACCTTCATGGTGGAGATGGCGGAGTGCGCGCGCATCCTCAACCAGGCCACCCCGCGCTCGCTATTGGTGCTGGACGAGGTGGGGAGGGGGACTTCCACCTTCGACGGCCTCGCGCTGGCGTGGGCCATCGCCGAGCACCTCCACGACGTGGTCGGGGCGCGCACGCTGTTCGCAACCCATTACCACGAGCTCTGCGACCTGGCCCGCGAGAAGCCGCGGGCGGTGAACCTCACCATGGCGGTCACCGAGGTGGACGGCAGCGTGGTCTTCCTGCGCAAGATCGTGGCGGGCGCCGCGTCGCGCAGCTACGGCATCCAGGTGGCGAAGCTGGCCGGCCTGCCGGAGAGCGTGCTGAAGAGGGCGCGGGAGATCCTCGGCAACCTCGAGGCGCAGGAACTGGACGAGACCGGCCGGCCGGCCCTGGCGGGCCCACGCCGCAACAAGCGCGCCCAGCTCGGACTGTTCGAGGCGCCGCCGCCCCCTCCCGCTCCGCCCTCCGAAGTGGAGGAAGCGCTCCGCGCCCTCGACCTTTCCCGGACCACCCCGCTCGACGCCCTGCTCTGGCTCCATTCCCAGCAGAAGAAGCTGCGCTGATTCACCCAGGGTCTCTCCAAGTTCCATCCGTTGCAGATCGGCCACGTCGACGGCACCGTGGCGGCCGTGGCTGAACGGCGACGCGCGTCGCGCGAGGCTTACTGCCCGCGGACTCTCAGTTGCACCCCTTCCAGCCGAGGTCGCGGATGCGGTTCTGGACCGCCGGCTCGATGGTGCCGCGGCGCGCGATCTCGTCGCGCAGCACGGTGTAGACGAGGTCCGGCAGCACCTCGGCGTCGAGGATCTCCACCCCGAAGGCCGGCAGCACCAGCTTCAGGAACTCGTTGACGGTCACCGAGTACACCGCCGCGGGGTCGAGCCGGTGCCCGCCGATGCGCACGCTCCCGGCGCGCACCCGCTGGAACATGGGCGCGCAGGAGTCGTATTCGAAGCGCATTCCCGACACCTGCATGAACGCGTCGGTGCCCAACATCAACGAAACGCCGAGCTCGAGGCCCTGCAGCAGCGCCGCGCCCGTCAGGTGCATCTTGACGAGCGGATACCCGAGCGGGGGCGGGCCGTAGGGCATGAGCCGGAAGACGTCGTCGCCGACGATCGGGCCGGCCACCAGCGTGCCTTCCTGAAGTCCCATCGCCTCCATGGCGAGGTCGGTTCCGGTGTGGCGCCGGTAGATGTCGGTGACGAGGTTGCCGGCGGCGGTGTCGCGCGCCTTGGCGGCCGGATCCCAGTGGTTCGGAAAGTCGGCGGCCGCCGTCGCGATCGCCGTGTGGAAGACGTCCCCGTACATGGCCACGATTCCCGCCTCGAACGACTGCACCATCGAGGCGACCGGGTCGGGCGCGCGCGGGACGCTCGCGTCGATGGGAATCAGCCCGCCGCCCGCGAGCGAGACCGAGCCGTCGTCGCCGACGCTGAGCACGATCTGCCCCACGTACCGGTAGTAGTCGCCCGCCTCGGCGAGGATGGTCTTGCCGCCGCCGGGGCGATCGATGGCGACCGGGGGCTGCACCGCGTGATCGTGCGCTCCGATGATGACGTCGATGGGGGCGCCGGAAGCGATGATCAGCTGCCGGTCGAGGTCGAGGCCCAGGTGCGAGAGCAGCACCACCACCTGCGCGCCTTGCGCCCGCAGCGCCAGCGCAGTGTTCCAGGCGATGTTGGCGAGCACCGCCGGATCGTCGATCCCCTGCAGGACCAGCGGCGCCGGCTGCGCGATCGGGTCGTACGGCGTGGTGAGCGCGAAGAACCCCACCTGCACGCCGCCCACGTCCTTGATGAGCGACGGGTGCACATAGTCCTGGAGGGAGCACGAGACCGGATCGGCCGCGCACCCGCTGAAGTCCAGGTTCGCGCTGAGCAGCGGCGACGGGTAGCCGCCCCAGGTCGCGTCCGCCGCCATGTAGAGCGCGCCCGGCCCCCACTCGAACTCGTGGTTGCCGAGCGCCATGGCATCGAGGCCCAGCTCGCGCAGGATCGTCATCTCGGCGACCCCGTAGTACGCTTGGAAGAAGAGGTCGCCATGGAACAGGTCGCCCGCGTGCACGAGCGCGGTGCCCGGGGCGGCGCGCAGGGGCCCGATGACGGAAGCCGCCTTCCAGAGGCCGCCCACCGTTCCGTCGAGGGAAGCATCTTTCGGTCCCATCGCGTCGACGTGCGAGTGGGTGTCGTTGACGTGGATCAAGGTCATCGTCTTCGGTGCCGCGAGGAGCAGCGCCGCGAGCAGCATTGCAGGCATGGCGGACCTCCCAGGCTGCGGCGTGCAGCGCGCATGCCTGCATCAACAGGCCAGATTTCCGGCCTGTGCGGCCGCGGAGTCCGCAACGGCTTCGGATCCTGAAAGGGTTGCGCCGTCGCGCCCGCGGGGTGCTATGGAGTTCCCGATGCTGGCGCTCCTCCTGGCCCTGGCCTGGTTCGAGGTTCCGAAGGAGATCGAACGCCAGACTGCCGCGGGAAAGCCGTACGCGCAGGCCTTTCGCGAGGTGGTGGGCTCGCTGGACGACGTGGCCGCCGCCTACGCCGTGCGGGCGATCCGCGATCAGCCCGCCCTGGTGGCCGAGGACGACGCGCGCCGCTACGTCATCGAGAAGGACGTACAGATCGGCCCGCTCTGCGGCCTGGTGGTGCGGCCGAGAAAGGCGCCGGCCAGGCTCGCCACCCTGCTCGAGCTGACCATCTACGCCGACTGGGACACGCTCCTGGCCTTCAGCGCGCGCATGGCCGCATCGCACGGATACGCGGCGGTCGTTGCGCTCGTCCGCGGCAAGGGCTGCGGCGAAGGCCAGCCCGTTCCCTACGCAACCAATCCCGACGACGCGGTGGCCGCCATCGACTGGATCGCGCGGCAGCCCTGGAGCGACGGCCGCGTCGGCATGTTCGGCGGCAGCTATTCGGGCGGCGCGGCCTGGGCGGCGGCGAAACGGATGCCGAAGGCGCTCAAGACCATCGCGGTGGGCGCGCCCGTGGGGCCGGGGATCGACGTGCCGATGGAGAACGGCATCTTCTGGAACTTCGTCTATCCCTGGCCCTTCTTCACCACCGACGGCAAGTGGCTGGACAATGCCATCTACAATGACCGCGAGCGCTGGCAGCGCCTCGACAGGGAGTATTACCTGAGCGGACGCCGCTATCGCGACCTGCCCGCGATCGACGGAAAGCCCAATCCCGTCTTCGAGAGCTGGATCGCCCACCCGGAGTACGATTCGTTCTGGCAGGCGATGATTCCCTGGCGCGAGGAGTTCGCGCGCATCGACATCCCGATCCTGCAGACGGCGGGCTACTACTCCGGCGGGCCGGGCGCAGCGACCTATTATTTCGAGCAGCATTACAGGTATCGCCCCGCCGCCCGGCACTATCTCGTCGTCGGGCCCTGGGACCACGGCGAGGCGCAGCACGGCACGCTCCGCCTGAACGGACGGCACGAGGAGGAGATCGACGGATACCCGCTCGACCCGGCTGCCAGGATCGACCTCGAAGAGCTCCGCTACCAGTGGTTCGATCACGTCTTCAAGGGCAAGCCGCGGCCGGCGCTGATCGCGGACAGGGTCAACTACGAGGTCACGGGCGCCAACCGGTGGAAGCACGCGCCGTCGCTGAAGGCCATGGCGCGATCGTCCTTGCGGCTGAAGCTCGGTCGCGCTCGCGAGATCGCCGTCGACTATCGCGAACGCGGCGACGTCGATCGCGCCGTTCCCGGCGGCAAGTACCTGGACAAGGCCATCGAGACCCGCAACGGCGTCCTCTTCGAGACGGCGCCGTTCGAGGTGGCCACCGAGATCAGCGGCCTGCTCGCGGGGCATCTCGACTTCCAGACCAACAAGCAGAGCCTGGACTGCCAGATCGACCTCTATGCCTTGAGCAGGTCGGGCCAATACTTCGCGCTCGCTCCCTGGTGGGGCCGGGTGCGCGGCTCCTCGGTGGATTTCCGGGGGATGAGGCTGATGAGCCACCTGCTGCAGCCCGGGGATCGCGTCGTGGCGGTGCTGCGGGTCCTCAAGGAGCTGGGCCGGCAAATCAATTACGGCAGCGCGCGCGAAGTCAGCGATCAAAGCCTGGCAGAGGACGCAGGCGAGCCGCTGCGGGTCAGGTGGCTCGCGAGCTCGTACCTGGATCTCCCCATCGCGCTCCCGGCGCCGGCGAACCCGACATCGCGACACGAGCGCCATTGACCTTGCCTTGATTCGGCAGGTCGAGCAGCCAGAGACGGCGCGACGCTACGCGCAGCCGGAGAGATCTGCCCTGAATCCACCGAAAGGAGGAACCGCAATGGCGAGCAATCATTCGCGATCGTCGTTGAGCCTGCAGCACACATTTGAAAAGGAAAGCCGTATGAACTACATCCGGAAGTACCTCGGGCCCGCGATCATGCTCATTGCCTGGATCACGGTCCTCTCCTACACGGTCTCGATGG
>DASSQZ010000190.1:0-12499 GCA_035702105.1 Myxococcales bacterium | reverse complement strand
CTCCTCGTTGGTGCTCTGCAGCTCCTCGTTCGAGGCCACCAGCTCCTCGTTGGTGGCCTGCAGCTCCTCGTTGGAGGTCTCCAGCTCCTCGATGGTGGCCTGCAGGCTCTCCTTGGTGAAGCGCAGCTCGCTCTCCAGCGCCGCCACGTAGTCGCGGGAGGCGGAGGGTACGTCGAGCGCGGCGGCTCCCTCCGGGGCGGGCTTCAGCGGCCCCTTGCTCTCGAAGGAGACGAGGAAGTGCGGCACCGCGCCGGGCGCCGCCACCACCGGATCGATGGAGAGGCGGTATTCCTGGTCCCCGTCCGCGCCGCGCACCGGCACGCCGGAGAGCCGCACCGTCTTGCGCTCCTTGTAGGCGTGCTGCAGGGCTCCCAGCAGCGCGGGCTTGAGGCCCTCCTCCACCATGTCGAGGACGTTGTTGGAGGGGCGGCCGGGGCGCACGTGCAAGAGCTTCTCCGCGCCGCCGAAGCTGTGGACGAGCTGGTAGTGCTCGTCGAGCAGGACGCTCGCCGGCATCACCCGCGCGAGCAGCTGATCGTAGACGCCGAGGAGCCCGGGCACGCCCTGCGCGCCGCTGAACAACGGCCGGGAGGGCGCCGCGGGCGGCAGCGAGCTGAGCGTGAGCCGGATGTCGGGCAGCCGCGCGTCGCGGCGCTTGCGGTACACGCGCCAGTGGGCGTCGAGGGTGTCGAACTCGTCGCCGATCTCGCCCGGCGTCTCGCTCGGGCCGAGCAGCAGCGTGCCTCCCGTCTTCATGCCGAAGTGGAAGAGCGAGAGCGCCTTCTTCTGCGCCAGCGGCTGGAAGTAGATGAGCAGGTTGCGGCAGCTGACCAGGTCGAGGCGGGTGAAGGGCGCGTCGGTGATGACGTTGTGCCGGGCGAAGACGATGAGCTGGCGCAGGTCCTTGGCCACGCGGTAGCGGTGGTCGTCGCGCACGAAGTAGCGCTCGCGGCGCGCGGGCGTCACCTCGGTGAGGGCCTCCTCGCTGTAGACGCCGGCGCTGGCCACGTCGAGCGAATGCCGGTGCACGTCGGTGGCGAAGATCTTGAGGTTGAGCGGCCGCCGCGCCGCCTCCAGCTGCTCGTGGAAGAGGATGGCGAGGGAGTACGCCTCCTCGCCGGTGGCGCAGCCCGCCACCCAGACCCGGATCTCCTCCCTGGGAGGGGTGGCCGCGAGGATGGCCGGAATCACCTGCTTCTCCACCAGCTCGAAGGCCTCCACGTCGCGGAAGAAGCGGGTCACGCCGATGAGCAGGTCGCGGTAGAGCGCGTTCAGCTCGCCGGCGTCGGTGGCGAGAAGGCGCGCGTAGGCGGCCACGTCGAGCTGGTTGCAGAGCCCCAGGCGCCGCTCGATGCGGCGGATGACGGTGCTGGGCTTGTAGTGGTTGAAGTCGATGCCGTACTCGGCGCGCAGGAGACGGATGACCTCTTCCATGGCGGCGCCGGAGGGCACCGTCTCGCGGTCCGCCGCCTCCGACGAGCGGGCCGGGTCGTTGAGGTAGGCGAGGATGGCGGCGGGCATCTGCTCCGGCGGCAGGAAGGCCTCCACCGCGCCGGTCTGCTTGGCCGACAGCGGCATGCCCTGGAAGCGCGCCGTCTCGGGAACCTGGCAGAGCACGAGGCCGCCGTTCTCGCGCACGTCGCGGATGCCCCGCGACCCGTCGCTGCCGGCGCCGGAGAGGACGATTGCGACGGCCCGCCTGCCGGCCTCGTGCGCGAGCGATCGGAAGAAATGGTCGATGGGCAGGCTGAAGCCGCGCGAGTCGTCCTTGTCGGTGAGGAGCAGCTTCCCGCCGGCGATGATCATCTCCTTCTTGGGGGGGATCAGGTAGATCTGGTCGGGCCCCACCTCGATGCCGTCGGTCACCTTGTGGATGCGAAGGCGCGTCTGCCTGCCGAGCAGCTCGTCCATCCGGCTCTCGAAGTCCGGGGAGAGGTGCTGCAGCACCACGAAAGCCATTCCGGTGTCCGCCGGCATGGCGGCGAAGAAGCGCTCCAGCGGCTCGAGCCCTCCCGCGGACGCTCCGATCCCGACGATCAGCCTGGGTTCTGCTGTGCCTGGGGCAAGGGACAGTTCGTTCGCGGACATTCCCAATCACTGCCCGCTCCGCGAAAGGCCGGGGGGTCCCCTCGCGCGGGCTCGCTCCTTGGGGAAAAATGGTGCTCACGGTCCGGCGGGCTGACAAGCGGGCGCTCGCGTTTCGATCGACGGCTGACAATTCGCGCAGCGCGGCGGGCCGACCGTCTGTCCACTGGTGAAAAGCCGGCGGAGCGCGCCGCCGTTTCAGCGCAGCGCGAACCGGTCCAGCTTCATCACCAGCGACTGTACGCCCTCGGCGAAGGTGGGGTGCACCGCCTCCATGTCCACGATGGCGCGAGCGGAGGCGCCGGCCTGCATCAGCGCGACGAAGACGTGGATCAGCTCGCCCGCCTCGGCGCCCACGATGCGCGCCCCGAGCACGCGCTCGGTCTCCGGGTCGATCAACACCTTCATCAGGCCCGCCTTCTCGTCCACCTCCTGGGCCCGGGCGATGCTGGCGAAGGGCAGGGTCGCGACCTCGCAGGCGAGGCCCTGCTTCCTGGCGTCGTTCTCGGTGAGGCCCACGCCGGCGACTTGCGGATCGGTGAACGCCGTGTAGGGGACGTGGCGGCCGGAGCGGCCCCGCTGCGACCTGCCCAGGAGGATGTCGAAGAGCCGGCGGTGATCGTCCCAGCTCGTGTGCGTGAACTGGGGAAATCCGAGGACGTCGCCCACCGCGTACACGCCCTCGGCGCTGGTGCGGTACCGGTCGTCCGCCACCACCGAACCCCGGTCGTCGAGCTCGACGCCGGCCCTGTCGCAGCCCAGGTCGTCGGTGTTCGGCCGGCGGCCGACGGCGACGAGCAGGTGCGACCCGCGCAGCTCCTTGCCGCCTTCCAGCCGCAGGCGCACGTCCCCCGCGCTCCCCGACACGCCCGCCACCCTGGCGCCGAGCTCGAGCCCGATGCCCTCGCTCCGGAACGCCGCCTCCAGCGCGGAGGAGATCTCCGGGTCCTCGCGCGACAGGAGGTGGGGGTTCTGGTCGGCGAGGGTGACGCGCGCGCCGAATCGCCGGAACATCTGCCCGAATTCGCAGCCGATGTACCCGCCGCCCATGACCAGCAGGTGCGAGGGCAGCTCGCGCAGCTGCAGCAGCGTGCCGTTGTCGAGGAAGGGAACGGCGTCGAGCCCCGGCACCTTCGGCACCACCGGCCGCGCGCCCGCGTTGATGATGACCACGTCGGCGCCGTGGACCTGGCCGCCGACCTCGACCTGGCGCGGCCCGACGAAGCGCGCCTGGCCGTGGACCAGCGTGAGCCGATCGGCCTTCAGCCGCCGGGCCACTCCCTCGCGCCACTGCGCGACGATCTGGTCCTTGCGGTCCACCACCCGGGGCAGGTCCACCGAGACCTCGCCCGCGCGCACCCCCAGCCGGGCGCAGGTGCGCGCGACGTGAGCGGCCCGGGCGCTCGCGATCATCGTCTTGGTCGGCGTGCAGCCGACGTTGACGCAGGTGCCGCCCAGGTTCTTGCGCTCGGCCAGGATCACGGTCCTGCCGGCGGCCGCGAGCCTCGCCGCCAGCGGCACTCCGGCCTGCCCGCTTCCGATCACGATCACGTCGGCATTCATCCCCTGCTCCTTTTCCTGCGAAGCTCCGCCACCAGGCCGCGCAGCGCCGCCTTTTCCCGCGAGGGCGAAAGCGCCGGCCGCAGGGCGCGGCTGCGCGCGGCCAGCTCCGCCAGGAAGGCCGGGTCGCCCTCCGCCCGCGAGAGCAGGGCGGCCAGGGCGCGGGTGGAACCGAAGGGAAAGAGGCCGGGATAGGCGCGCCCGAAGATGGCCTCCATGCTCGGGATGCGCGAGGCGAGGACCGGAGTGCCCGCGGCCACCGCCTCCGACACCACGTTGGCGCCGCCCTCCATCTCCGAGGTGAGCGCGAGCAGCCGCGCGCGGCCGATCAGCGCCCGGGCCTGCCAGCGCGGCAGCTCGCCCAGCCAGCGGTAGCGCGGGTTCTGCCGCTGCTCCGCCAGGGCGGCGCGGCGCAGCCCGCCGGTGAGCGCGCGGCCCGCATGGATGACCCGGATCCGCGACGACGCGGGCAAGAGGCGCGCGGCCATGGCTGCGCGCAGCGGGTCCTTCTCCCTGCGCAGGTGTCCCACCACCGCCACCTCGAACCAGCGCGGCGAGGGCGCGGCCTTGCGGCGGGGGGGCGGCGCCGACTGGGGCACCACCCGGACCTTGGAGCGCAGCCGCGCCGGCAGCTCCGCGGCGCCTGCGGGATGCAGCACGATGAGCAGGTCGGCCAGCTCCAGCGACTCCTGTGCGGCGCGATCGTGGTGGATGTCGCGGTACAGGTCGGTGCCGGTCAGGGCCACCACCACCGGGCGCTCGGGGTGCAGCTGCCGCGAGGCGCGCACCGCCCCCGCGGACTTGCGCGCGTGGAGCGCGATCACCGCGTCCGGGCGGCCCGCGCTTCCGCTCCCGCTTCCGGCGATGGACGCCTCGTGTCCCAGCTCGCGCAGCATGCTTTGCCACCGCAGGGCCGTGATGCGGTTACCCAGCCTCGAGCCCGGCGGGGCAGGGCAGATCAACGCGACACGCACGGCGGCGCAGACTATGCTCGCGGGCCGCGTGGATCCACTGGCACGAGAGCTCCTTGACGCGCGCGAACGCACCCTCCTGCTCGTGCGCGATCTCGACGATGCGCAGTGGATGGGTCCCCGCCTGCCGATCGTGAACCCCATCCTCTGGGAGGTGGGGCACGTCGCCTGGTTCCAGGAGTACTGGACCCTGCGCCACCCGCACGGCCGCCCGTCGCAGATCGCCTCCGCCGATGCGCTCTACGACTCCGCCAGGGTGGCGCACGACACCCGCTGGGACCTGCCGCTGCCCGATCGCGCAGCGACCCTGCGCTACCTGCAGGCCACCCTGGACCGCTCGCTGGCCGCGCTCGACACGGGCGCGCTCTACTTCCACCGCCTCGCCCTCTTCCACGAGGACATGCACGGCGAGGCGTTCACCTATACGCGGCAGACGCTCGGCTATCCCGCGCCGTCGCTGGGAGCGGCGCGGCCCGCGGCCCGCGGCACGCTGGACGGCGACGCGGAGGTGCCCGGCGCGCGCTTCCTCCTCGGAGCGACGCAGGACGAGCCGTTCGTCTTCGACAACGAGAAGTGGGCGCACCCGGTGGAGGTGGCGCCGTTCCGCATTGCCCGGGCGCCGGTCACCAACGCGCAGTACGCGGAGTTCGTGGACGCGGGCGGCTATCGCGAGCGCCGCTACTGGACCGCCCAGGGGTGGCGCTGGCGGCAAGCGGTGGGCGCGGAGCGGCCCGTCTACTGGGAGCCGGGCTTTCGCGAGCGGCGGTACGGAGCGGTGCGCGAGCTGGCGCCGAACGCCCCCGTCATCCACGTCAGCTGGCACGAGGCGCAGGCGTTCTGCGCCTGGGCGCGGCGGCGGCTGCCCAGCGAGGCCGAGTGGGAGCTGGCCGCGGCCACGCCGGAGAAGCGCCGCTTTCCCTGGGGCAACGACCCGCCCGGCGAACAGCGCGCCAACCTCGACGGGCGCGCCGGCGGCCCCGTCGACGTGGCCGCGCACCCGGAAGGCGACAGCGCGTACGGTTGCAGGCAGATGATGGGCAACGTCTGGGAATGGACCGCGAGCGACTTCGCGCCGTACCCCGGATTCGTGGCCGATCCCTACAAGGAATACTCGCAGCCCTGGTTCAAGTCGCCCCACAAGGTCTTGCGCGGTGGCTGCTGGGCCACGCGCGGCAGGCTCCTGCGCAACACCTTCCGCAACTTCTATCCGCCGGACCGCCGCGACGTGCTGGCGGGCTTCCGCACCTGCGCGCGGTGAGGGCGCCGCGCCCTACTTCGCGCGCGAGAGCAGCGCGTTGACCTGCGCGTGGGTGAGGATCCCCTCGGTGAAGCCATAGGTACCGCGGTCGCGCATCTCCTCGGCGGCGCGGAGCCCGGCGGTCAGGGCGGCGCGCATGGTCCCCGATCCCGCGCTGACCCGCGCCACCCCCAGCGCCGACAGCGTCGCCACCTCGGGGCAGCCGGGCCCGGCCAGCACGTTGAGCGGCCCGTCGATGCCCTTCACCAGCTTGCCGATGGTCTCCGCGTCGCGCACTCCGGGCACGAAGATGCAATCTGCTCCCGCGGCGAGATAGGCGCGGGCGCGCTCCAGCGAATGGGCGAGGCGGTCCTGCTTCTCGCCGATGCCGAGCAGGTAGACGTCGGTGCGGGCGTTGATCACGAAGGGGATGCCGGCGCGATCTGCCGCAGCGCGCGCCGCTTTCAGGCTCTCCACCTGCGCGGCGACGTCCACCAGCGCGTCTTCGGACGTGCTGTCCTCCAGGTTCATTCCCACCGCGCCGGCGCGCAGCGCGGCAGCGACCGTCCCGGCGACGTCGCCGTATCCCGCCTCCAGATCGGCCGTCACCGGCACGCGCACCGCGCGCGCGATCCGCGCCACCATCTCCAGCATCTCGTCGCGCGAGATACGCTCTCCGTCGGCGTACCCGAGCACCGCCGCGATGCCGGCGCTGCTGGTGGCCACCGCGGGAAACCCGGCCTGCTCCACCACGCGCGCGCTGGCCACGTCCCAGGCGTTGGGCAACAGCAGGATCCTGCTGCGGTCGTGCAGGCGCCGGAGGAGGGCGGCGCGCTCGCGGAGCTGGGTCGTGTCCATGAGCCCAGTATGGCGCGCCCGCACCGCGCCGGCCAGCGCCGCTACTTCTGGGCGAGCACGAACTGGTTGCCTTCGGAATCCTTGAAGATGGCCATGGTGCCCCAAGGCTCCTTGCGGGGCGGCGCCGCGAACTCCACGCCCCGCTCGCGCAGCTCGCCGTAGGTGCGCTCCACGTCGTCGCAGTTGAAGGTCATGGCCTGGAAGCCGCCCACCCGGTTCTCGTGGCCCTCGGGAGTGAAGAGCACGACGCGGGTCTGCGCGCCGCCGATCTTCAGCTCGATCCAGCGCTGCTTCTCGTTGAAGGGCTGGTCGGTGAAGACGGTGAACCCCAGCCTGTCGGTGTAGAACGCGAGCGCGCGCTTCTGGTCGGCGACGGGGATGCTGACGAAGTCGACGTTCTTGATCATGGGACCTCCCGCCGCTTCCGATAGTGCGCGCGCGAAATCCGGTAAAGCAGCAAGCGCGGCAGGAGGTTCGAATGGCGCGCCAGACCACTATATTTACAGGTACCATAGCGCATGCCCAGGACCGTGAGCCTCGATGGCTACGTCATCGAAACCCTGATGCGCGATCTCATCTCGCACGACAGGAAGCCGTCCGCGTTCGCCGTCTACCTGTGGCTCTGGCTGCGCACGCACGGGGAGGCGCGCCGCAGCGTTCACCAGAGCCTGCAGCAGCTCGCCGACGGCACGGGGCTGTCGAAGAGCGCGGTGCAGTCGGCGGTCAAGGCGCTGCTGCGCCGCCACCTGCTCAGCGCGCGTCAGGCCTCGCGGACGGCCACGCCCGAATACATGGTCAACCGCCCCTGGGCGGAGCGGTGACGGGGCTCAGGCGACGGTGCGGGCGCGGCGGGCCTGCGAAAGCTTGTCGACCTTGGCGCTCAGCTCGTCCACCTTCTCGGCCAGCTCCTTGAACTCCGCGCGGGTGACGAACACCAGGGTGGGGCGGATGCGCGCGGTCAGGTCGGTCCAGGCGCCTTCGAGGCGCTTGGGGGCGCCGTCGAACCTCACCTGGATGTCGTGGAGCGAGGCCTGGGCCTTCTTCTCCAGCTTGTGGACGGTCTTCTCCAGGCCGACCAGCCGGGTGCGTGCGGAATCGAACGTGGTCTTGAGCACTTCGCTGACGGGCGTCATGGAGTCCTCCTCTGGCGGAGCGTGATAACGCGCTGCGTTGGTGACTCTATAACTCGCTGCGTCACCCGCGTCAACTCAAGGCTGCCGCAGCCCTGTTCCACCCCCGCGCGGGCGTTTTCGCCAGCTGCTCGCCGATGGCGGTGAGCACCTGCTCCGCGGTCAAGAGCGAGGCAGGGTCGATCTTCTGCAGCGCCGCCTCCAGCTCCGACTCCACCGTGCCGCCGCGGCGCGCGTCGATGGCGCGGCCCTTCGCGGTGAGCGCGAGCCGGGAGCGGCGGCGGTCGGAGCGGTCGATGCGCCGCAGGACGAATCCGCCGCGCTGCAGGCGCTGGACGATGCCGGTGACGGTGCTCGGGTGCAGGTGCAGGAGCTCCGCGAGCTGCCCCGGGGTCAGCTTCGGATACCGGCCCAGCACCCGGATGGCCAGCCGCTGCACGCCGGTGACTCCCAGGTTCCGGGTCATGCGCCGCGAGTGCTGCTGCAGGCCGTGATCGATGGCCCAGAGCAGCCGCAGGAACTCGAGCACGCTGCTGCCTCTGGGGAGCGAGCCTTCTGCCACGGGAAAGGCCTGGGGCCGGTTCATGACGCCGCCCGCCGCGCGCCGGGACGCAGCGACAGGAGCGTGGCGAGGAGCTCGTCGATCTGCGCCTGCGTCGAAAGATAGAACGCTGCCCGCGTGCGGCGGCTCCTGCCCACCCGCACCGCCAGCAGCCTGCCGGGCTCGCCGAGGGCGAAGACGTCCTCGTCGGTGACGTCGTCGCCGACGTAGATGACCGCGTCGCAGCCGAGCTGGCGGCGGGCTTCCACCACCGCCACTCCCTTGTGCGCGGCCGCGGGATGGACGAGGTTCACCACCTCCTTGCCCCGCACGACGCGCGCGCCTTCCACCGCGGCGGCCGCGGCGAGGACGCGCGCCCGGGCCACCGACTTCCTGCGGGCGCCCCGCCAGTGCACGGCCACCGACCAGGTCTTGTCCTCCACCAGCACGCCCGCAAGGCCCCTGCAGGCGGAGGCCATCTCCGCATGCCAGCGCGCGATGGTCCTGCGCGGCAGCGCCGGCGGGGGGCCTTCCCACTCCGCGCCGTGATTGCCCACCAGGCGCAGGAGCGGAAGCTCGTCGAGGAAGGGCAGGACGTCGCGCCGCGAGCGGCCGGTCACCACGGCGCAGGGATATCGGGCGCTCACCTCGCGGAGCAGCGCGCGGGTCGAGGGCCGCATCCGGGCCTGTTCGGGCCGCGCGGCAATGGGCGCGAGCGTGCCGTCGTAGTCGAACCCGAGCAGCACGTTGGCGGACGCCAGCTCCTCGAGGGCGCGCCGGCCCGCGGGGGAGAGGATGTCCTTCATTCCATCCTCCTCCCTGCAGGCCGCCACATCGACTCCTGCCGCAGCGCCCGCCGGGGCCGGAGCGAGACCAGCCGCTCGAGGAGGTCGTCCACCTCTTCCTGGTTTCTCAGGTGGAACCGCGCCGCGGAGTCCTCGGCCGCGCCCACCCGCACGCTGACCAGTTGCGGCAGCGCGAAGACGTCCTCGTCGGTGCGATCGTCGCCCACGTAGAGCGCGGAGGCGCAGCCGAGCTGGGCCTTGACCCGGGCCAGCGCCGTCCCCTTGTTGGGGCCGCCCACCGGCAGCAGGTTGATGACGTCCTTGCCGGCGATGAGGCGCGCCTCGCTCAGGCCCGCGGCCGCCCGCCGGATGGCGGCCACCGCCACCGCCTGCTCGGCGGCGTTGCGGTAGTGGATGGCGAGCGAGACGCCCTTGTCCTCGATGTGCACGCCGGCGAGGCCCGCCAGGGCGGAGCCGAGCCGCGCATGCCAGCCTCCCACCTGCGCCGAGAGGCGCGCGATCTCGTCGGGCGGCTGCAGCGCGCGATTGCCGATCACGTACCAGACGGTCACGCCGCCGAGCAGGCGCAGCACGTCCTCCTCCGGCCTGCCGGAGATGACCGCGCAGGGATAGAGCTGGGCGGCCTGCGCGAGCAGGTGGCGGGTGGAGGGCCGCATGGCGGCCAGGGCCGGGTCGGCGACGATGGGCGCGAGGGTCCCGTCGAAGTCGAAGGCGAGCAGCGCGTCGGAGCCGGCCAGCGTCTCCAGCACTCCGGTGGCGAAGATCGATTCCATCAGGCGACTCCTTCGATGGTGGTGGGACCGGCGCCGAGGCGGTGCGAGAGCCGGTCGCGCTGGCGCAGGCGCGCGGCGTCGGTGAGCATGCGTCCCGCCCACCGGTAGACGTTGAGCTCGGAGACCAGCGCGCGCAGGGCGCGCATCCGCTCGGTCTGCTCGCGGGGCGACATGGTCAGCGCCGCCGCCAGCGCCGAGCTGGCCTGGTTGAGGTCGTATGGATTCACGATCAGCGCCTCCGACAGCTCGCGGGCGGCGCCGGTGAACTGGCTGAGGATGAGCACGCCGCGCTCGTCGTCGCGGGCGGCGATGAACTCCTTGGCCACCAGGTTCATGCCGTCGTGCAGGCTGCTCACGTAGCAGAGGTCGGCGGCGCGGAGGAACTGGAAGACGCGGGGCGGCTCGTGGTGGCGGCGGTGCAGGACGATGGGCCGGTAGCCGCCGTTGCCGAAGCGCGCGTTGATGCGCGCGGCGATCTGCTCCACGCTGTCGTTGAGCTGGCGGTAGCGGTCGATCTTGGTGCGGCTCGGCGCGGCGAGCTGCACGAAGGTGAAGCGCTCGCGGAACTGGGGAAAGCGCACCAGCAACTGCTCCACCGCGAGCAGGCGCTCCTCGATGCCCTTGGTGTAGTCGAGGCGGTCCACGCCCACGCCGATGAGCGCGTCGGCCTTGAGGCCCAGCTCGGCGCGCACCTCGGCGCGGCACTTGTCGGCGGGAGCCGTGCCGGCCGCCCAGTGATTGGGCCACTCGATGGAGATGGGGTAGGGCCGCACCAGCGTGGTCTCGCCCGCGTGGACGATGGCGGTGCGCTCGCGGTCGACGCGGGTCTCCAGGTACCGGTCCACCGACTCGATGAAGTTGTTGCAGTGCGCCTGGACGTGGAAGCCCACGATGCTGCTGCCGAGGAGGCCCTCGAGGATCTCCTCGCGGAAGGGGCAGATGCCGAACTGCTCGGCGTTGGGCCAGGGGATGTGCCAGAAGGTGAGGATGGCGGCGCGGGGCAGGCGCTCGCGGATGAATTTGGGCGCGAGCGCGAAGTGGTAGTCCTGCATGAGGATGATGGGATCGTCGCGATCCACCTCCTCGCAGACCGCCTCGGCGAAGCGCAGGTTGACGCGGCGGTAGTGCTCGAAGTCCTCCTCGCGGAAGCTGGGCCGGGCGTGGGCGATGTGGCAGAGCGGCCAGAGGCCCTCGTTGGAGAAGCCGTAGTAGTAGCCCTGCTCCTCCTCGCGGCTGAGCCAGACGCGGCGCAGGGTGTACGACTCCTCGCCGGGCGGCACCCGGATGTGGGAGTTGCGGTCGCAGACCTCGCGGTCGGCGGCGCCGCTGCCGTGCGCGACCCAGGTGCCGCCGCACGCGTGCATCACCGGCTCCAGCGCGGTGACCAGGCCGCTCGCGGGATGGAGCACGCGCAGGGCGCCGCTGGCGTCGCGATCGTGGATGTACGGCTCGCGGTTGGCGACGATGACCAGCTTCTCGTCGCGCAGGTGCTCGTGGAGCATTTCGCGCAGCCGGTCCGGGGTCCAGGCGCGGCCGCCCTCGCCGGCGCGGTTCTCGGTGGCGAGCTGCAGGGCCAGCTCGCGCACGTCGCGGAGCAGGGGCTGGAACTCGGGGCGCTCCTCCTGGCCGCCCTTGATCAGCGAGCGCAGCTCGGAGCGGAACCGGGTGAAGGAGGCGCGCGCGATGCCGGTGGAGAGCAGCAGCGCCCCGAGCGACATGAGGCCGAAGAACCAGAGCGCCGCGCGCCGGGTGACGCGGTCGCGGTGCTCGATGTAGCTCATGTCCTGGATGATCCCGACCACGCCGAGCGGCACGCCGGCCGGGGTGTAGACGGGCAGCGCGCTGAGGAAGACGCCGGTGCCGCCGCTGCGGTCCACGCCGCTCCAGGCGCGGGGCTTGCCGTCCGCCATGCTCACGGCGGCGAAGCGGCGGCAGCCCAGCCCCTGGGGAAAGTCGCTGGTCTGCGCGAAGGCCGTGCTGTCCGGCGCGCAGGCCGCCGCCGCCAGCACCCGCTCGTCCTTGGTGATGTCGGTGAGCAACCGCTCCACCCCGGCGCGGTCGCCGCGCGCCCAGCTCTCGGAGACGCCCACCCGCGCGCCCCGCAGGGCCAGCTCGGCGCGCAGGCGCACGTCCTCCTCGAACCAGCCGCGGCTGGTGGCGCTGACCACCAGGTAGCTCAGCCCGCTGAAGATGGCGAGCCCGAGGACGACGGGCAGGGCGTACCGGAGGCTGTTCAGCATGGGGTCAGGCTAACGCCGGATCCCTTTGAGCACCAAGCAATTCCGCCGCCGCAGTGTCGTGCAGTGGAAGGAATATTTTTCGCCGCTGCGCACACGCTGCGCCCGACTGCGCCCCCTGGCGACGAGAGGCGACGCCGGCCGGACGAACAGGCGCACGGGGGATCCCCCGCCGGGGCGGCTTCGTGTAGCCTGTCAGGATGCGCAGCTTCCGTTTCGCCCTCGTGCTCCTGCTCGCCTCCGCCTGCGGCGGCGACGCGCCGCCCTATACCGACCTCGCCAACATCTGCGCCGCTCCCCG